>CAJUIH010000097.1 GCA_910586045.1 uncultured Eubacterium sp.
ATGATAAAAAGCAAGAAAAAGAGTTAACGTTTTCAGTTGCAGAATTTAAATGTCCGGATATAGTGGCTGCATATCAACATAGAAGTATTGCGTATGTATATCAGGGAGTTGTAACGGGCGATTTGAACAATTATTATCCATATCGTGAAAATGGTTTTGCGGTATTTCTGATAGGAAGTGCCTGGAAACCAATCGTGAATGTCAGCCGTTCCAGAATATCCGAGCTGCCATTATATGCAATATTGGCGATTAATTTCATAATGATCAAGTATCACATATTAGATGGTTCTGGACTTATATGGTTTGATTTGGGCGGGTGGAAAGACAGGCCATTAAAAGAATGGAGGGAAATGAAAAATTCTCATCTGGACAGATGGATATGGATCTGTTTCCGCCAATGATGTTTTGTATGGCTGCAAGTGACTGGAGCCGTCAGTATATATGCAGTGCATAGCCTTTTATGCGAAGAGGCATTACAGCGGACCATCCATTCGCAACATGGCTGCTGGATAATGCAGCGAAACTTAACAAATATTATCCACGACAATTTCAGCAGATAGTCAATTGTCTTTGTGAGAACACTGCAGAAGATATAGTAGAGAAATGCAATTATATTAGAGAGCAGATGTTACGGTTTCCTGAAAATCATGGTGTAGATGTAAGCGCTTTTCCGCAATTGAGTCTGACCGATTTTTGGTTAATGAAAGAAGAATGAGAAGACCCTGTGACATAAAATTACCTGTATGAAAGAAAGGGATGTCAATGTTTGACCGGGAAAGACAGCAGGAGGTCATTGGGGTATCTGATAAGTGGACAGTTATTGAATTTTTAGGACGTAATTTAGGAAACCCAACAAATTTATATGGAAAGGATGAGATTATGGTATTGACGGATTATCTGATAGAAGAAATGGTCAGAGAGCTGAAAAGAATATTTGGTGAAAACATCCAGCAGATTATATTGTTTGGCTCAACTGCGAGGATGGATGCTACGCCAGATAGTGATATAGATATTGCGGTTATACTTAGACAGGAACTCAGCCATGATAAAAGAGTTGAATTTTTGGAATGGTCAGCAGTTCGAACGTGCAAAGGAAATGCTGGATGATGCCAGACAAAACCTGAATAATAATCAGTACAGCACTTCTTTAAATAGATCCTATTATGCGGTATTTCATGCAATAAGAGCTGTATGAACGCCAATACATACAGGCAAAAGAAAAAAGAATCGCAGAACTGCGGATAGCAATGCACATATAGGAAAATATTCATTACAGAATTGCAAACAGCAAAGCATGGAATAGAAAATGAGGGACTGCCGCGCGCGACAACCCCTTTTCCTTGTCAAACTGTAATTTCGATTTGATTTCCCTCGATGTCCGCGATACAGCTTTCATAATATCCATCGCCTGTTATGCGCGGCCCGTTGAGTACGGTGTAGCCGTCATTGAGCAGTGCCCGGGTCAGGCTGTCGACTTTTTCCCGGCTGCCGGTACGAAACGCCAAATGTGCGTATCCGGTATGTACCGGGAGCTTTTTTGCATCCTGCATGCCCGGCTGGTTCATAATCTCCAGTCTGGCTCCATCGTCAAATGTTAAGAAATAAGACCGGAACTGTGTTTTCGGATTGTGGTACCCGTCATTGGATACCGCTCCAAAATATTTGATAAAAAAATCTCTGGCGGTTTCCAAATCTTGTACATACATTGCCATATGCTCAATTGTCATACATGATTCCTTTCAAAATTCCTAATCGAAATGCAAAGCGCTTGCATGGCGCAGACGAACCTCCTCCAGCATCGCCTGCGTCGGCTCCACCTTTAATTCCTGCAGGACGCCCTGACTGGCAAATACCATGCCATAAATATCATGTTCCTCGTTACCGGAAGAAAAATCAAATACTTTTAACTGCGGATTGCTGTGGTATGCGTCCAGACGGTGCGATCGGATCGGTGCCATACACTGCAGTTCACTTAATGAATAAGAACGCAGCTTCTTTCTTCTGCTTTTATTCTTAACCACAGAAATTTCCAGGTCTTCGGATACCAGCAGATATTCGTATTCCCGATAATGATTTTTGATCATAATGACAGTAACCGGAACCATAATAATGCCCACGGTCAAAATGAGTGCCTGAAACATGGACCCATAGACCAGCAGCAAAATCGTAATCAAAGTCATGCTGATACCGAGCTGCTTTTTCTGTACATCCTTTTCATCGTGGACGATAACCTCCGCATAGGATGATTCTCCCATTTGCTTCTCCTCTCCTGTTCTTTTTTCTATCTTGTTTCTTAGGAAATCCACATGCCATACGAATATGGCACTACTAGTAATAAAAATGGCATGCGGATAGTACTTTTTCATAGTAACTGTTCAGAAATAACTTTTAAATAGTGCGCTGGATTTTTCTTCGAGCGTGCAGCTCAAAAATCAGGCGCATAGCGGGCTATGTAACTGGCACGCCAGCTTTTTTCTTGGGTTGTTTCCTATGCCAAATCAGCCTGCGCCAAGCCGCTTTCCTGCAGCATAATCCGTAAGCCCCGCACAGCCGCGCATGGTAATCAGAGGGCCGCCCCTGCCCTCGACATAATCGCCTGTAATCGTCACCTTTCCAATATTATCGTCTTTTGGAATTTCATACATAATATCCAGCATAAATTCTTCGATGATCGCACGCAACGCCCTTGCGCCGACTTTCTTTTCCTTTGCTTTTCTGGCAATCGCACGCAGCGCGTCTTCGTCAAATTCCAAATGTACTTCGTCGTATTCCAATAATTTTTGGTATTGTCTGATAATCGCGTTTTTAGGTTCTGACAAAATCCGAACAAGCATATCTTCGGTCAGTGCCTCCAGGGAAAATAAAATCGGAAGCCGCCCGATAAATTCCGGAATCATGCCAAATTTGCGGATATCTTCTACCGTTACTTTTGCCAGCAGATTTTCGTCCTGGTCGTATTTATCTTTTAAATCCGCTTTAAATCCTATGGAAGATTCCTTATTCAGCCGTTCTTTGATGATTTCGTCCAAATCCGGAAAGGCGCCGCCGCAGATAAACAGAATATCTTTCGTATTTACCGTCGTCATCGGCACCATCGCGTTTTTGCTGCTTGCCCCTACCGGAACCTCCACTTCCGCTCCTTCGAGCAGTTTTAGCATGCCCTGCTGTACAGATTCCCCGCTTACGTCACGCTGGTGGGTATTTCTCTTTTTTGCGATTTTATCTATTTCATCTATAAAAATAATGCCGTGTTCCGCACGCTCTACATCATTGTCCGCCGCCGCTAAAAGCTTTGATACGACGCTTTCAATATCATCGCCGATATAACCGGCTTCTGTCAGCGAAGTTGCATCTGTAATCGCAAGCGGTACGTCCAAAAGCTTTGCCAGCGTCTTCACCAGATACGTTTTCCCGGATCCGGTCGGGCCTACCATCAGCATATTTGACTTTTCAATTTCAATCTCATCCTGTACGCCGCCGGCTACGCGCTTATAGTGGTTGTAGACGGCTACGGATACCACTTTTTTCGCATGCTCCTGGCCAACGACATAATCATCCAGCTTTGCCTTTATTTTATGCGGCGCCGGAATATTTTGGATGTCTAATACGGGCGCTTCTTTTTTTTCTTTCGGCTTTTTCTTTTTTACCTTTTGCGTATGCGGCATCATATTCTGCAGGTCTGTCAGGTTAATCATACTGATATTCGGCATCTTTGCGCCTGTATGCTGCATCGGACCCAAAATATCGTCCAAACGGAATCCCGACTGGTTCATTCCGTCAAACGTACGCTGCATGCAATCCTGACAGATGCAAATATTATTTGGTATTTTAATCATTTTCCCGGCAACGCTTTCCGGACGGCGGCACATATAACAGACATCCTCATAGCCGTCATCCTCCCTGTCGCTGTCCGTTGTTTTTGCGGAAACCACAGGCGGCTGCTCTTTGTTCGCTTCATTTTTTTTGTCGGCCTGCTCTTCGTTTGGCTGATCGTCCCTGCTCTCTTTGATGCTGTCTACTTCCCTAAAATCCTCTGACATTATCCTACTCCCATCTGTCTTTTCCCTATCCGGCTGCCCGCATGTCCCGCACCAGCACGGCACGGCGGCATCTGCCGAAAGGCTATGTTCTATTATAATTAAGCATTCCCTGTTTGGCAACTCATAAGAGAAAAATTTATAATAAATTAATAACTACTACAGCAACAAAAAGTGATCATTTCCATGCTTTTTATCAAAATCCAAATCAAGCGGGCGCTCCATAATTTATACCCATGAACGAAAATATAAGCCGACCCAAATGTATAACAGATTAACCACCGGCGGGCCAGGGTTTTCGGGCACGAATGCCCGAAAAAGGAAGCCGCCGCGCCAGGGACGGCGCACTGGCGTTTGGTCCGTCCGGATCCACGCAAAACATACCCTACACATAAATGTCCGCTTTGACTCCAAGCAGCTCTTTATTTTCCTCCAAAATTGGCTTGACTATATCCTGTAAAAACTTTTCTACCTGAAGCGGCGCACGGCCTACATATCTGGACGGATCCATACTCGCGCGCAGTTCTTCCAGTGTCAGATGGAATGCGGGATCCTCCGCAATCAGCTCCAGCAGATTGTTGTCCAGCCCGCGTTTTTTTACATTTTCCCCCGCCTGCATGGACAACTGGCGGATGCGTTCGTGCAGTTCTTGACGGTTGCCTCCTTTTTTTACGGCATCCATCATAATATTTTCGGTCGCCATAAACGGCAGTTCCGCCATCATATGCTTGGTAATCACCTGGTCGTATACGACCAGCCCGTCGACTACGTTCAAACACAAATCCAAAATACCGTCCACCGCAAGAAATGCTTCCGGTATGGACAGCCTTTTATTTGCGGAATCGTCCAACGTCCGTTCAAACCACTGTACGGCGGATGTGACTGCCGGGTTTAATGCATCGATCATCACATAACGTGCCAGGGAAGCGATGCGTTCGCTGCGCATTGGATTTCGTTTGTACGCCATTGCGGAAGAACCGATCTGGTTTTTTTCAAACGGCTCTTCTACTTCTTTTAGGTGCTGCAGCAGGCGGATATCATTGGACATCTTGTGGGCGCTTGCCGCAATACCGGCCAATACATTAGCCACCCTTGTATCTACTTTCCTTGAATACGTCTGTCCGGATACCGGGTAGCACTCCGCAAATCCCATTTTTTCAGCAATCATCGGATCAATCTTGTCAATGGTTTCCTGATCGTTTTGAAACAATTCCTGGAAGCTTGCCTGTGTTCCGGTCGTTCCTTTGGAACCAAGCAGCTTCATTGAACGAATTACATAGTCCGTATCTTCCAAATCCATCAGAAATTCCTGCAGCCACAAAGACGCGCGTTTTCCGACCGTCGTCGGCTGTGCCGGCTGGAAATGGGTAAATGCCAGCGTCGGCAGGCTTTTGTACTGGTCCGCAAATACGGACAGTTCCTGAATGACATTAATCAGCTTTACACGTACCAGCTTTAACGCCTCCGTCATCAGGATAATGTCTGTATTATCGCCCACATAACAAGAGGTTGCGCCCAAATGGATAATGCCGGCCGCTTTCGGACACTGTAAACCGTACGCATATACATGGCTCATCACATCATGACGCACTTCCTGTTCCCTGCGTTTTGCATCCTCGTAATTGATATCATCCGCATGCGCCTGCAATTCCCCGATCATTTCCTCTGTAATGACCGGTTTTCCATCCGCTCCTTTTAACCCCAGTTCCATCTCTGTCTGCGCTAATGCAATCCAAAGCTTCCTCCATGTACGGAATTTTTTGTCCTGTGAAAAAATATACTGCATCTGCCTGCTCGCATATCTTTCGGATAACGGACTTGTATATCTGTCTGTACCTGCTGCCATTATTCCGGCTCCTTTCGCATTTTTTATTGTTCCCTGTCGTAATACTCGCCGCGGATATCTTCCTTTGGCGGTTCTAACGGATAGGTCCCGGTAAAACATCCCTTGCAGATCGAAAGCCCGCCTACCATTTCTTCCAGACGCTCCGCCTTTAGATAACCCAGGCTGTCCGCTCCCAAAAGATCACGGATTTCATCCAGTGAGCGGTTATAAGCAATAAGCTGTTCCCGCTGCGGGATATCCGTTCCGAAATAGCAGGGCCATAAAAACGGCGGGGAACTGATCCGTACATGCACCTGCGCCGCACCGGCCTTTTTCAGCATCGAAACGATTTTCCCAGAAGTCGTGCCGCGCACAATCGAGTCGTCGATCATAATAATCCGTTTCCCTTTTACCGCTTCCTTTATGACATTCAGTTTGACCCGTACGCCGTCTGCCCGCGAAGACTGTTTCGGCTTAATAAACGTCCGTCCGACATAACTGTTTTTCATAAACGCAACCCCATATGGGATGCCCGATTCCATCGAATAGCCAAGCGCCGCCCCATTGCCGGATTCCGGTACCCCTACGACCAGGTCCGCTTCGACCGGACTGTCCTGGGCCAGAAAACGTCCCGCGTTTATTCTGGAATTGTAAACGCTGACCGTATCAATATGGCTGTCCGGCCTTGCGAAATAAATATATTCAAATACACAACGGGCTTGTTTTCCGCACGGCTGGCAAAGGGTGAAATCCGACTGGATGCCCCCTTCCGGCGAAATGGTCACAATCTCACCCGGACGCACATCCCGGATAAATTCCGCCCCAATCGTTTCCAAGGCGCAGGATTCCGATGCCAGGATATATGCCTCATCCCGCTTTCCGATACATAACGGCTTAAATCCAAACGGATCCCTGGCGCCGATTAGTTTGCGCGGGCTCATGACTACGAGTGCGTATGCGCCCTGGATCTTTTTTGCCGCGTGCAGCACTGCCTCTTCCACTGTTTTGGAATGCAGCCGCTCCCTTGCAATATGATAGGCAATGACTTCTGAATCAATCGTAGTCTGGAAAATTGCCCCGGTATATTCCAACTCTTTCCGCAGTTCCATCGCATTGATCAGATTGCCGTTGTGCGCCATAGCCAGCGTTCCTTTGACATAGTTTAATACCAAAGGCTGCGCGTTCTCCCTGGTAGACGCGCCTGCCGTAGAATAACGCACATGCCCGACTCCAAGGTCGCCATGCAGTTTTCCGAGTGCCTCCGGGTCAAATACTTCGTTGACCAGCCCCATATCCTTATGGGAATCTACTTTCCCTTTCGGCCCTTTCGTATCACTGACCGCGATGCCGCAGCTTTCCTGCCCTCTGTGCTGGAGCGCGAACAATCCGTAATATATATCCGAAGCAACGTCATTTCCGGCAAAATCATAGACCCCGATGACGCCGCAAGCCTCTTTCATTTCCATACAAACCATCCTCCGGCCTTTTTATAAACGAAACGCTGTCCCTGTCAGCAATTCATATGCTTCCTTATACTTATCCGCCGTCTTTTGCACGACCTCATCCGCAAGCACCCCGCCGTTATCCGGATTTTGCTTTAACCAGTCCCGTACAAACTGCTTGTCAAAGGAAGGCTGGCCCTGCCCCGGCCGGTATCCCTCCAGCGGCCAAAATCTGGAACTGTCCGGTGTCAGCATTTCATCGCCGAGCACAACCGTACCGTTTTCATCCAGCCCAAATTCAAACTTGGTGTCCGCGATAATAATATTTTTCGACCGTGCGTAATCCGCGCACTTTTTATATAATGCAATGGTGCAGTCACGGATCGAAGCCGCATAAGACGCCCCTTTGCCAGGATACCGTTTTTCTAAAATATCCACGCTCTCTTCAAAGGTAATCGCTTCATCATGGGCGCCCAGATCCGCTTTGGTCGTCGGGGTGTAAATCGGTTCCGGCAGCTTATCGGATTCCTGAAGCCCCTGCGGCAGGCGGATGCCGCACACAGTCCCGTTTTCCTTGTAGCTCTCCCATCCGCTCCCGGTAATATAGCCGCGCACGATACATTCGATCGGAAGCATTTCCAGTTTTTTACATTTCATGCTCCTGCCCGCAAATTCCTCTGTCTGAAAAAAAGCAGGCATGTCCGCCGCGGAGATGGAAATCAGATGGTTCGGCACAAGATCGGATGTAAAGTCAAACCAGAACGCGGACATTTTAGTCAATACGGCCCCTTTGTCCGGTATCTTGTTTTCTAAAATATTGTCAAACGCGGATATCCGATCCGTCACCGTAATAACCAGGCTGTCTCCGATATCATATACCTGGCGCACTTTCCCTTCCCTGATTGGCTTAAATTCGGCACTCATATATTGTCCTCCATATATTTACATATAAACTTGGGTACACGTGAATTATAATACAATCATTTTTCAAAAGCAACGGAAATTAAAAATTATGGAATTATCTGTGCTATTATGGTATAATTAGACGCGGATACCCCCCCCCGGGCATAGAAGCGTTTCTTTCAGGAACTGTCCCGAAATACTTCCATACCGGAGAAAACAGGGAAAAGGAGTGTGGAACGCATGGCGAACAAAGGAAATGCGAAAATCGAATTCAGATACTACAAAATGCCGGATAATGTTCCGGTACTGGCGCTGATCGGGGAAAAATGGAAGCAGGTCTACGGCAGGGATATCGACTATCTGCATTTCCATAATTATCTGGAAATCGGTTACTGTTATGACGGAGTCGGAACACTGGTGCTTGGAAAGGAACAGCACCGCTATCACGGCGGATATTTTACCGTTATCCCGCCAAACTGCCTGCATACAACCGTCAGCGACCCTGGTACGATCAGCAGTTGGGAATTTTTATTCGTCGATGTCGACACCCTTTTAAACCAGTCCTGCCACAGGGGCGCCAAACACATTGCCTCCCGCATCAATTCCATAGCCTGCCTGAAAACGGAAAAAGAACATCCGAAAATCGGACAGACCATCCGCAGTATTTTTGAAATCATGCGCCAAAAAGAAGAACTTTATCTGGACGAGGCAAAAGCGCAAGCCGCCGTACTGTTAATCAATATCGCAAGGGAAAACAACGAATACCGGCTGACAGACCAGATGCCCCCGAAAGAAACGGTTCCGATTATGCAGTCTTTGAATTATATTTCCACACATTATATGGATCCGCTCAAAATAGAAATGCTTGCGGAAAAATGCCACATCAGCGAATCTCATTTCCGCAAAATTTTTTCCGCCTATATGGGAATGGGTCCGATGGAATTTATCAATATCGTACGGATCCGGTCTGCCTGCGATTATTTAAAACGGACAAACGACCTGATCACAGATATTGCTACACGATGCGGCTTTTCCACATTTTCTACGTTCAGCCGCAATTTTCGAAAAGTCATGGGTATTTCTCCAAATGAATGGCGCAAAAACCCGGACAACTATGAGCAGCAGCTTTTAAAATTTTCCCATATCCACTACGAAGAAGGGTGGTAGCTGCGGATTGCAATGATTCAAATGCTAAAAACGGGAAGCATGCCTGCGCCGCTCCCCGTTTTCCATATTATTTTACCGCGCCGGTAATTCCTTCCGCGAACTGTTTTTGCAGTACAAAGAAGATAATCATCGTCGGAATCGAACAGAACAAAACACCGCACATCAGCATACCGTAATCTGTTACATAACCGGTAATCAGGTTTGCAATAAGCATCGGCATTGTCATGGATTCGTTGTCTGTCATAATAACCTTTGGCCAAAGATAAGAGTTCCACGCATTCATAAACGTAATAACCGCGGCAGCCGCATAGGTCGATTTCATCGTCGGCATAAACATGCGGAAAAAGATCTTGACCTCGCTTAGTCCGTCAATCCGGGCGGCTTCTATAATATCAATCGGAAACGCCCGCGCATTCTGGCGGAACATCATGATCATAAACGGCGTTGATATCATCGGAAGCAAAAATCCGGCTGTAGAGTTTAAAAGCTTTGCTTTCGAAAACATCTGGAACAACGGGACCATGGTCGCCACCTGCGGAACCATCATGGCAAGCAGCAGAATCGAGAATAGCTTATCTTTCCATTTGTCATGGTAAATTTCAAAGCCGTAGCCCGCAATTGAACAGATCAAAAGGCAAATCACCGTCGTCATAAACGCATACAAAAAAGAATTGCCAAGCGCGCGCCAAAGCGGCTGCTGTTCGGTCAGGTTCCTGAAATTTTCCATAAAATGCGTACCTGGCAGGATACGCCCCCTCGAAACCTCGGTGGAAGTATTCGTAGCCGCCGCAATCATCCAATACAGCGGGAACACGGAAATCACAGATACAATCGTAAGGAAAATATAGGTAGGAATCAGCCTGCGCTGGATCATGGAATCGTTTTTCTTAATCACGCGTATCACCTACTTTCAAGTTAATCAGTGCCAGGACAGCTACCATGACAAAGATCAAAAATGCCATAGCAGAAGCATAGCCGAAGTTTGGAACATTGATAAAACAGGTATTATATACATAGTGCGACATCGTAATCGTCGTATTGGCCGGCCCGCCCTTGGTCAGGTTGACAGATTCGTCAAAGAGCTGCAGGGTACCGTTAATCGAAGTAATTACGGTCATAATAATCGTTGGCTTTAAAAGCGGAACCGTGATTCTCCAGAATGTTTTCCAGCCGTTTGCGCCGTCGATTTTGGCCGCCTCATAAACCGAATATTCGATATTCTGCAGGCCGGATAAGTAAAATACCATATTGTAACCCGTCCACCGCCAGACAAGCGCTATAATAATAACGATTTTCGCGCTCGTAGCGTTGCCGAGGAAATTATACCCGCTTTCTAATATATGTAATTTTACCAAAATGCTGTTAATCAGCCCTTCCTGTGCGAACAGGGAACGGAAGATCAATGCATAGGATACGAGCGAGGTTGCACAAGGAAGGAATACACAGGTACGGAACAAACCTTTGAATTTTAACTGCTGATTATTTAAAAGCTGTGCCAGTAAGATTGCAAGAAGCAGCATGATCGGTACCTGAATTACCAAATATAGAAATGTATTGCCAATAGACTGCTGAAATACTTTATCCTTTAGAATGCGCATATAGTTACTGAAGATTGGTTCCGCAAACCTCATATTTGCTCCGGTTCCGGTCTGCAGGGAAATGATAAACGCCCGGATCATCGGATAAAAACTCATAACCGCAATCATCAGTGTCGCCGGTGTAAGGAATGCCCAGCCTGCCACCCGCTGCTTCGCAATGAGCGTCATGCCTTTTTTATTCGCGTTCAAAAAAATACCTCCTCTCCTATCATGGAAAACGGCCTGTTTCTACCTGAAACTTGTTTGGAACCGATACGGGGAACTGCCGTGAGTCCCCCGTATCCAATCCTGTGCCTACTCTGTCATCTTAAATTCCAAAGTTTCCTGCGCTTCCTGCAAGGCGTCTTCTTTCGAAGTTCCCTCTGTTATTTTAATAATTGCCGTATTTACCGCTTCCCTTGCCTCATAATGATAAGGAGTCTTTGTAAATTCCGGAATATGGGAAGAATATTCTACCAGCGTAGAGTAAATCGGCTGTCCGCCGTAGAACTCTACCGGCTCATTATAAACTTTTGATTCGCCTGCCGGAAGATAACATGCGATACCGGATGTTTCCGGAAGAATCGTATCATAAAACGCTGTGCTGGAACCAAACGTATTTAACAGGAAATCTTTCGCAAGATCCATATCATGGCAGTTTGACGTAATATACCAGGAAGAACCGCCGTTGTTTGCGTAATTGGTTGCGGATTCCACATCGTCTACTTTCGGAATCGTCGTAATCTGCCACAGGCCTTTCTGGTCTTC
Source organism: uncultured Eubacterium sp. (assembly GCA_910586045.1). Classification (GTDB taxonomy): domain Bacteria; phylum Bacillota; class Clostridia; order Lachnospirales; family Lachnospiraceae; genus Eubacterium_J. The sequence goes on from CAJUIH010000097.1 coordinate 11,720, forward strand.
GATCCCTACCAGCGTACCGTTCATCCAGTTGCCGTTTACGATACCTGCCGCTTCGCCGTCTGTAACCGTCTTAACATATTCATCCCAGTTATTCACAAGCTTTACTACGCCTTTTTGAACCATTTCGGTATAAAGGTCTACGCATTTCGCGCCGATTTCGTTGCCCGCAATGTATGCCTTGCCGTCTTCATCCACAAAGTTTGCGCCGCAGGACTGGATCATAAGCATGATCGTATCGCCGCCGGTCGCTTCGCTTGTAAGCAGGTATTTGCCTGTTTTTTCATGGACTTTTTCACCGATTTCAATAAATTTCGACCAGGTAATATCGGTCAGATCTTCGATCGTATAGCCTGCTTCTTTCAGGATATCCGTACGATAGAAAGCCGCGCATACGCCGTTGTCATACGGAACGCCGTAATGCTTGTCGTCTACCATAGAATAACTCTGTTTTAACGGCGCGAAATCTTCCCATTTAATCCCGCAGTCTGTCAGATCGGTAAATGCATCCGGATAACTCTTCAAAAACTTCTGGTAGCTGTTGTCCTGCATCAGTACAATATCCGGCATTGTGCTGTAATCGCCCGCGTTTGCACAGGTCGTCAGTTTTGTCTGGCAGTCGTCGGAAGATGTCTCGACAATATTTACTTCAAACCCAGGATGGTCTTTTGCGTACAGTTCCCCGGCCAGCTTCATGGCTTTAATATTGAACGTCTGATCCCATGCCCAAACGGTCAATTTGTTGTCTCCGCCGGTAGCGCTTCCCTCATCCGAGCCGCTTTCGTCAGAGCCGTCCTCTCCGTCCGCATCTCCTTGATCTGCGGATCCCTCCGCTAGATTTTCTTCGTCGCCCGTATTATCGGAACTGCCGGAATTGCCGGAAGAATCATCACTGCCACAGGCTGTAAACGAAAATGCCATGACGCCTGCAAGTGCCATTGCCAAAAATTTCTTTTTCATATTTCTCCTCCTTTAAATGTTTATTTGTTATGAAGATATTATAACAATTCATAGCTTAGGAAAGTTTGCATATTCGATTGTATAAATTGCAAATTTAATCAAAAATATCACCTTTGCATAATATTTTTCTAAAAACAGATACGTTTTTATTAAAAATATCAATGCAAAGATGAAATCTATGCGGTAATATGCAACTTTCTGATAAAAATAACCGATCCGTACGTCTTTTTCGGATAAAATACCGACGCGGATGCAATCATTTTACCGTTTTTAGGATAAATAGACCCGGTCCGGATAATTTTTTTTAAGGGCGCCCAGCATCTCGTCACTTAAATCCAGCAGCAGTTTGATTTTTTGTTTATTTTCCACAATAATCATCGTATAATACGGCGTATCCTTTTCATAAGAAGTATAATCGAATTTCGGAAGCTGAATCGTTCCCGTGCCTTTCCGGTATTTTGCGACAGCGTCGTGCCGGTTTGGAGCGGTTACTTCCATCGCGCCCAGCATCAGCACATGAGCCGTTCTGCGGTACCGTTTCCCCAAGATCACATTGACCGTAAGCGTCTGGCCCTCCAATACATATTCATACTCCCGCTGGCTGAGCACGCCGTAAAAAAAATAAAGCAGAACAAGCAAAAATCCCGGCAGCATAAACCCCTGCGAAATCATAATTCCAAGCAGGATAAAAAGCACCGAAAAGAAAACCATCAGCTTTTTCAGCAGGCCGGACATGGCCTTTGGTTTTCGGATCACCTGTTCTGTGATTTGATATTGATACATGTGATATCCTCCGATTCCAAGTACAAAAGAATCATGCCGGAAACCCGCATTTGCAAGGCTTCCGGCATGACTTCTTTGAAAACCGTATGTAAACAGAATGCCGGTGGTGGGACTTGAACCCACACTCCGTTACCGGAAATAGATTTTGAGTCTACCTCGTCTGCCAATTCCGACACACCGACTAAATAAATTGCAGACAAGCTTCCCTGCCTGAACAAAAAATATCTTACCACATTATTTTTTAAAATGCAACTGTTTTTTTTAATTTTTTCGTATGCGCTGCTGCCATTGGCAGCACTTCAGATCAGGTGTTGCATTTTTGCCCGCCGGACGCTGGAAGAGACGGTTTGCCCGGCTTGCTGGCGGCCC
>CAJUIH010000098.1 GCA_910586045.1 uncultured Eubacterium sp.
GGCGGGCCAGAAACAAATGATATTGTGCTGAAATTTTACGCCGTTTATATAGAAATGGGATAGAAAATGCAGGAGGAAATATGGAACAGTATACAGTTACGGGGATGAGTTGTGCGGCATGCAGTGCGCGTGTGGAAAAGGCGGTATCCAAAGTGCCGGGCGTTGTATCCTGCTCGGTGAGCCTTTTGACAAATTCCATGGGCGTGGAGGGGACGGCAGCGGCATCCGCAGTGATCCAGGCGGTGGAAGCGGCGGGCTATGGCGCGTCGCAAACCCATACGGCTGGAAGTACGCAGGCAGGTACCGGGACAGCAGCCGCGCAGCAGGGTGATCCGCTTGCCGACCATGAAACGCCGGTATTAAAACAGCGTCTTTGCGCGTCCCTCGGTTTTTTGCTTTTATTGATGTATGTGTCTATGGGCCATATGATGTGGGGATGGCCGCTTCCGTCCGTGCTGGAAGAAAATCATATCGCTATGGGGCTGGTGCAGCTTCTTTTGACAGTAGTGATTATGGTGGTCAATCAAAAATTTTTTATCAACGGCTACAAGAGCCTGTGGCACCGGGCGCCAAATATGGATACACTCGTTGCGCTTGGATCTACGGCGGCGTTTGGGTATAGTACGTATGCGCTGTTTCTGATGACGGACGCACAGATGCGCGGGGATCTGGACGCAGTTATGGCCTATATGCATGAGTTTTACTTTGAATCCGCGGCTATGATCCTGACATTGATTACCGTAGGCAAAATGCTGGAGGCGCGCTCTAAGGGAAAGACGACCGACGCGTTAAAAGGCCTGATGAAACTGGCGCCAAAGACCGCCGTCGTTGTCCGGGACGGAGCGGAAGTGCAGGTAGGAATCGAACAGGTAAAAAAAGGGGATATCTTTGTCGTCCGTCCGGGGGAGCATATTCCGGTAGACGGTATTGTAATAGAAGGAACCAGTGCCGTCAATGAAGCGGCCCTGACCGGGGAAAGCATTCCGGTGGATAAAGCAACCGGAGACGGCGTTTCTGCCGCGTCTGTAAACCAGTCCGGGTTTATAAAATGCGAAGCGGTAAGGGTCGGGGAAGATACGGCCTTAGCACAGATTATTCGTATGGTCAGTGATGCGGCTGCTACCAAGGCGCCGATTGCGAAAGTAGCCGACCGCGTGTCCGGCGTCTTTGTTCCGGCCGTTATTACGATTGCGATTATCACAACGGCTGTCTGGCTGCTTGCGGGAGAGGGCATTGGATTTGCGTTGGCCAGGGGCATATCCGTTTTGGTGATTAGCTGTCCCTGCGCGCTTGGCCTGGCCACCCCGGTAGCGATTATGGTCGGCAGCGGAGTCGGCGCAAAAAGCGGAATTATGTTTAAAACAGCCGTATCTTTGGAAGAAACAGGCAAAATGGATATTATTGCGCTGGATAAGACCGGAACGATTACAAACGGAACGCCGAATGTAACGGACTTGATTCCCGCAGAGGGCGTGGCCGAAGAAGAATTGCTGCGCCTTGCCCATTCACTCGAACAAAAGAGTGAACATCCGCTTGCAGGCGCGATCCTGGACTATGCGGCGCAAAAAGGGATGCAGACGGAAGCGGCTGTTGATTTTACCGCCCTGCCGGGAAACGGACTGACAGGAAGCAGCCAGGGCGCGCGCCTGGCCGGGGGCAATTATGAATGGATCCGGACATTGGCGCAGGTGCCAAAGGAACTGCTCGACCGGTCAAAAGCATTGTCGGAAGAGGGAAAGACGCCGCTTTTTTTTGCAAAGGACGGGCAGACAGCCGGCATCATAGCCGTAGCGGACGTGATCAAGGAGGACAGCCGGGACGCCGTGCGCGAGCTGCGGCATATGGGGCTTAGGGTTGTGATGCTGACAGGCGACAATGAACGTACCGCAAGGGCGATCGGCAGGCAGGCGGGCGTGGATGAAGTCATTGCGGGCGTATTGCCGGACGGCAAGGAACGCGTGATCCGGTCTTTAAAGGAGCAGGGAAAAACGGCGATGGTCGGAGACGGCATAAACGACGCGCCTGCCCTTACGAGGGCGGATATCGGCATTGCGATTGGGACCGGAACGGATATCGCGATTGACGCTGCGGATGTAGTACTGATGAAAAGCAGGCTTAGGGATGTCCCGGCAGCGATCCGTTTAAGCCGCGCCACCCTGCGCAATATCCATGAAAACCTGTTTTGGGCGTTTATCTACAATATCATCGGCATACCGTTAGCGGCAGGCGTGTGGATCCCGCTGCTGCACTGGCAGTTAAACCCGATGTTCGGCGCGGCGGCCATGAGTTTGTCCAGCTTCTGCGTTGTGACAAATGCCCTGCGTTTAAATCTCGTATCCATACACGATGCCAGAAAAGACAGGCCGAAAAAAAGACAAAAGGGGAATACCGGGTTCCCGGATTATCATAGAAAGCAAATGGAGGAAACGACAATGGAAAAAACAATGACAATCGAAGGAATGATGTGCGCACACTGCGAGGCAAGGGTAAAAAAATGCCTGGAAGCGCTTCCGCAGGTAGAGGGGGCGGTAGTCAGCCATGAAGCCGGAACCGCGGTCGTAAAGCTGCAGGAAGCAGTAGAGGATGCGGTATTAAAGAATGCGGTGGAAGAACAGGATTACAAGGTGCTTGGCATTCGTTAAGCTGCGGGCTTGTTTTTGCGCAGGGATAATTTGAAATTCGCGGACGATGGGAGAGGCGGTTTGTCGGATAAACCGCCTCTCCCGTCTGAGTTTCGCGGGATATACAACGGATTTGCTACAAGAAAGGATTGCAATTTTGCTTCTGAAAATTTATACTAAGGAGAAACAGGCAGAAAGGGGGAGGTTTTACATGCATGATAAAATGACAAAAAAAGACATTGAACGCATGGAGGAAGAAATCGAATACCGAAAACTGGTCGTACGCAGGCAGGCGCTGGAAGCCGTAAAAGAAGCACGCGCACATGGCGACCTCAGTGAAAATTTTGAATACCATGCGGCGAAAAAGGATAAGAACCAGAACGAAAGCAGGATCCGGTATCTGGAACGCATGATTAAAACAGCGCAGATTATTGAATCCGAATCCGGTACCGATGAAGTGGGCCTGGATAATACGGTTACGGTTTATTTTGAGGAAGATGACGAAACAGAGGTGTTTCGGCTCGTAACGACCGTGCGCGGGAACTCGCTGAAAAATATGATCAGCATTGATTCCCCGATTGGGAAAGCGATTTTGGGGCATAAGGCAGGAGACCGTGTAACGGTAAAGGTCAATGATTCTTATAGTTATGATGTTGTCATCAAAGCGATTGAAAATACGGTCGATGACGGTACGGACAGCCTGCGGAAGTTTTAGAGGAAATGGAGGAATATGAATGAAGAAACACAATCGGATCTGGATGGCGCTGGCCTGCTTGCTGCTGTGTATGGGCGTACTGCTGCAAAAGCCGGTGCAGGCACCTGCGGCTTCCAATGTATTAAATAAAGACCAGATTGCCCAGAACTTTGCAAAAGCAATTAAAAACGGTAAGGAATCGGTTACATTTACCACTTCAAACAGCATCACACCCGCACAGATTCAAAATATCCTGCAGGATGCGGCAAAAACGCAGAACCGCATGTTATCCGGCGGGATCCGTTATGCGATGCGCACAGGCAGTGACCGGACGAAAGTTACCTATACGTTTGCGCTGCCCAAAGATTCTTTTTCCAAGTTTACGCGGATTAAATCGGAAGCAGCGGCCAAAAAGGCAGCAGTCCAGGCACTGAAAAACGCGAAATATTCGACCAGTTACTATAGCGATACGTCCTACTACGATATTTTCCGACGGATACTCCAGCAGCATCCGGAGTATGATTATAATACATCGGTCTGGCGCAGTACAAACGGGACCTATGGGTATCACCGAAGCACCAGCCTTACAAAAAAACAACAGGACGCGAAAGTAAAGGCAGCAGACAAAGCAGCGGCAAAGGCCGTGAAAAAATGCGTCAAATCGGGGATGTCTGAGAAAAAGAAGGCAAGGGCCATTCATGATTACCTGCTGCAAAACTGCAGTTATGATAACCAAGCCGTACTGGCTGCGGGCCGCTACCAGGATGCGTTTACGGCATATGGAGCGCTTGTAAACGGTTCTGCGGTCTGCCAGGGCTATGCGGCGGCATTTAACCTGATGGCGCAAAAATGCGGCCTGCAGTCTATGGCAGTGTGCGGGATGGCAGACGGCGGCCCGCATGCGTGGAATTATGTAAAGATCGGAAACCGTTCTTATTATGTAGATTGTACATGGGATGATACGATGACGGGGGAAACAAAGATCAGTGATACGTATTTTGCCGTAGGTGCGGACAAGATGCATGAACGCCATGTTTGGAACACGGCGGAATTTCCGGCGGGCGATATCAAGTATTCCAAATATTTTCAATAAAAATGCTGGGGAGGAGCGTTCGACTTGCAATCTTCGCTGCCTTTTGTTCGGCAGCGCAAAGAAAAATATTGCGGACGATTTGCAAGTTAGCAACTGTTCAAAAATAACGTTTCCTATTGCTTGTCTTTTTCTCCGGCAGCACTGCTCAAAAATCAGTTACATAGCCCGCTATGCGCCTGATTTTTGAGCAGCACTCTCGAAGAAAAATCCAGCGCACTATTTAAAAGTTATTTTGGGACAGTTCCTTAATCTAATGTGCTCAGATAATCCGTGACCGCATCCATATTTACTTCCGTATACGATACCGGTTTATTTGCCTCTACCCGGGCATAAACGGAATACCCGATCCACGCTGCCAGCGCAATCCCTGCGATACAGCCTGTTGTCCGGTAAATCATGCGTTCCCGTTTTTCTTTTTCCAGCCGTTTCTTGCGGCCGCTCTTTTCTTTTTTATATGCGTCTACTTTTTGCTGGCTCATTTTTCAGATCTCCTATTCTAAAATCCATTGTTTTATGTTACAATCAATACAGGTGTGTGCTTTTGCATCAGCATTCCCGCTCTCTAGCTGATTATACACGATTAGGATCTGTTTGTGGAGTGGGTTGCGGCATTTTTTTATGAAAAAACTGTGAATACGGCGGAATGGTCGATTTTTGGTGCGGACAGCCATGCGGAATGTATGACACTGTCTTCTTCGTGAAAGAAAGGAATGAATAAAAGATGAAAACAGGAATTATATTTGATATGGACGGAACGCTTTGGGACAGTACAGACCAGGTAGCCAAGGCGTGGAGCATGGTAACCCTGCCAAAGCTGGGGCGCGGTGTGAGCAGGGAGGATATGTACCGTGTCATGGGCATGCCGATGGACCGGCTGGCGCTGGCGTTGTTTCCGGAATACAGCCTGGAGGAACTGCGCACCGTTATGACAGAAAGCTGTCTGGTGGAAAACGAATATCTGGCTGAACATGGGGCCAAGCTGTATCCGCATGTGGCTGAGACGATCAGGGAATTGTCCGGTTCTTATCCGCTGTATATCGTAAGTAACTGTCAGGCAGGCTATATAGAAGTATTTTTGTCCTATTATCATTTGGAAAGCTATATTGAGGATTTTACCTGTTATGGGGATAACGGAAAGCAGAAAGACGAAAATATTGCATATATGATCCATAAGCATAGATTAGATCGTGGAATTTATGTCGGGGATATTCAGGCGGATTATGAGTCCGCATTGGCAGGGGGAGCGGATTTTATACATGCGGCCTACGGTTTCGGTACAGTGGATGCGCAGGTTCCAAACATACAGACGTTTTCGGATCTGCCTAAGCTGCTGCGTACGATGGCGGAAAAATAATGAAATCGTGTCTGCTTTCATCTGGCAGATTGCAATATGACAGCATTCGTGATAGAATATATAGCTGATATTTCGGTAATTATCGGTAATGAATTGAAACTCCGATAATGAATAGGCTTTCGAAACCATAGAAAGGACAGAGGAATACTATGAAAAAATACAAAAGCAGACGATTTATGCTTGCTGCATTAACAGGACTGCTCATGTTAACCCCGGTTCAGGGGATCCGTGTGCGGGAAGCGGCGCATGCTGCACAGGTACCCAGTGCAAACAACAGCAGGCTTTCCGCGTTTGATATCAGCCCGGGAGATTTGAGTCCTGCATTTTCCCCGGATGTTTATGAATATACGTCCACGGTAGATGCAGGTGTGACGTCTGTAAGTGTACAGGCGGTTCCGGAAGCCGCGGGTGCGACCATAGCTTCCGTAGAGGGCCGCGACGGGCTGCAGCCTGGGGCAAACACCATCAAAGTTACCTGTTCGGCACAGGACAATACTTATAGTGTCTATACGATTACGCTTACGGTCGGAGAGGCACAGCCGGATTCCCAGGAGCCGGCGGGGGAAAACGAACCACAGCCGGATTCTGACCCGCAGGAAAATAACCAGCCGGCGGATAGCGGGGAAAAAGATACCGGATCAGAAACCGGTAAAAAAGGGGCGGATTCCAAAAAAGAGTCCGGCGGTTCCAAAACAGAAGGTTCCGGGGCAGATGCTTCGAAAGAGGATCAAACCGTTCCTTCGAAGAAAACACTGGCAAAATTAATGGGGACGGTTGGCGCTGACGGTGCGGTTACGCTAAGCGATGCGTCTTATCGGTTGTCCAATAATTTTGTATATGAATCTGTCACCCAGGATATTCCATCCGCTTTTGTGCAGGGATCTTTGCAAATCGGAAATAATAATTATTCTACACTGTATTGTGAATCCGCGGGCGTGCATCTGGTATATATGGAAAATACGGATGGAAACGGTTCTACCGGGTTTTATTATTATGACCAGGAACAAAATGCGGTAGAACGGTTTAAATATATCGGTACCGGGGAAAATTTTGTTGTATTGATCAGCGCCGCCAGAGAAAAACTGCCGGATGGTTATCAGGAAAAAATAGTAAAACTGCCAAAAGGACAGCGTGTGGCGGCTTATCAGAATCCGGCCGTACAGCAGATGCAGGATTTTTATTTGATTTATGGCAGGAATGCGGATGGTACCGACGGCTGGTATCTTTTTGACAGCACGCAGGGAACGTATATGCGGTATGTGCAGACGGACGCACAGGCACAGGAAGAGCCGGAAGCCGTACAGCAGCGCACAGTATCCATAGAAAAATACAACCTGCTTTATAATGAATATTCGTCGCTGAAAAAAAACGGCGTTACGATTGTCGGGGCGCTTGCGGTAGCCATTGTAGTGCTGATTATTATTTTTACGGCGATTGTGCTGCATGGACGTGATGACGACGATGAAACGGAAGCGGTAGAGAACCGGCGGGTAAGAAAAAGATCCAAACAGCCGGAAGAAGCCATATCCAAAAGCTCGCTGGCGGCCGGAAAGAGTCTGGATGAAAAGGAGTCCAAAGGAAAATCGAAAAAGATCACCAGGACTTTTACATCTGTGCCGGACCGTGCCGATGAAAAAAAGCCAGACGGCAGGCTGTCGCCGCAGGAACAAAGGCTGCAGGAAAATGCCGCTCTTGCGCAAAAACGCAGAGAGGAAAAAAAAGAGCCGGACAGCCGGACGCAGACTTATACACCGGGTACAGCCGCAAGCCGGACACAGACCTATGCATCCAGCGAAGCGGGAAACCGGACACAGCCGTATCCGCTGTACGCAGCCGGAAGCAATACGCAGCAGGGCCGCGCACCGCAGGATGATTTGTATGAAACAACCGGTCTGAAGCATATGACGAACAGCCAGACGCCGCAGGAATTTTCCTATGAAACAGGCAGCCGTGTAACGCAGGATACCATCACTTATGAGATGGAGAGCCGTGCGGCAAAGGAATCGTCTCATGGTGTCAAGCGCCCGGCCTCGCAGAATATGCCGTATGGAACAGACAGCGGCATGGGACAAAGCACAGCTTATGGACGGGACAGCGGCATGGGACAAAATAGAGCATACGGGCATAACAGCGGAATTGGTTCCAATGCGCCGTATGGAATAGACAGCGCGAAATCACAGGATCTGCCGTATGGAATAGACGGCACGAAATCACAGGATCTGCCGTATGGAGCAGAAAGCGGTATGGTACAGGATCTGCCGTATGGAGCAGAAAGCGGCATGGTACAGAGTATGCCGTATGGAGCAGACAGCAGCGGCATGGCGCAAGGTATGCCGTATGGGACAGAAAGCGGCGGCATGGCGCAAGGTATGCCGTATGGGCCGGACGACGGCAAAGGCCCGGGTATGTCCTACACGGCAGAAAGCGGCAAAGGCCCGGGTATGCCTTACGCGGCAGAAAGCGGCAAAGGCCAAGGGCTGGCCTATGGGGCAGATAACCGTAAACCACAAAATACGGCCTATGGAACAGATCCTGCTGTCGGCCAGAGTATGGCATACAGGCCGGACGGCGGCATAGCCCGGAATATGCCGTATGAAACAGGCAGTGGGGCAACACAGAATAAGCAGTATGAAGCGGGCGGCGCGGGATCGCAGAAGTTGCCGTATGAAGCGGGCGGCGCGGGATCGCAGAAGTTGCCGTATGCAGCAGACGGCAGTGTTATGTATAGCCGGCCGTATGGAGCAGGCAGCGGCCCGCAGCAGAATATACCGTATGAAACGGGCGGCCCGGCTTCACAGGAGCAGTCCTATGCACAGCCGTATGAAGCAGGGACTTTTGTACAGGAAATGCCGGATGCCGCGGCAATCCGCCCGGAAGAAACAAGCGGACAGCATACGGAAACGTATACAGCAGGCAGGAGGCTGCAGCGGGCGGGCGTACCAGGCAGCCGCATGCAGCAGGAAATGTATGAGCGGGACAGCCGTCTGCAGCAGGGTGCTTTAAACGGGCAGGCCGCAGCCGATGGGCCGGATCTTTCGGATCCCGTGCAGATTGCGGCAGAAAACATGCGCCGCTCGATGAAATATACGCGCAGGAATCCGATACCGGATCCGGCCGAAGAAGAGCCTGCGCCGCCGTCCGACCCAGTGCAGCATGATCCGATGGACGACTGGGAGGTCGAAGAAAAGCCGGCAGGAAAGAAATCCCACAGGAAACGGCGCAGTTTGATTGACGAGGATATGGAAATTATGGATTTGAACGATTTATAGAACGGCGCGCAAATAATGCCGACGCACGGGCGTCGTTATCATATACCGGACGGCAAACGTTTTCGCTCGTGCGTATATCAAATTTGGAGGAAGAATAATGCATAGACCATATACCGCGAAAGCGCAGAAAGCGTTAGATATTGCGGGTAAGTTATCAAAGAATTTACAGCATAATTATATAGGTACCGAGCATATTCTGCTGGGGCTGATCAAAGAAGGAAGCGGTGTAGCGGCACAGATTTTAATGGACAACGGCGTGGAAGAAGAGCAGTTGATGCAGTTGATCGAGGATCTGATCGCGCCGTCGGATTCTTCCGTTGCCATAGCAGAGCGTGATGGCTATACGCCAAAGACAGCCGTACTGCTGGATATGGCGGCGGCGGAAGCAGACCGGTTCCACAGCGAGGCTGTCGGCACCGAGCATCTGCTGCTTGCGATTATAAAATCAATGGATTGCGCGGCATCACGTCTGATGAATACAATGAATGTAAATCTGCAGAAAATGTATGTCGATATTTTGGTGGCGATGGGAGAAGACACGAACCTTTATAAAGAAGATTTCCAAAATGGCAAGCCGATCCGCCGAAAAGGGGACGGGACGTCTATGCTGAACCAGTATTCCAGAGATCTGACCAATATGGCGGCGGAGGGTGAACTGGATCCGGTAATCGGCAGAGAACAGGAAATCGAGCGTGTTATCCAGATTTTAAGCAGGCGCGGAAAAAATAATCCCTGCCTGATCGGGGAACCGGGCGTCGGAAAAACCGCGATTGTAGAAGGGCTGGCACAGCGGATTGTATCCGGCGCCGTCCCGGACAGTGTCAGCGGGTGCAGGGTAGTCACGCTGGATTTATCCGGCATGATTGCGGGATCAAAATACCGCGGGGAATTTGAAGAACGGATCAAACGCGTGATCCGGGAGGTTATATCCGCCGGAAATATTATTTTGTTTATCGATGAAATCCATACCATTATCGGGGCCGGGAGCGCCGAAGGGGCGATTGACGCGTCCAATATTTTAAAGCCGGCGATGGCGCGCGGCGAGATCCAGTTAATCGGGGCGACGACAATTGAAGAATATCGGAAATATGTAGAAAAAGACGCGGCGCTGGAGCGTCGTTTTCAGCCGGTAACGGTTGAGGAACCAACGGTAGAGCAGACAATTGAAATTTTAAAAGGGCTGCGCGGACATTATGAAGCGCATCATAAGGTTTCTATTTTGGATGAAGGGCTGGAAGCCGCGGCAAAATTTTCAGCCCGCTATATTAACGACCGTTTTCTTCCGGACAAGGCAATTGACCTGATTGACGAGGCATCGTCCAAAGTGCGCCTCAAGGGATTTCCGGTGCCGGAAAAGCAGGCGGAACTGGAAAAACAAGTCCATGCCCTGGGAGAGCAGTTGGAACAGGCATTGATGCAGCAGCAGTTTGAGCAGGCTTCCGAAATCAAGGCGGAGCGGGATCAATGTAAAAAAGAATACGATAAATTACTGAAGCGCTACCAGAAAAATAATGCGAAAAAACAGTTGATAGTAGGAGAAAATGAGATTGCGGAGGTGGTATCCGGCTGGACAAAGATTCCGGTACAAAAGCTGACAGAAGGAGAAGCCGAACGTCTGCAGAAATTGGAAAAAATACTGCACAGGCGGGTCGTCGGGCAGGAAGAAGCGGTCAGCGCCGTAGCAAGGGCCGTCCGCAGGGGACGAGTCGGGCTGAAAGATCCAAACCGTCCGATCGGTTCCTTTTTGTTTCTTGGCCCGACCGGTGTCGGGAAGACCGAAATCTCAAAAGCGCTTGCAGAAGCCATGTTCGGCGACGAGCAGGCAATGATCCGGGTGGATATGTCGGAATATATGGAAAAGCACAGTGTATCCAAACTGATCGGATCGCCGCCTGGATATGTCGGTTATGATGAGGGCGGGCAGCTTAGCGAAAAAGTACGGCGCAATCCGTATTCTGTGATTTTGTTTGACGAAATTGAAAAGGCGCATCCGGATGTATTTAACATTTTGCTGCAGGTACTGGACGACGGCAGAATTACGGACGCGCAGGGCCGGCGGGTTGATTTTAAAAATACCATTATTATTATGACATCCAACGCGGGGGCGCAGTCCATTGTGGAACCTAAGAAACTGGGCTTTGCATTTTCAGAAGATGAAAAACAGGATTATGAGCGCATGAAAAGCGGCGTTATGGAAGAAGTGAAGCGTATATTCAAGCCGGAATTTATTAACCGTATCGATGAGATGACGGTATTTCGCATGTTAAACCGCGACGATATGAAGAAAATCGTATCTTTGATGACCAAAAATCTGATCGAGCGGTGCGGCACGCAGCTTTCCATTCATCTGGTGATACGCGATACGGCAAAAAGCTATGTGGTAGAAAAAGCGTATGATCCGAAATACGGCGCAAGGCCGCTGCGCCGGATGATCCAAACGGAAATCGAGGATAAACTGGCCGAAGAGATACTTTCTGGGGCGGTGAAAAAAGGGGATACGGTTACAATCGGAACAAAGAATAAGTCTATTCATTTTTCAACCAGTGCGTAAACCCATCAAAAGAAAGAAATAAGACGGAACAAAAGTTGCAAGAAAATTAATAATTATTTCTGAAAAAAGGGTGACAATTTACATCTCGATATTGTATAATAAGATATATAGTTAAGTGCACAAACGAAACTGGAGGATAAGATTATGAGTGTAATTAGCGAACTGATACGTACGGAAGAAGATGGAACCATCAGTTTTGGAGACTATACCCTTGGCTCCAAGACTAAAAAAGACCAGTTTATACATGACGGGGATTCCTACAAAGTAAAAACATTTCATGAAATTACAAGACTGGAATGCAACGGTTTGTTTGTATATGAATCCGTACCGGGCACAGCGGTGAACAATCTGTATGTGCGAGAGGATGAAATGGGATTCCATGTAGAAGGTACAGAAGACGCAAAAATTACGGTAGGATTGAGCGAGTCGACAGAATACGAGGTACAGATCAACGGGGAAAACGCGGGAACGATGCAGACAAACCTCGGGGGCAAGCTTACCGTAAGTGTGGAACTGGAAGCAGGGCATCCGTCCCAAGTCGTAATCAGGAAAAAATAATTTTGTTATATATCATTCGGTATGGCTCTGCCGCTGCACCGTTTGCGGCAGAGCAGGAAAAGGACCGGATGCAGGGAACCCTGGTCTGGCAGTATGACGCGCCTAAGCGGTACTGTCCGGCCAGGGTATTTTCGTTTTATAAAAAGCAGAGGAGGATGTATGCCAAAAGCAAAGACCATTTATTTTTGCCAGGAATGCGGACAGGAATCGTCCAAATGGATGGGCCAGTGTCCCGGCTGCAAGCAATGGAATACATTTGTAGAAGAGACTATATCGCAAAAGAAAGGCAGTATTGGTGAACGGCAACTGACGCAGGCAAAGCCGGTACAGCTATCCGCCATTGAAATGAAACAGGAAGAGCGGTTCACAAGCGGTTTCCCGGAACTGGACCGTGTGCTTGGAGGCGGAATCGTACCGGCGTCGCTGGTCCTGGTAGGCGGGGATCCCGGAATCGGCAAGTCTACGCTGCTGCTGCAGATTTGTCGGAATTTAAGCATGCAGCACGTACAGGTGCTTTATATATCCGGCGAAGAGTCTATGCAGCAGTTGAAAATGCGTGCGCAGCGCATTGGTACCTTTACCGACAGCCTGACCGTGCTGTGTGAGACAAATCTGGAAATGATAGACGGGGTGCTGCGCCGTGAAAAACCGCAGGTGGTTATAATTGATTCCATCCAGACCATGTACAGCGAGAATATCGCTTCTTCGCCAGGCAGCGTATCGCAGGTGCGGGAGGCCACAGGGGCATTTATGCAGCTTGCCAAAGGGCTTGCGATTACTATTTTTATTGTCGGACATGTGACAAAAGAAGGCGTAGTGGCCGGGCCGCGCGTATTGGAGCATATGGTAGATACGGTACTTTATTTTGAGGGCGACCGCCATGCGGCGTACCGGATCCTGCGCGGAGTAAAAAATCGGTTTGGCTCTACAAACGAGATCGGTGTTTTTGAGATGCGCGAAGAGGGGCTTGCGGAAGTAGCCAATCCGTCCGAGTATATGCTAAGCGGCAAACCGGAGGGTGCATCCGGTTCCATTGTAGCATGTTCTATGGAAGGGACACGCCCGATTCTGCTGGAAGTACAGGCACTAGTCTGCCGCAGCAATTTCGGGATTCCAAGGAGGACCGCGGCAGGAACCGATACCACCCGCGTCAACCTGCTGATGGCCGTTTTAGAAAAAAGGCTGAATCTGCGCCTGAGCGAATGCGATGCGTATGTAAACATCGCAGGCGGAATCAAAATGAACGAGCCGGCGCTCGACCTTGGCATTGTATTGGCGCTTGTATCGAGTTATAAAGAACATACGATCGATGAAAAAACAATTTGTTTTGGGGAAGTCGGGTTAAGCGGGGAAGTGCGCGCGGTCAGCATGGCAAACCAGCGGATCCAGGAAGCATATAAATTGGGCTTTACGACCTGTATCCTGCCCAAAGTGTCTATGGATGCTTTGAACAAAACAGAAAAGATGAAGCTTGTCGGCGTAAAGAATGTGCAGGAGGCAGTGCGCTATATTTTATAGGAGATGTTACATTTTGGCTGGGAGGACGCCGGATGAGGGACGCAGGTCTGGTTTGCGGCTCCGGCTCCAGAATGCTAAGAATCCCTAAGT
>CAJUIH010000099.1 GCA_910586045.1 uncultured Eubacterium sp.
TTTGACAGAAGTAGAAAGAACATATCCGGCTGCGCTGGGATTCATCAAAAAAATGTATCAGATTATTGAGTGGAGTTTGTTTGGAAATATATCATGATTAGCTATGCGCTGGTATATATCTGGTATATCATTCATATAGTCATGGTATTGTACTGAAAATGGCGTGATATGATGATAGTATGAGTCAGATAGAACATAAATACGGATAGAATAAAGAGCCTTGCGGGGAATAATCCTTGCAGGGCTTTTTATTGTGCCTGTATTTGTCTGTATGAGCGTTATAGGACGTTATGAAAGTGCTATAGAGTATGCTATATGGTGCTTAGAAGTGCATTCAGAATATGTGTGGTGCTTATAGTATGGTGTTTTGAATTATTTTGCGTTTGGCTTTGTAACACGCTAGAAGCCAATTTAAGGGCATTTTGATATTAGGCTAGAATAATTAGGCTAAGTAATAAAATGTCTTAAAATCGGTTTTAGAGCGTTCTAGGTCATATGGTAGTATGGGGTGTGGTATCGTGAGAAGATAGCGTTTGACCCCTGTTAGTGAGAGCTAACATAGCAATACACATTTTTTTCCACATAGAAAATTTTTGCATAACTATCTTACTTCTATTTTTATCTTTCAAACATTAATCGAATTATTCCAACATCAAAAGAGAAAAAGTAAGTGCAAGACAAATTCAAAAACAGAGAGAGTGAAAAATCATGCAATCAGAAAAGGTAATGCAAATATGGAATAGAAAATATGAAAAGTAAATTTTGAAAAGAAAATATCGGATATGAAAAATTCATGAATACTCATGCAAATAATGAAGCTGTGTCAAATTATGTACGTGAAAAATATAGCATCGAGATTCAAGTGTTGAAAGCAAGACATTTCTGTACAGAAAGAAGAGAAGAAGTAAGTGAAAGAACATTTTAATAAACAATAAGGAAGAAAGGATGATTTTTATAAGTATGACAGAAAGCAATATGATGAATGACAAAAAATTTGTACCTATATGGGAGAAATTTACATTAACTATCAGTGAAGCATCTGAATATTTCAATCTGGGAGAAAAGAAACTGAGATTTTTAGCGGATAGCTATAACGATTATGGATTTGTACTGCAAAATGGAAACAAAACACTGATTAAGCGTAAGAAATTTGAAGAATTTATAAACGAGACAAATGCGGTTTGACTGTGAAAATATAGATTTAGTGATAGATTTTGAGCCTTGGATATGGTATGATGTACAATATCGTGGCAAGGCTCTTTTTCGTAAAGGAAAGGGGTTAAGCATGAGTGTAAAAAGACGGGATAATAAAAATCGTGTTTTACGCAATGGTGAAAGCCAGCGTCCAGATGGGAGATATGCGTATGTATATGTAGATGCAAATGGAAAACAGAAGTTCCTCTATAGCTGGAAATTAGAGAACACGGACAAAGTGCCACAGGGGAAACGCGACTGTATATCTTTACGGGAAAAGATTAAAATGCTCAAAAAAGATATAGATGACGGGATTGTAACTCATGGCGGTGAAATGACAGTTTTGCAGCTTGTACAGAAATATGTTGGACAGAAAACAGGTGTAAGGCATAATACGGAGGCAAACTATAAATTTGTAATCAATATTATAAAGAAGGAAGCCTTTGGTGAAAAACGTATAGATAAAATCAAATTATCAGATGCCAAAGAATGGCTGATAAAACTGCAGTCAGATGGAAGAGGGTACAGCACAATCCATACTGTAAGGGGAGTTGTAAGGCCCGCATTCCAGATGGCGGTTGATGATGATCTGATACGAAAGAATCCGTTTGAATTTATGCTTGCTACTGTAGTAGTGAATGACAGTGTTACAAGAGAAGCCATTACGAGGAAACAGGAACGGGATTTTCTGGAGTTTGTAAAAAACGATAAACATTTCTGTATATACTATGATGCAATTTATATTCTGTTTTATACAGGACTCCGTATATCTGAATTTGTTGGTCTTGTGAAGTCGGATATTGATTTTGAAACCGGGAAGATAAAAGTGGAACGCCAGTTACAGAGAAAAAGAAACATGGAATATATTATTGAGGATACTAAGACACCAAGCGGTGTGAGATATATTCCAATGACAACAGAAGTCAGAGAATGTTTCAGACGCATTATCGAAAAACGGAAAAATCCGAAAACTGAACCCAGGATAGACGGATGTGCCGGATTTCTATTTTTGGATAAGAACGATATGCCAATGGTGGCATTGCACTGGGAAAAATATTTTCAGCATATCGTAGAGAAGTACAATAAAATCTATAAGGTGCAGATGCCTAAAATAACGCCTCATGTATGCAGGCATACGTTCTGTTCCAATATGGCTAAGTCGGGCATGAATCCAAAGACATTACAGTATATTATGGGACATTCAGATATTGGCGTTACATTAAATACATATACACATGTAGGGTATGAAGATGCCGAAAAGGAAATGAAACGGGTACAGGAAGCGTAAAACAGCGGTTAGTAAAATATGAAAAAGGAATCAATTTACTAAGATTTTTACTAATTTTGAAAGCAAAGTTATACTAATTTATGCCGTATTTTGCCACAAAAAGTAAAAATCTGTTCTGTTAAATGATTTTCAAAAAAAGGTGTGAAAGCCTTGAAAATACAGTAAAATCAGCGCAATAAAGGAGGAAAAACCACAATGATAAAAATACTATTCATCTGCCACGGCAACATCTGCCGAAGCCCCATGGCCGAATACACCATGAAACACCTAGCCAGCCAGCACCACCTAGCCCACACACTCGAAATCGCATCAGCAGCCACCAGCACAGAAGAAATCGGCAATCCAGTTTACCCTCCGGCAAGAAAGGAACTCGCACGCCACGGGATTGGATGCGCAGGGCATCATGCAAGGCAGGTTACGAGGTCGGATTATGACGATTATGATTATTTGATTGTGATGGATAGCACCAATGTTCGAAATTTAAATCGGATTATCGGCGGCGACCCTGAGGGAAAGGTTTATAAGCTGAGAAGCTTTGCGGGTGTGGAGGGGGATATTGAAGACCCTTGGTATACGGGAGCGTTTGATCAGGTGTATCAACAGATTCTGGAAGGGTGCCGGGGGCTGTTAACGCAAATCGAACAGAAAATGGGTAAATTGTGAACTTTAGATTAAATTGTCTTAATATCCAAAAAATAACGTCTATTTTTTCGCATTATAAACTAAAGCGTGTAAATAATTATGAATTTCACAAGGAAATTACAAAAAGAAATTATAAAACGAAATTTCAAATGGACAGGAGATGGATGAATGAAAAAAAGACGGTTAGGTGCATGGCTGCTGGCGGTATCGGTGGCGTTTGTTTCTGCGGCGGCTTCGTTTTTGGCAGGGCCTGCGGGACTGGCTTTTGCACAGGATAACGGGCAGACAGTAATAGAAGCGCCGGTAGAGGGCACTTATGTAAAAGGGGAAGCGTTGATTTCTATGACGACGACGCAGGCGGCGGCGTTGACGAAAGAGGGGACGGTGAATTTTGACCGAAAGATCCAGGTGGAAGAATGCTGGGATTTTGGGGCTGCAGAGGATGAGTCGTCCAATCGGGTCCGGGATTTTGTCGCGCTGGTTCGTTCGGATACGTATTCTACACAGGAATTGATGGAAATTGTATCGGAGAAATATTATGTGGACGCGGTTGCGCCAAACAGTTATGCGCATTTGTGTGATACGGGCAGCGATCCCCTTTCGGATTATCAATGGTATCTGAATGGAGAGGGCGCGATGCTGACAGACAGCATGGGGATCCATGCCGCGGGGATGCAGGTTAGTACTTCGATGCAGCCAGTGGTGGCGCTGATTGACACGGGGGTTGATTATACGAATGAAGATATCAAAGATTCCATGTGGGTGAATCCGTATCAGTCCCAAGGGCTGGAGGGTACCTATGGTTATGATTTTGCGGAAAATGACGCTGATCCGATGGACCGTTTTGGGCATGGGACGCATTGCGCTGGTATTATTGCTGCGCAGACAGGCAATGGAACCGGGATTGCCGGAATCAGCAATGCAAAAATTATGGCTCTGAAAGTTGCAAAAGATGGGGAAGATACGTTTGAAACGGCAGGCGTGATTGCCGCGTATGAGTATGTGATTCGCGCACAGCAGTTAGGCGTTCCGATTGCGGCTGTAAATTGTTCTTGGGGCGGCGGATATGATACGGGCGCGGTTTTGAATACGTTGATTGATAAAATGGGGGAAAACGGCGCATTGTCTGTGTTTGCGGCCGGTAATGACGGGATTAACTGGGATGCGGTTGCCGTTTCAAGGCGTCAGACGCCGTATGATATGAAAAGTAATTACATTGTGATTGTTGGGGCGAGTGATGAAAACGATGACCGGGCGTTTTTTTCGGATTATGGAAAAACACAGGTAGATTTATTTGCACCGGGATCCAATATTCTTTCGACGGTACATGAAACGAGGTTTTTGCCCCAGTTTTGGACACAGGAAAAACGGGAAAAGATGACGGTATATTACAATACGTTTGACCAGGTGTCCGGCCTGTATACGGCGGAGAACATAGAAAATCTGCGGACGAATTATACGGTTGGCCTTTCGTATGAGGCTGGCGTGGGGTTTGCGGATCATGGGAATGGATCCCTCAAGTATACGGTAAGGAGAAACCGGAATGTGTTTTATCCGATGGAAGCCGGAAATACGGTACAGAAAAATGGACAGGAACAGGCAGGGTTTATTTACCTGGATGTAACGGATTTGCATTTGGACACGGAACAGACCTATTATATCAGCGGCCTGATGATGGAAGAAGGCGCAGATGATGCATCGCTGTGGGAGCCGTTTGAAAAAGTCAGCAGTGCCAAAGATTCCCGTTTTATTGTATCGGGAGGACGGACCTATCTTGCTTTAATCGGCATTATGACGCAAAGTATACGGACGTCAACGTATTATATTGACAATCTTGCCATTTCCGTACCGGATCCGGATTTGTCGCAGTTTGAAAAATGCAGCATAATGTCCGGCTCTTCGATGGCTGGGCCGATGGTATCGGCAGCGGCGGCGATTCTGCGCGCGGCAAATCCGGCGCAAAAGGCTTCCGGGATCCGCAGTATGCTGATGGCATGTACAAGAAGCGCGGATGGGGTTGCGAACGCTTGCGTAACAGGTGGAATTTTAGATTTGTCCCATGTGTCTGTCCGGGCTTTTGGCCTGAAGCTGAACAAAACATCGGCGAATGTCCGTTACGGGAAGACGCTGCAGTTAAAAGCGGTTGTTTCTCCGTCTAATGTGTCGAATGCAAAGGTGACATGGTCTTCTGGCAACACGAAATATGCCGTGGTATCTGCTTCGGGCAAAGTTACGGTGAAAAAAGCGGGTATTGGGAAAAAAGTAAAAATTACCGCTGCGACAAAGGATGGTTCGAAGCTGAAGAAAACCTGCACCATATCTATATTAAAAGCAAAATAATGAATGAACGTACAGGCTTTACCGGCCGCCGGAGTGATTTGCAATCGTCTCCGGCGGCCTTTTTTCCAGTTCAGGTGTTCCGTTTTGGCTGGGAGGCCGCCGGATGAGGGACGCAGGTCTGGCTTGTGGTTCCGGCTACAGTTGTAACGCCTGATCGGAACGGTTCCCCTTTTTGCTGTTTACTGCGTGAAAAGAAATAAAATTACTTGTGAAATGGGGCAGGAATGCATATAATGGATAGTAAGATTAAAATTCGGTGGTACGGGAGAGACCATTTGGATTCATCACCTGGTACGGGGCGGGCTTTTTCAAACAGCCAGCGCGGCCAGGGGCAGTGTTTTATATATTCGGTGATTGAATATTGCACAATAAACCCGATAAACGGCGGGCCAGAAACAAATGATATTGTGCTGAAATTTTACGCCGTTTATATAGCATGGATCTATTATTATAAATTAATAGAAGGAAGTAGTGCAGAATGGATAGAAAACCAAAGCCCGGAGAATTATACAGGCATTTTAAAAATGAGTTATACCAGGTGATCGCAATTGCGGTGCACACGGAGACAAATGAGCGGCTGGTCATTTACCAGGCCATGTACGGCAGCTTTGGCATTTATGCCAGGCCGCTTGCGCAGTTTGTGAGTGAAGTGGATCATGTAAAGTATCCGCATGTATCCCAAAAGTATCGGTTTGAAAAAGTGGAACCGCAAAGAGATGAGCAGGAAGCTTCCCGGGAAATAGCGTCCTTTGCGCAAAAGGGGCGGACAAAAGACGGAAACGATGAAGCACAAGCCAGCAACGGGAAACAGCAGACGGAACCATATGACGGAGAAAATGACACCGGCAGTTTAGAAGTGGGCAGTCTGGCTATCGAAAAGCCGGAATTTGTCCATGGGCTGCGCAGGTCCGGCATGCGGCCGCGGACGCAAAGCCCTGCGGAATCAAAACGGGTGCAGCGCCAGGTTGAAGCGGCTGAGGAGGACTCGGATGATTTCAGAAGACGCCGCCAGATGGAGGAGAGAGAACAGCGAAGAGAGCTGTTCCGCAAACAGGAGCGGCATGAAAGTGCTACCGAGGAACTGCGGGCAAATCCAAATCTGCTGAAATTTTTGGATACGGAGACGTACGAAGAAAAATACCGGGTTTTGAATGAAATACAAAATGATATTACAGACCGGCTGATCGATGATATCGCGGTTGTGCTGGATGTAGTCATTCCGGAAGGGCCGCTTGGCGACCGTTTTTATCAGTTAAAAAATATTGTTCTGACAAGACAGAAATACGAAATCAATCGTTTTCGCCGCTGAGTTGGAATCCCTTGCTCAGTTCACTGTTGTGATAGCGCTTGTCGTAGGTCACATCCTGGCCGAACCATGATGGAGGAATGAATGCGTCCGCTTCTTCTATGGATGTAAATTCCACTTCCGCAAGGGTCAGCCCCTGCAGGGTGCTTTGGAATAGGTCTAGTTCAACCGTATGCGCAGTGTCAAGCGGGATCAGATAACGGCGCTTGGCAATCAGGATGCCGTCTGTTTTCGTTCGCAGGTGTTCGTAACTTTCTTTTGTCAGCGGCATTTCATATTCTTCCCGGGCCATCATGCCGCGGGATTTGTATGTAAGAAAATAGGATGTGTCCATTTTCCGGATACGGACAACCGGATTTGTACATAAATAACCCTGCTCAATGTCATGGAATGGGTATTGATCCAGGTTGTCCGGAAGCTGTTTTGGAATAAATTTGCGTTCGATTTCCACTTGTTGGTTCCTCCTTTTATCTGTTTGGAGAAAGGATAACGGATTTTGATCCAAAAGTCAATGTGTGGAAGCGGAATAAAACGATTTTTTACAGCAGTTCAGCCAGGGACCTTTGGCGATGAAATAAAATCAAATAGCAATAAAAACAAAAAAAGAACGTGTCAGGCGACAGATGGAAACGGCCTGACACGGCCCAATGAAAGCAGGAGGATTTAAAATGAGTAAAATTGCAGTATTTTTCGCGGATGGATGTGAAGAGATTGAGGGTCTTACCGTTGTGGACATGCTCCGCAGGGCAAAGATGGATGTTACGGGTGTTTCGATTACCGGGCAAAAGGAAATCCATGGTTCTCACCGTATTACGTTCTTTGCGGATGCGCTGTATGAAGAGGTAGAGATGGACGCGTTTGACGGGGTGGTTCTGCCGGGCGGAATGCCGGGAACGTCGAACCTGGGTGCGCACAAAGGGGTGGTATCTGCCATTCAGACATTTGCGGCTCAGGGAAAGCTGGTAGCGGCGATCTGTGCAGCGCCAAGCGTCCTTGGACAAAACGGCATTTTGCAGGGCAGGCGCGCGACCTGTCATCCGGGATGGGAGGATCGGTTGATCGGAGCTGTTTTATCGGAGGAAACGGCGGTCACAGACGGCAATGTCATTACAAGCCGGGGTATGGGTACGGCGGTTGATTTTTCCCTCGCAATCATACAAAAACTGGCGGACGAGGAAACGCTGGCACAGGTAAAACAAGGAATTGTCTACCGTTCTGGAAAATAGGGCACGCGTCCGCAGCAGATGCCGTTTGGATCCCTGTTTGAACGGTGATATCCTGCTTGCGGACAGAAGTGAAAAAAATGTCTTAATACCTTGTTTTTAGCCGCTTAATACTCGCATTTTACTATGTAGGCGGAATTTACTGGAAAAGTATGGTAGCCAAATGGCTCGGATTCTGTTACAATGGGGTACGAAAAAACAGGCACAAGAAGACTGCCTGAGAAAGAAGGTTATGGAATGGCGAAACAGAAGTCGGCAGCAAAGTCTGCATGCATAGTTGTGAGCTTAGTTTTGGTTTTTTTGCTGATCGCACTCCTGGTCTGTTATTTTTTAACGGCATCTTATTATGCAGATCATTTTTTTCCGGGAACGGTGCTCAATGGCACGGCGGTAGGTAAGATGACAGTTGAAGAGGCAGAGAATAAAGTGGCACAGGAAGTCGCAGATTACATTTTCAGCATCGAAACAAGGGACGGGGAGAAGTATCAGATCATAGGCCCGGATATTGACTACGCCTATGCGCCGGGATCCGAAATCAGTGATATCCTAAAAGCGCAGGAAAAGTATCATTGGCTGACGAAACGGAAAGGGAAAAAAGAGATCCATCTGGAAGTGTCCGCGGTGTACGACGCGGATAAACTCGACCAGGCGGTTGCGAAGCTGCCCTGTTTTCAAAGTGAAAACGTAACAAAGCCGCGGGATGCCTATTTGCAAAAGACAGACAGCGGCTATGAATTGGTTGAGGCGGTAGAAGGCAACCAGCTTCTATTGGAAAAGGTACAAAAGCTGGCGCGCGAAGCGGTAGACGCAGGGGAGGACCGTCTGGTGCTGACGGACAAGGCATACAAAAAACCAAAGGTTGCTTCCGATGACAAGGAGCTGAAACAGGCGCTTGACAATATCAATTCTTATCTGCATACCACAATCAAATACGATGTGGGGGAAAACGGCGAGGTGCTTGATTATGAAACGATAGGGGACTGGATTACGGTTGGGGAAGACTATACGGTTGCTTTTGACGAATCGCGGGTAACGAACTATGTGCAGTATCTTGCGAGCAAATACAATACGTATGGGGCTGTCCGCAATTTTAAGACGTCCTTAGGCGATACGGTTCAGGTCGGCGGCGGCGATTACGGATGGGTTATTGACAAGGACAGGGAAAGGAAGCAGTTATTATCGGAGATTACATCAGGCAAAACCATTGAGCGGGAACCGGTCTTTAACCAGACGGCGCTTGTAAAAAGCGAAACATACGATATCGGGGATACATATGTCGAAATTGATTATACAAACCAGCATATGTATTTTTATGACAATGGGGTGCTGAAGCTGGAATCGGACGTTGTGACCGGAAATATCAGTTCCCACAACGGCTCGCCGGACGGATTTTACAAAATCGTCTATAAAGAGCGGGATACTACGTTAACGGGTGAAGATTATGCATCGGAAGTCGCTTATTTTATGGTATTTGCTTATAACGTCGGGTTTCATGACGCAAGCTGGAGGAATGAGTTCGGCGGGGACATTTATAAAGAATCTGGTTCGCACGGCTGTATCAACATGCCGGAAGATCAGGCGGAAAAATTATTTGAAATCATGCCTACCGGTACGCCGGTTGTCGCGTATTATCGGGAACCCGTCGTGCTGACGGCGGAGAATGCCAAGATTTCGAATGCCTATTCCTATGTAAGCGGTACGGAATAAAACAAGAATAAAAAAAGAACTGGAAAAACCTGCGCGTGCCGCCTCTGAAAGGCGGTATCTGCGCAGGTTTTTCCGTTTTATTTCAAACTTTAAAACAGTCCGGTGATTTTTCCTTCCGTATCTACATCAATCCCATAGGCAGCCGGGGATTTGGATAATCCCGGCATCGTCATAATCGCTCCGGTTAAGACGACGACAAATCCGGCTCCGGCGCTTACATACACATCGCGTACATGGACGGTAAAACCGGTTGGGCGGCCGAGCTTGTGCTGGTCGTCGGATAAGGAGTACTGTGTTTTTGCGATGCAGACCGGCAGGCGGCCGAATCCAAGGTCTGTAAGACGGGCAAGCGTTTTTTCGGCTGCTGGTGTATAGGAAACGCCGTCCGCACCGTAGATCTGTGTCGCAATGGTATGGATTTTTTCTTTTAACGGCATATCATCCGGGTAGAGCGGTGCAAAATCGGACGGTTTTTCTTCTATCGTGCGCAGCACTTTTTCGGCAAGTTCGATGCCGCCCGCGCCGCCTTTTTCCCATACGTTGGATAAAGCGAATGCACAGCCTTTTTCTTTGCAGAAATTGCGGATCAATTCGTATTCGCTTTCCGTATCGGAAAGGAACGCGTTGAGTGTTACAACGATCGGCACATGGTATTTGTGCAGGTTTTCGATATGTTTTTCCAGGTTGCAGATCCCTTTTTTCAGAGCGTCGGTATTTTCGGCGGACAGGTCGGATTTTGGCACGCCGCCGTTATATTTTAATGCGCGCACAGTAGCGACAAGTACGACGGCATCCGGTTTCAGGCCGGCTTTGCGGCATTTGATGTCAAAGAACTTTTCCGCACCAAGGTCCGCGCCGAATCCGGCTTCCGTAATCACATAGTCCGCGATTTTCAATGCGGTTTTGGTCGCGCGTACCGAGTTGCAGCCATGTGCGATATTCGCAAACGGCCCGCCGTGGACGATGGCTCCGGTATGTTCGAGTGTCTGGATTAAGTTTGGTTTTAAGGCATCCTTTAACAGCGCGGCCATGGCGCCGACGGCCTGGAGCTGTCCGGCAGTGACGGGCTGTCCGTCATAAGTATAGGCGACAATAATGCTTGCAAGCCGTTTCTTTAAATCTTCCATATCGCTTGCAAGGCATAAAATGGCCATAATTTCAGTAGCGACCGTAATCACAAAGTGGTCTTCCCGTACAAAGCCGTCCGCCTTTGAGCCAAGGCCCACGACAATATTGCGCAGGGCGCGGTCGTTCATATCCATGCAGCGTTTCCATACGATCTGGCGGGTGTCGATCTGCAAGGCGTTTCCTTGCTGGATATGGTTGTCCAGCAGTGCGGCCAGCAGGTTATTTGCGGATGTAATGGCATGAAAATCCCCGGTAAAATGGAGGTTTAAATCTTCCATAGGGACCACCTGCGCATAACCGCCCCCGGCGGCGCCGCCTTTGATGCCAAAGCATGGGCCAAGGGACGGTTCCCGCAGCGCAAGCAGGCAGTTTTTGCCGAGCCGCCCGAAAGCCTGGGCCAGCCCGATGCTGGTCGTCGTTTTGCCTTCCCCGGCAGGCGTTGGGTTGATAGCGGTGACAAGGATCAGCTTTCCGTCGCTGTTGGTACGTGTTTGTTCGATGAGCTGGTCGGACAGTTTTGCTTTGTATGGGCCGTATAATTCCAGGTCATCTTCGGCAATGCCGTATGCTGCGGCTACCTCTTTGATCGGGAGCATTTTGGCCTCCTGCGCGATCTGAATATCTGTCTTCATGTATAGGTCCTCCTTTTTGCAGGTGTACAGTCACCGCCCGTTTTTGGCAAACGGCTGCGGCGTAATACCTGACTATAGCATATCGGTAAGTGAATGAACTGTCAAGAAATAAGTTGTGCAAGCTGCCGGATGATGCCGGTTTGCGGTAAACGTAACGCTGATCGCAACGGCGCCGGTTATCATTGCACCAGGATGTGTACGATTTCCGGAAAATTAAAAAGCCGCAGCGGAAAAGAACTGTTCCCAAGCCCCCGGCTGATGATTTCTGCCGTACCGTTTTCCCTGTGCAGGCCGGACGTGTATCTTGGGAAAATACCCTGGTTTGGGGCATACAGCCCGCCGATTCCAGGCAGGCGGAACTGGCCGCCGTGCGCATGCCCGCATAATACGAGGTCATACGGATAACTGCTGTACAAATGAAACAACTCCGGACGGTGCGCCAGCAGGATTTGAAAATCCGGACAGGCGGATGGCTGCTGCGGCAAAAAATCCTGCAGGTGATCCAGTGTTTTTTTGACCAGGGACATATAATTTGCATCCAGACCCTGGAAAATGGGATCATCCAATCCGGTAATCTGGTAAGTCCGGCCATCTTTCGTAAAGACGGCGGATTCATTTTTTAAAATCGTAACGCCGAAGCTATGCAGCAGCAGTTCTTGTTTTTCATAATTACCGGCAAGGCACTCATGGTTGCCCCGCACATAATAAACCGGGCAGAGTTTGGAAACATGTTTCACAAAAGCCATGGCATGTTGATACGGCGCATGGTCTACGAGATCTCCGGTAACCGCGATCAAGTCCGGACGCAATGCCTGTATTTTTTTGCACAGAATGGCCTGGCGCAGTCCAAAATTTTGATTATGCAGGTCAGAAATCTGGACAATCGAAAGCGGACGCGCATGTGCGGATGCTTTTTTGCAGGCGACACGCTGCCTGGAAACAGTAATATGGTAATTGGAAATAAAAAAGAAGAGAATGCATAGCAGCAGTATCATAAATATCACGAACAATCCTTTCTTTTATTTTAACGATTTACTTATTATATGTCGGGCAGGTAAAAAATACAAGGGCACATTGGAAAATTTATGCTGGTTTGCGCACAATCGGTAACAGTGTGACATTTTTGCCTGCCGGACGCTGGAAGAAACGGTTTGCCCGGCTTGCCGGCGGCCCTACAGAATGGCAAGAATCCCTAAGCATTCTGCAATTTACATAGCGGCCTGCCCCGGTCGCGGCGCCTAGTTCGCCCTGGCCCCGCCAGCAGCTAAAGGCGCCGCTTGGCTTCGCCCCTTAGGTAACCGAGCAGAATACTAAGGGCTTCTAACCATTCTTCCAAAGCCGCCAGCAAGCCGGGCAAACCGTTTCTTCCAGCTAATCTTTGCAGGCTTTACAATCGGCATCCCAAACGTAATCGTAATACGCAAAACGGATCGAAATCCTGTCAGCCATCCATCTGCTGTGCTGCATTTCTATGTAGTGTATGTGATGTAGGGCTAGAGAAAACCAGCCGCAAGCCAGACCTGCGTCCCTCATCCGGCGTCCTCCCAGCCAAAATGTAACACCTTATCTGAACGGTTGCCACAGCCGCAGGCCGGGCCTGTGCCCCTGCAGGTACCGCATGGTAATTTTTATGATATTGTAAACCGTCCATGGCTTTACGAGCGGTTCAGAGTGTGCTATAGTGGTAAGCGATGATAAAT
>CAJUIH010000100.1 GCA_910586045.1 uncultured Eubacterium sp.
TTTTTCATTTTCTAATTGTCGTAAAATTCCCATGTATTGCAGCCCAAAATCCGAATGTCGTTATTTGTCGCATAAATAAATACGCATTTTTACTTTCTTGTATTCTATTGACAAAAACTTTCGAATTTGTTATCTTATATTTATTCAATATCACAACAGACTCCCGATTATTCAATGATTTTTTTATGATTCAAACCAAAAGTATGTGCAAAAGGAGGCAATTCTATGTTATTCCAGACTACTACAGAACACGAACAGCTTCGTGCAAAAATCCGCGCCTTTGCCGAAGAGGAAATCAAACCCATCGCTTTTTCCCTGGACCAGGAAAACCGTTTTCCGGACGAGGCCGTAAAAAAGCTGGCGGAAATGGGTTTTATGGGCATTCCGTATCCAAAGGAATACGGCGGCGCAGGGCTTGATGTGAACAGCTACGCAATTGCCGTGGAAGAACTCTCCAGGGTCGACGGGGGATCCGGCGTTATTTTATCTGCACATGTATCACTTGGTACGTATCCGATCTTTGCATATGGAAACGAAGCCCAAAAACAAAAATACCTGGTTCCGCTCGCAAAAGGGGAAAAGATCGGCGCGTTCGGGCTTACAGAGCCAAATGCCGGTTCCGATGCAGGCGGCACGGAAACAACCGCCCAGGATAAAGGCGATTACTATTTGTTAAACGGCGGCAAAATTTTTATTACCAACGCCCCGAAAGCGGATACATACGTGGTATTTGCCGTTACAACGCCGGATATCGGCACGCGCGGCATCTCCGCTTTTATTGTGGAAAAAGGATGGGAAGGGTTTACATTCGGCGACCACTATGACAAAATGGGCATCCGTTCCTCCACAACGGCGGAGCTTATTTTCAATGATGTAAAAGTGCCGAAAGAAAACCTGCTGGGCAAAGAGGGCCAGGGATTTAAAATCGCCATGTCAACCCTGGACGGCGGCCGCATCGGCATCGCTTCCCAGGCGCTCGGCATCGCGCAGGGCGCGTTTGAGCAGGCGCTCTCTTATGCAAAGGAACGTACCCAGTTCGGCAAACCAATCGCCGCGCAGCAGGGCATTTCGTTTAAACTGGCGGATATGGCTACGAAACTGCGTTGCGCCCGCTTCCTTGTATACTCCGCCGCGGAACTGAAAGAAAACCATGCGCCATATGCAATGGAAGCGGCAATGGCAAAAATGTACGCCTCCGATATCGCGCTGGAAGTAACCAACGACGCGCTGCAGATCTTTGGCGGCACCGGTTTCTTAAAAGGGATGGATGTGGAACGGATGTACCGCGACGCAAAAATTACAACGATTTATGAAGGCACAAACGAAATCCAGCGTGTGGTCATCGCCGCAAACCTGATCGGAAAAATGCCAAAAGATTCCGGCGGCGGAAGCCGTTCTGCGGCGAAAAAGCCCGCTCCGGTCACAGGCGTACGCAAAGGCCATATTTTTAAAGACGGAAGCGCCAAAGAAAAAGTAGAAGCGCTTGCACAGGCACTGAAAAAAGACGGACACGATTTTACGGTAGGCATCCCAGCCGATACGCCGATTACCCAGGCCGAACGTGTTGTTTCCGCCGGAAAAGGAATCGGGGAACAGGCAAATATGAAACTGATCGAAGACCTCGCCAAAGCTGCCGGGGCTGCCATCGGTTCCTCCCGTCCGGTAGCGGAAACGCTCAAATACGTTCCGTTAAACCGTTATGTAGGTATGTCCGGGCAGAAGTTTACCGGAAACCTCTACATAGCCTGCGGCATTTCCGGCGCCATCCAGCACTTAAAAGGCATCAAGGATGCTTCCACCATTGTGGCAATCAATAAAAACGGCAATGCCCCGATTTTCAAAAACTGCGATTACGGGATTATCGGCGATGTGAATGAAGTCCTGCCGCTTTTAACCGAGGCTCTCGATACCGGTGAAAAGCTGCCTGCCCCGCCTATGGTAAAAATGAAACGCCCGCCAGTTCCAAAACCAGAACCAATCGGAAAACGGTATGTATGCGGAGGATGCGGATTTGAATATATTCCGGAAATCGGCGATGAAGACGCCGAAATCGCACCAGGCACCTTATTTGAGCAACTGCCGCAGGACTGGGTATGTCCGGAATGTGCAGAAGGCAAAGACCAGTTTATTGAATCATAGGCGTAAGGAGGAAGATTATGTATTGTGTACGTAATATCACAGAAGATTTGTACTGGGTCGGCGCAAATGACCACAGGCTGCATTTATTTGAAAATATCCACCCAATCCCATATGGCGTAAGCTACAACGCATACCTGCTGTTGGATCAGGAAACCGTTTTATTCGATACCGTCGATTGGTCCGCCTGCCGCCAGCTTATGGAAAACCTGGACTATCTGCTGGACGGGCGCAAACTGGACTGGCTCGTTGTCAATCACATGGAACCGGACCATGGCGCCAGCGTAGAACAAATCCTGCAGCGTTATCCGGATGTAAAAGTCATTTCCACGGAAAAATCATTTATGCTGATGCGCCAGTTTGGTTTCCATCCGGACAGCCATACATGCAAAACCGTAGCCGAAGGCGATACCCACTGCTTCGGAACGCATACCGTAACATTTGTTGCCGCTCCAATGGTACACTGGCCGGAAGCGATGGTAACCTTTGACACCACTAACGGCGTGCTTTTTTCGGCGGATGCTTTTGGTTCCTTTATCGCACTGGACGGCAAGCTGTTTGCGGATGAAGTGGATTTTGACCGTGACTGGCTCGATGAAGCGCGCAGATATCTGGTCAATATCGTAGGCAAATATGGCCCGCACGTTCAGCTCCTGCTAAAAAAGGCCGGCGGCATTGTCGACCAGATCCGGTATATTTGTCCGCTCCATGGCCCGGTATGGCGCAAAGATTTCGGCTATTTTATTGAAAAATACGATAAATGGAGCCGTTATGAACCGGAAGAAAAAGGCGTGATGATCGCGTATGCTTCCATGTACGGCAATACGGAAGCAGCCGCGCAGGCGCTGGCATCCAAATTGTGCGAAAAAGGATGCACCAACGTAAAAGTACATGACGTATCCAATACGCATGTTTCCTATTTGATTGCCGACGCTTTTAAATACAGCCATATCGTACTGGCTTCGGTTACATACAATCTGGGGATTTATCCGGTTATGCACAATTTCCTAATGGACATGAAAGCGCTGAATATGCAGAACCGTACGTTCGCAATCATTGAAAACGGCTCCTGGGCATGCAAATCGGGAGACTTAATGCAGAAATTTATCGATGAAGAATTAAAGAATATGACCCTGTTAAATGAAAGGCTCAGTCTCGCCTCCTCTATGGGCGCCGATAAGGAAACCGAACTGAACGCCCTGGCAGACGCAATCATCGATTCTATGAAAGAAGCGTAAATAACCAAAAATAAGGCTGCCGCAAACGCGGCAGCCTTACGCAGCAAAGATCCGTCAGGCTGTTTAAGCTTTTTTTGCGTCTTCCGGAATCGTAAATTCTTCCACTTCGTTATAATCGCTGCAGGTCATTTCCATTGTCATCTTAGGGATCTCTATGCTCATCCCCTGCGCCTGTTCATCCATAGATTCCATCATCTTTGACATCAGCGTATTCATAACCGCAGACATATCGATATCATACTTAACCGGATAGCTGCTTTCGGCATCAATCCAGAATGTAAGCGGGATATCGCCCAAACCGTCCAGCATCGTATCCGTCTGGCTGGCATCCATCCCAAGGGAAGTCAGATAATTCAAAGCTCCGGAAGCAACCATTGCTTCTTTTATTTTCTCGCCTGTCATAACACCGGACAATTTGTATGCATCCGCGCCGTCAACCTGCTCGGTTCCGTCCAGCTTAAAGTTAAAGCTGCTGTCCAGATAGTTCTGCATATTTTTTGCGGCGTCATACTGTCCGAGGTCTTCCAACTGAATGTTTACTTTCTGCCAGTTTGTACCGTCCCCGATATACTCTGTAATCGTGCCGTCCTCGGCTGCCTCCGCATAAATGTTCTGTTTCGTGCTTCCCAGCTCGCCCATATCTATGTCCATGTCTATTTTCATGCGTACCGGGTCATAAAGGCAGGACATATCCGCATTGGAAACCATCTGCATCGTCTGTTCCTCCCCTTCGGCACTCATTTTCATATCCATATGCATAACCATTTTTGCGGCCATGCTTTTTACATCTTTCATTTTTTCCTGCGCCTGCGTCAGCACGTCTTCCGCAGTCTTTTCTTCCGAGCCTTCATCGGAAGTATCCTCTCCCTGTGAGCCGGCTTCCTGCTGCACACTGCCTTTGTTGGAATCCTCGCTTCCGCAGGCAGTAAAAGAACAGGATACGGCAGCCGCCAAAATCAGTGCCAAAAATTTGTTTCTTCTTTTCATAAAGAATCTCCTCTCTCCCATTTTCCAATACAGCGCCCTTTCTGAAATAGGAATGTATTGCGCTGTATCTGCTGTTGATCCGTATTTAATATTAATATTTCCGTTTTATTTTGTCAAACACTTTTTCAATTATTTCTATCATTTGTTTAAATACCGAAACACAAATATACCGCGTCTTTTCCGCGGTGTAACAGTACAGAGCCAGTTGCTACGCCTGCTCCCCTAGTACATACCATTCCGCAGACTGCAGATCTACGCCAGATTCCATGCCAAAGACTTTGCCAAGCGCGTTTTCCTCAAGCTCCGCAACGCCGTACAATACGCCGCCATTTCCGTAAAATTCCAAAGCCTCCTGGTCAATCACGATCCGCAGCGTTAACGGCGCGGCGCTGACAAACGGAATCCCTGCAGGCTGCGCATCCGCCCCGGTCTCATGCACACAGATCTCTGCTTTTGCAAAATCAACCAGGATGGCTGTATTTCCAAGCGTCAGCTTTGTTTGCCCGTCCGTTTCCGGGTTCCAGGATAAGCATATTTCCATCGGGTTTCCGTTTAACGGTATCGATGCCTGCCGCTGCCCGACCGGCAGATTCCCCAAAAAGCCGCGCAGGGCAGTAAGTTCGCGGACAGGCTGTAAACGGATCCGGTAGCCCTGCCCCTGTTTTACCAGGGACAGCTCTGCGGGCAGAGACATAATCCCTTTGTAATTTCCCCTCGTATTCTGCAGCCGCAGCCATGCAATGCTGACGATGCGGCCTTTTATCCCCGCATATGTCTGCGCCGCGTAAGGAATCTTTGTCCCGTAAGCGCACAGCACTTCCGATTGCGGCGTAAACTGAAAGCCGTCAAAATCTCCCACTACATAATATCCATCGGCCGACCAGAATACCCATTTTTTCTCCCCATCCGTGCCATCGACGCTTAATTCAAACAAATCCGGGCATTCCCACATTCCTTCCATCGACAAACGCTGCGTCTCTTCCCAATTTTGCAGATCGGCCGAACGGAAAAACGCAAAGGTATTGCCGTCTAAATACAATACCATATGATACGTGCCAAGGCTTTCATGGTAACAAATTTTCGGATCCCGATTTTCACCCATAATATGGCCCATAAAAAACGCGTCCGAATCACGCAGTGTTTTTCCCGCATCGGTCGATACGGCAAGCCGCTGCGTAAACAACGGGTTTCCCGCTTCCACCGACCACTCGGATCTGCCGCCTGCCGCTGTATAATAAAAAAGCAGCGCATGTTCCCCATGTCCGGTTTGGTTTTCCCGGTCTTCCCAGGCACAGCCGGAATAAACCGCCCCTTTTTCATTCGGTGCCATGACCATCGGTTCGTGCTCCCAGTAAAGCAAATCGCGGCTTACCGCATGGCCCCAGTGCATATTTCCCCATTCAACACCGTAAGGATTCCACTGATAATAAAGATGGTACTGTCCGTCCGCGTAAACCAATCCGTTCGGATCATTGTGCCAGCCAATCTGTGGGGAAAAATGCAGCTTCGGCCGAAACGGGTATACGTTCTGCGGCTTTTGCGCATAACAGAATATACCGTCTAACAGCTCTTTTGAAACATCCGCACGGATTTCCAAATCCCTGCCCAGATAACCGCCCACCTCCATGCAGGCATAAAAATCCCCGGATGTTCCTCCCAGGCGCATGTCGATTTCCTGTATCTTTTTCCCGTCCACATAAAAATGAAGTTTTACTTCCGGCTCTGTGTGGTCAAACGGAATCCATAAATACGGTTCTGTAATTGTAAAATGCAGCATAACTCCTCCTTGTTTGTCGTTTAAAATATTGTTTGTCATTTGAAACAGCCTGCACTTGGTGCAGGCCGTTCCTTTCCTCTTCATCCGGGCGTAGATTCTGCCCGTAATAAATCCGCACGAAACTGTATCCGCCTTGTTCCTGCTAACTGCGTAAAATCAATTTCATACGTTTGTGCTTTTTCATCGACCGAGACGATCAGCCCTTCGCCAAATACTTTATGTACTACCCTTTCGCCCACGCCAAACGCCGCGCTTTGACCCCTATGCGGCATAACGGCGCTTCCCCGGATCCTGCTGCCTTGGATGCAGTCAAGCAATCGGCTGTCCAAATCACTTAAAAACCCGGATTGGCACACGGGAAACGCCGCCGCTTTTTGGTCATAGCTGCTCAAATACAGCCGTTTCTTTGCCCTGGTTATGGCAACATAAAACAGCCGCCGTTCCTCTTCCAATTCTTCTTCGCTTTGCAGGCGTCTGCTCGGAAACTGCCCCTCTACCAGTCCATTGATAAAAACCGTATCAAATTCCAATCCTTTTGCGGTATGGATCGTCATAACCCTTACCACGTCATTGCCGGTATCATCATCCTGCTGGGAAAACAAGGCAAAGTGGGCAAGCAGCTCGCCAAGGGCTATATTTTCCTGATTTTCCCGTTCCAATGCCGCAACCGTTTCCAAAAATTCCGACACATTATCCAATTTGGCCTGGTCTACATCCAGCTCGAGTTCTTCGCGGTATCCCAAATCTAAAACCTGGTTTACCAGATTTTTTGCGGAAACCCCCTCATACGTCTTTTGCAGATGCCGGATCTTTTGGTAATAATCAACTGCGGCCTGCTTTTTTACAAGCCCAGCCGCAATTTGTTCCCCAAGCGCTTCCAAAAGCGTCAGCCCTTTTTGTTTTGCGTCACTTTTCAGCCCTTCCATCGATTTTTTACCAAATCCCCTGCGCGGCCTTTGGATCGTCCATTCAAAATCCAGGTCGTTTCCCGCATATACCATCCGCAGATAGGCCAGGACTGTCTGAATCTCCTCTGAACTGTAAAACTGTGCCCCGCTTACGATTTTATAAGGCACGTTCTTTTTGATAAACGCCTCTTCCAGCGCCCTTGTCTGCGAAGAAGCCCGAACCAGTACGGCATGCCCGGCATAGCTGCCGCCGTTTCCTACCGCCTCCAAAACCGTGTCCGCGATCCAAAGCGCTTCGTCCCGCTCCGATTTTGCCTGGTAAAAGACCGGCTTTTTCCCGGACGGATTATGGGTATACATTTCTTTTTTCAGCCTGTTTTGATTTTCCCTGATCAGGGAATTGGCAGCCGCTACAATCTCCGGCGTGCTCCTGAAATTCTCACATAAGTAAAAATCCTTTGCTCCTGCGTACAATTTATGGAAATGAACCATATAATCTACTTTAGACCCCCTCCAGCCGTAAATACACTGGTCGTCGTCTCCTACAACGGTAAGGTTTTGAAATTTTCCACTCAGCAGCTTTAAAAGCTGTTCCTGTTTTTCATTTACATCCTGATATTCATCGCATAAGATATACTGGCATCGGTCCTGCCACGCATGCAACGCATCCGGATGTTGTTCCAATACATACAATGCGAAATTCATGATATCGTCAAAATCCAACACATAATTATCCCGCTGTTTCAAAAGATACTGAAAATAAACCCGCTCCCGATCCTCCGCCGCCTGAGCCGCGGCCTGCAGCAGGCATGTTTTATCCGCGTCCGCCATCCACGCGACATAATCTTTCGGCCATTTGCGTTTCGCAATATCCTCCGCAAACTTTTTCGCCGTATAATCTTTTAATGATATTTGAAGTTCCCCCGCAACTTCCCGAATCAGGTCGATCTGCCCTTTCTGATCCAGGATCGTAAATGTTTTCGGGTAAGAAAGGCGGTATATTTCTTCTCTTAAAATTCGATTGCAAAACGCATGAAAGGTTCCGGTAAAACAGGACGCCCTGATCCCGATCATCTTCTGCAAGCGTCCCGTCATGGAATTTGCCGCCTTATTGGTAAAAGTCAGGGCGACAATTGCGGACGGATCTACATATAATTCCATAATCAGATAAGCCATCCGTCCGGTAATACTAAACGTTTTGCCGGAACCAGGCACCGCGCCGCAGCGAATATATCCCTCTGTTGTCCTGATTATTTTTTCCTGTTCCCTGGTTGCTGTGATTTCCAATCCTTTTGCCCTTTCTATCATGTTCGCGCGGGCTGGCAAAACCCACGGCAGTCAAATCTGCGGCCTGTCGCGCGTATTTCTATTTACTGCCTTTTATAATAAGCAATGCCGTCTTCCGGTTTAAAATAAGTCCGGATATACCCATCCACAGACACAATTACAAATTCATTTGTAGATTCCAAATAATAAACGTCATCCCCGTCTTCCGCTTCTAATTTATGCAGTGCTTCACTGGAGGAAATCACCCGGTTTGCCCCTTCTTCATACGCTTCTTTTGTATCATACGTAAAGTCACCGCCATGCTTTTCAAAGTGTTCTGTCAAATACTGGTCGTTTCGAAAATGATAGGCTTGCGCACCCTGATTGGATGCATCCTGCACCGAATTGCCGCTTGTTTGATCGCTTTCTGTTTCCAGAAAACGGTTTCCAAACAACCCGGAAACCAGCACCATAAAAATAATTACCGCGGCCCAGATCGTGTTAATTCTTCTTTTTCCCTGTTTTACAGCGCCCGTTCCCGCTGACGGCTGTACTGGATCCGCATGCGCCGCGGCGTATGCCTGCGGCTGCCCGTTATGGCTGTTTGGTACGTGGTTATTCTGGCTTTTGCTGCTGTCTCCTTTTTGCCTGCCGCCGTATTCCGGCCCTGTGCTTTTCACAGCGCCCGGTCCCTGCCAGCCGCTTTCCGCGCCAGTGCTTTGGCCCGCGTTCTGCTCCTGTATCCGATCGTT
Source organism: uncultured Eubacterium sp. (assembly GCA_910586045.1). Lineage (GTDB taxonomy): Bacteria > Bacillota > Clostridia > Lachnospirales > Lachnospiraceae > Eubacterium_J. The sequence goes on from CAJUIH010000100.1 coordinate 9,065, forward strand.
TTCCGGTTCCGCTTTTTGCGCGGATCTTCTTTCATTTTCCAGACTTTCCCTTACTGCCTGCCTTTTGCCGCTTCCGGGTTGTGATCTTGTATTTTGATTCTGCCTGCCTCCGCTTTTTCTGCCCGCCGGCTTCTGCCAGGACTGCCTGTCATAAGATCTGCCGTTATTTTTTTTCTTATCCCGGCATTCTTTGCATCGTTTTGGCAACTCTAAATTTTTGGCATTGTAAAATTGAATTTCACCTTCGTTTAGTTCAAACTCTTTTCCACATTCCCTGCATGTTCGTTTCACTTTTTCATCTCCCCTCCTCGTTCTATCAGCCTGCCAGACGTATACCGCCGTATAAAAACAGCATACCATATTACGCAGAAGCAAACAATTAGAAATATTGGAAAGATATATAAAATTCCAAGAAATATGGTAAGTTATTTGGGGACAGTTCCTTATGTTGTTTCAGCCGCCGCGGGCACGTTTAGCCGCAGTGCAAAACACACCGTCAGGCGTCCGCTGCCCTGCTGCCCTGTATGACCTCCTTTTCGATTACTGTCCAAAGCACCCTCGTTTGCCGCGTCAAACACCTCCACCTGCAGCGTACCGTCCATTTCTTCCGCCAGTTTTTTCGCAACCGTAAGTCCCAGTCCCGTTCCGCCTTGATTTCTTGCGCGATCCTGTATATAAAACCGTTCAAATAAATGCGGGACATCCTCTTTGGAAAGCAAACGCGTATCGTTCATAAAAAACAGGTGCACCCCGTCGGCGTCTGCCCGCATAGAAATATCCAGATAAGTATCCGCGTACCTGCCCGCATTTTGAAATAAATTTTGAAAGATCCGTTCCAATGCCGCCTGGTCCGCCAATCCCCACACCGGTTCATGCGGGACTTTAAGATCGACCCGCAAATCATTTTGTTCAAGCACCTCGCAATTGCCCAAAAAAGATTCGCGCAGCATTCTGGCAATATCCAGATTCTGCAGGGTCAGGCTGTAATCCTCCGCTTGCAGACGGGAATAATCGTAAAACTGCGTAACTAACCCCTTCATAACCTCTGCTTTGTGCTCCACAATCTCCATCGTTTCCGCCAGTTCCGGATCCTGATCCATCTGTTCGTAATGGCTGTTTTTGTAAAGCTTTAAATAACCGAGGATTACGGTAAGCGGCGTACGCAGGTCATGGCTGATATTTTCTATTTGGGCCTGAAACTTCCGTTCCCTTTTCTCATAAGACCATCGCTCGGCCTGCATCGCCCCCAGCGCTTTATTAAACGCCGCCAGCAGCTTTGCCAAATGGCAATCCGGCATCGGCAGGCGCAGGATCTGGTTTTGTGTCAGATCCGCCTGCAGCTCGTAAAGATCGCCTGTAACCACCGCCAGGGCACGGACAAGCATCGTATAGCGAAATGCAAAAAATCCGGCGGTGCACGCAGCCGCCAGAGTGAAAATAAAATAAAGCATCGTAAATTCCTTTCTTAAAAAATGGATGAAATGATTACAATTCTTTTTTCTGCAGCAGTACCGCGCCCAAGAAAAGAAAAATGACTGTTCCCAGCGCGCCTGTCAGCACACACTTTTGCATCCCTCCCACGGAATCCCAAATCGTGATGCACTCCTGCGTATTCACATGCAGTTGATTGACGGAAAAAAGATTTGCCGGCATCCAAAGAGCAATCCCATACGCAGCTTCAAACCGCATAGCCAGGTATAAAAAAGCTTTGGGAATCAAAAACCAGACACTCGCCCAAACAATTATCCCCACCACGTTTTTTTCAAAGATCTCCTGAAACAGGATCGCGGAAATCAGCCCGGCTGCGGCAATCAGGTATACGGCAGGCACTTCCATAAGAAAATCCGTACATTGTACCGGCCCGGTTTTTGACAGCATGGATTGCGCGGCTACGGCCCATACGCCAATTACGACAGCCATAACAACCGTGGATGCGAAAAGGGCAACCGTGCATTTCCCAAAAAATATCTTGTTCCTGCTCAAACCGCCTGACAGCGTATTTTTCATACTGCCGTTTCTCATGCTGCCTTCATAAAGAACCGCGGCCATCACCCATCCCATTACCGCATATGCCATCGGATTTGATACAAGATTGGAATAAGAATACGATGACGTCGCATACTGTCCTCCAAAAAAGTAAAGAACCAGATGCACCGCCGCAAGCAGCGCCAGAAGCGCTCCTGTTATCCCATAAATCTCCTTTGTATGTGTAATACGGTAACATTCGCTTTTGATATAATTTAACATGGTTTTGCGCCCCTTTCTTTCAGTTCCATATAATAATCTTCCAACGACATACGAATAACCTGCATCCCTTTGATATAAATGCGGTTCTCATAGGCCAGTTTACTGTAAATTTCCGGATCCGCCTGCGGTTTGGAAATACGGATCTGTTTCCCGGCAAGCACATGGTAGGTTTCCTTTGGAAACGTTTTTGCGAATAACGCGGCATACGCCTCCGGGTCCGAAACCGACAATTCAATACAATCCGAACATTTTTCCTGCAGCGCAGAAGCCGAGATTTCCTCCATCAGACGGCCTTTTGCCAAAAATCCGTACGCTGTCGCAATCTGCTGCAGTTCTGCTAAAATATGGCTGGAAAGCAAAATCGTAATATTCCTTTCCTCGTTCAGACGCCGAAACACGCTGCGCAGTTCCATCATACCGCTTGGATCCAGCCCGTTTACCGGCTCATCCAATATCAGCAGCCGCGGCTCCCCCAGCATGGCAATCGCAAGCCCAAGACGCTGTTTCTGTCCAAGCGACAGCGTCCCGCATTTATTTTTCCTTTTCTTCTCCAGTCCGACCAGTTCCATCATTTCGTCCGCTTTTTTCCGGTCCAGGACCCCTTTTTGAATACCATAATATTTCAGCGTCTGTTCTACGGTCATATTCGGAAAAAACCCAGGCTGTTCGATCATACAGCCCATTTGCCTGCGGGCATGCATCTGCTCTTTTTGCGTATATTTGCCGAACAGCCGGATTTCCCCCTCTGTCGCAAAACACAGCCCTGCCAGCAATTTTAGCAAAGTACTTTTTCCGGCCCCGTTATCTCCGATCAGCCCATAGATGCGTCCTCTTCTTACATGCAGATCCACATGGTCTAATGCTAAAAAAGAATCATAAGCTTTTGTCACCTGTTTTGTCTCTATGACATAGTCGTTCATTTGTGTCCCTCCGTTTTTCTTTACAGTTCCTTAACTGATAAAGGCATCATACAACGGCAGCTTTTAATTAGTCATAAAGAACTTTTAAAGAAGTTATAAAGATTGTTACGGCAGTTTAAACCCTATGCCATACACCGTCTGTATGTATCCTTCCGCGCTGCCGGACTCTTTTATTTTCCTGCGCAGATTGCTGACATGCACATTGACCGTATTGTTTTCCCCATAATAACCGCCCTGCCAGACCAGTTCATACAGGCTTTCCCTCGAGTATACCCTGCCTGGATTCTGCATTAAAATCTGCAGGATGTCAAATTCATGCGCGGTCAGTGCCAATTCCGTCCGGTCATATACCGCTTTGCGCTCGCCCGGATAAAGCTTTAATTTTTTATAAACATAATTTTTGCGGCAAACCTGTTTCTTGCCGCTGCGCCTAAGGCCCGCCTGCACCCTGGCGGTTACTTCTTCCGGTTCAAATGGCTTTGTAATATAGTCATCCGCCCCGTTCTTCAGCAGGGATACTTTATCCTGCAGGGAGTTTTTGGCGGAAATCACCAATACGGGCAGACCGGCGTCTTTGTCCCGCACAATCCGCAAAAGCTCTTCTCCCGGGATACCCGGAAGCCGCAGGTCCAGCAAAAGCAGATCCGGCATATCCTGGTCAAACAACAGCTTTGCCTCCGTCCCTGAAAATGCCTGTACCACCCCATAACCGGATGCCCGCAGTATTTTTGCCAGCAATTCATTGATATCAGCGTCGTCTTCAACCACCATGATTTTATATTGCATTGTTTTTTCCTCCATATCTGTGGCAG
>CAJUIH010000101.1:0-9540 GCA_910586045.1 uncultured Eubacterium sp.
AACATAACACAAAACGCTATGATTACAACAGTTCCCGCCGCAGCTCTTCCCCGCTCTGTCTGCACAAATAAGCAGGCGCGACATCCAGCACTGTTTTACATCCGCTCATGCCCTCTTTCTGCATACGATAAGCAGCCCTTGCATAAGCCGCCAGCACACTGGCTGTAAACTCCGGATTGGAATCCAGTTTTAAGCTGTATTCGATCACATGCTGATGCTCTCCATCCCATCCTGTGTTTCCGCTTCGGATCACGAAACCGCCATGCGGGATGCCGCTGTGCTCTTTGTCCAGTTCTTCTTGGGATATAAAATGCACCGTCGTGTCGTAATCGGCAAAATAATTCGGCATTTCTTTGATTTCCTGTTCAATGCGCGGCAAGTCGGCGCCTTCCTGCGCTACAACATAACAATCCCTCGTATGTTTCTGGCGGGTGGTTAGCTGCGGGTTTTCCCCGTTTCTTACGGCTTCTAACGCGGCAGGTACCGGAATCGTATACTGCCTGGCATCCGCAACGCCCGCTATCCTGCGGATTGCATCCGAATGCCCCTGGCTGACTCCTTTTCCCCAAAATGTGTAGGAAGCGCCCTCCGGCAGGACCGCGCCGGCATAGACCCGGTTGAGTGAAAACATACCGGGATCCCATCCTACGGATATGATACCGATTTTGCCTGCCTGTTTTGCAGCCTTGTCCACGTTTGCAAAATGTTCCGGGATTTTGGCATGTGTGTCAAAACTGTCAATGACATTAAAATAGTTTACATATTCCGGCGTTTGTTCCGGTAAATCCGTAGCGCTTCCGCCGCAGATAATCAAAACGTCGATCTCGTTTTGATGCTCTGTAATTTCCCGGATAGAATATACCGGGGTTTCCGCTGACCGTATTTTTATCTGAACCGGATCCCTGCGGGTAAAAACAGCGGCCAGTTCCATATCGCTGTTTTGTTTTACGGCGCATTCCACGCCGCGTCCCAGATTGCCATAGCCTAAAATTCCAATGCGTATACTCATTTGATGTATCATCCTTCCTGCAAATCGTATTTTTTATATTTTTTCTGTAATTATTGTAACGGACTTATCGGCAGCGGTCAATAGCAGATTGCAGCAGGAATCCAAATTATGCCATCGCTTCTTTGCGCATTTTTAACAGAATTTTTTTCTCCAGCCTGCTGACCTGTACCTGGCTCATGCCAAGCGTGCGCGCCGTCTGTACCTGTGTCTGCTCTTTAAAATACCTTAGATCAATCAGCATGCGTTCCCGCTCGTTCAGCCTGTCCAAAAGCTGTTTGATCAGCATTTCGTTTATGATTTTTTCTTTTTCCGGATCTGCCGCCGCGCCGTGCAAAGGGGAAGCGGTCCCGTTATCCGTCCCTATTTTTTGTCCCACGCCGTTTCCGGCCGCAATCTGATCAACCAGGTACAGCTCGCTGCCATCGGCCTGGCAGACGCTGCGGTAGATGGATTCCACTTCCCGGTTTGCCTCCATCGCCATTACAATCTCTTCCCGGCCAAGTCCGGTGGCCTTGGACAATTCCTGTAAAGTCGCTTCCCGGCCGCTTTCCTGGCTGATTTTCTCTGCGGCTTTTCGAATATGCCATCCGTTTTCCTTTAACGTGCGGCTGACGCGTACCAGCCCGTCATCCCTTAAAAACCGCCGGATTTCCCCGCTGATCACCGGAACCGCATAGGTAGAAAACGCGACCTTGTATGTAACGTCAAATTTTTCGATGGCCATCATCAGCCCTACGCTGCCAATCTGAAATAATTCCTCTCTGTCGTGTCCACGGTGTTCAAATCTTTTGACAATGCTTCCTACCAGTCCAAGATTCTGCTTCACCAGCTCCTCTTTTGCACCCTGATCGCCCTGCTGTGCCCGCAGGATCAAAGCCATTGTCCTTTCCATACACGGTCAGGCCCCTGCCCCAAACTGCTTGACCATGCGTACGGTCGTTCCCTGCCCCGGTGCTGAGTCTACTTCTACGTCGTCCATAAACGCTTCCATAAACGCAAACCCCATCCCGGAGCGTTCCAGTTCCGGCCGGGTCGTATAAAACGGCTCTTTTGCTTTCGGCACATCTTCGATCCCTTTGCCGTAATCTACGACTTCAATGCGGATCTGCTGTTCCTCCTTTGCGCACGTTAAATAAATTTTCCCTATATGGTTCTCATATCCGTGGATAATGGAATTGGTAACGGCTTCCGATACGGCGGTTTTTACATCCGCCAGCTCATCTAACGTCGGATCCAGATCCGCTACAAAGGCGGCGACCGCCACCCTTGCAAACCCCTCGTTCGCGGAATAGGAATCAAACCGGATACTCATCTCATTTCGTTTCTTCATGATCTGCCACCTCCGTTTCGATCAATTTGTGCAGGCCGGATATGCGGAATATTTTTTGAATCCGCTCATTCATATGCTGTGCTTTCACACTGCCGCCGCAGTAATTCATATTCCGGCACCTGCCAATCAGTACGCCGATACCGGAGCTGTCCATAAACTCCGTGCCTGTAAAATCAAATATTAAATTCCGTACCCGGTAGGAATCGATCAAAAGATCCGCCTCCATACGAAGCTGTTCCGCAATATGATGATCCAGCTCTTTTGGCATGGATATCGTCAGACAGCCCTCTTTTAACTCATAATGACACTCCATTGGTAAAACCTCCTAAATTCATTGATCATCGTATTTATAAAAAAAGATGCCAGCCTGTATTTGGCTAACATCTTTTGTATCAGTGTATGCAATTCACGCAGGTCTTAAATCGGACTAAACAGCAAACTGATCTACTGCTGCACCTGCGTTCCTAACCGCGCCTGCACCTCCGGCAAATAATCATTTTTGGAACTTTGCGCTTTCTGCGTATTTGGATATTCGTCAATTACTTTTTGGTATAACTCCGCCGCCTTGGCATCTTCCTGCAAATGCCGGTAAGACTGTGCGAGATAGTAGATGGCATCCCCGTTGTGATAAGATTCATCCAGGTCTACGACCTGCTGCAGCAGCTCTGCCGCCCCCGCATAATTATATTTCAAATATTCACCATAGCCCTCGTCATAAGACGACTGCAGGAACGAGGCGTTAATATCCGCCTGAAAAGAATCGTACATTTCCTTTGCGTGTTTATCCAGGCTGGACGCGTCAATCTGCGCCAAAATTTCTTTCGCGCCGTCAACCCCGTCTTTTTGGTATGCCTGAAATGCTTCCAAAAGCTTGCTGTAACCGGAAAGCTGCAATTTTGATTCCTCACTGTCCGCCTTTGCGTTTTTGGCGCTTTTCGTCAGCTTGGTTACCTGGCTTTTCAAATCCTGGATCTCCTGATTTTTGGATGTAAGTTCATCGCTTGCTTCCGATACCCTGACATTTAAATCTTTCTGAAGATTCTGCCGGATACTTGGTACGATTAAAAAATAAGTAGCGGTAATCCCAATCGCCAGCCCGACCAAAACGTTTAAAATCATCATCCAGCCGGAATTATCCCGGATATTGGTCGGCTGGATAATCGTATCCGTTCCATTGTAATATTCAACCCGGTTTTCTTTTTTCCTGCTTTTTTTTACCTTTTCCCCTTTCTCTTTGGCCTGCTCCTGCACAATCGCCAGATAACGCATCGTAAGCTTATTGCGGCAGTCAATTTTTTCTGCCATACGCAAATATTTGCGCGCCATGTCGAATTTCTGGCTGTTGATATACAAAAGCGCCAAAAGCTGGTGGCCCCGAATCAGCTTTGGATTGGCGGATACTACCTGTTTGAGCTGGATAATGGCCAAATCCGTATTGCCCTGCCTGCAGTACTGCAACGCCTGGTTGTATTTTTTGATCGTCTGGTTTGTCGTACTTAACAATGACTGGTTGCTTTGTACGTCAGACAAGTAACGGTCAGCCAGATTATCCTTTTCCTTAAAATTCTTGCTGAGTACCCATTCGCTCAGTGCCGACACCGTCTCGCCCATTTCAAAATAAACAAGGCCCAAAAGGTTTCGCGCCTGAATATTCATCTTATAATACTGAAGGCTTGTTTTTAGCGCCTCAACCGCACCCGCAAGGTCCCGTTCCTTTGCCCGCTCTAATGCCATATTGTAAAAGCCGTTGGAAATGGCGATCAGTTTTTTATACATTTTCACATTTGTCCCGCATCTTGGACAGGTTTCTTCCGGACCAAGCTCCGTCTTGCAATTATAACACTCCATGTCTGCTCCTTCCCGTTTGGAACTGTTCGTGTCCTTTGACATTAACGGTTGCGTCTTGCCTCTTTAATCATTTCCTGCAAAATATCCGTCATATCGGTCAGTTCATGGTTGTGTATCGCCTCTTCCGCTTCACCTACTTCAAGGCTCGGCTGAAAATTTTTTAATTCTTCTTCAAAATCTATCATCTGTAACACCTCCACATGATTGTTTAAACGAGTTTATTATAGCATATCTTTGTACTTTGTAAAGAAATGGTTGTCTTGTTTTTTCTTGCTTTTTCTTAAAGTTTTTATAAACAAAAAAACCGGACATTATTCTACTGCTTTTCTAATGCCCGGTTCCACTTTTATGAAATGTTTATTAAATTTCTATTTTACTTTTAATTCTATTTTTAATCATCGCCCCAGTCTGAGAGTTTGCGCATAATGACCTTTTCCTGCTGTTTGATAAAGATGATATTTTGAAATTCTTCTTTGCAGGACGCGTCACAGGTATCAATCGAGACACGCACACCTGGATATACGGTTCTGCGCACCTTAATATTGGCACCCCGCCCGTTATCCACCATCAGCTCCAGCTTCCGCAGCGCGTCTTCATCGGCGGCTTTGCGCGCCAAATCACGCACACGGATCCTGACTAGCTGCACGCGTCTTGGGTCGTCTTTGCAGGACTGGCCTGTTTTTTCTTCAAATTCCTGGAACTTTTGAAGGATCAATTCTGCTTTATTGATATTTTCCGTTGCCGTACGTATATTATTGTTTAATTCTTCCATTTTCATACGGACTTCACCGGAATTGCCGACAAGCACATGGGTACGGATTTCCGCGTTATTTCCGATACTATTCGCTTCTATACCGCAGACCGCATGGACACTGCCGCCGATAATACACCCTTTCCTGCTCATTACAATGGCCCTGCCCTCGCAGAATACGTTTGTATTCAAAAAAATGTCGGCTGTAATGTCCCCTTTACACCGGACGGTCGCAAATTCAAAGAATTTGGCAGAGATCGCTCCTTTTGCGTCAATGACACTTTTCCCATTCCCAAGTACGCCTCCGGCAAGGACGATTTCTTTATTCGCATAAATACTCGCGCCCTGAACGGCACCGTCTACTGTCACCGTACCTGTTGCACGCAGTTCGACTTCATAGACACTGCCATGAACAATAATATCTCCCCGAAATTCAATATTTCCGGTGTTTGGATCTACATCGCCGGAGATCTCATAGACCGGCAATATATTTACCTTATCATTGATCATATCGATCTTACCGGTAATGGAGGCCACATACGTAACGCCGTCTTCCATGCATTGGAAGCCCCTGCCCCGTAATGGCGGAAGATCTCTTGCAGGTTTTGGACGGATCGGAGCGCCCTTAACATTATATCCTTCCTTGCCCTGAACAGCAGGATGATAGATTGCGATTACCTGGCCTTCTGTCACCATCTCAAATAACTGGATCGCATAGCTGACTGTGCCATCCTCATTGATTCTCGGTTTTCCGTCCAATTGGCTCTGGAATTTATATTCGTAATATCCGTCTTTCCCTTCCTGCGGCGCCTTACCCGATGCGATGGCAATGGGGCGGTTGTAAATACCGCTCCTGATCATATTTAAAATCTCTTTCTGATCAATACCGCTTTTGACTCCACCGGCAGATAAAGCCGCCTGGACATCTTCTAAACGATACGTTTGTCCTCCCAAAGGCTCCGGTAAACGCAGATATGCTATCATAGCATCCCGACTAAATGTTACTGCTGTTTTGTCAAGCTGTTGTGTCTGCATAACCTTACCACCTTTCAATCACTCCTATTCATCGTTTCTTTTTTATCATGCATTCTTATTCTTACTAATTTTACCATCATTCAAGACAAACTTCAACAAATATTCTATGAAAAAACACAAAAGAGTTAAAATTGTTTGCAATGATTGACGTTATCCGGCACACAAAGCCTGACAAAACCGGATTAACCAGAAATCTGCCCGCGGCAGTCAACAAGCCGCTGCTCTACTTCCGCCATCATTTTTTCATATCCGGCCAATTTTTCTTTTTCTTCCTCGATTTTTGACTGCGGCGCCTTTTTCAGGAATTTTTCATTCTGCAGCATATGATGCGAGCGCTCCAGTTCTTTTTCCAATTTTTTCTTTTCTTTCGTCAGCCGCTCCAATTCCTTTGCCCGGTCTACCAGCTCCTCTAACGGAATATATACGGTTGCATCCGGTATTACGGCAGATACGGCATCTTTCGGTATCCCTGTATCGTCCGGCTGGATAATTACCTCATTTGCAAACGCCAGGTTTTGATAAGCGGATTTTGCCTGTACAAACTGGTCCCGGATCTGCGCGTCTTTGGAAACGATCAATAGTTTTGCCTTACGGCTGTTTGGCACTTCCATATCTTTTCGTACCGTACGCACGGCACGTACCACATCCTTTACGCGCGCAAGCATCGCGGCCTGTTTCGGAAAATGCAGTTCTTTTTTGTATTCCGGCCATTTTGCCAGCATGATTGAAGTCTCCTGCGGATGCAGCGTACAGAAAATCTCTTCCGTAATAAACGGCATAAACGGATGCAGCAGCTTCATCGCCTCGCCCAATACCATACGCAGCGTCCATAACGCCGCATTTGCGGATTCCGGCGCCTGCTCGTACTGGTACGTACGCTGCTTGGCAATCTCGATATACCAGTCGCAAAACTCATCCCATATAAAATCATACACTTTTTGGACTGCTATGCCAAGCTCATATTTATCCATATTTTCCGTCATATCTTTGACCAGCGTATTTAAGGCAGAAATAATCCACTGGTCCGCCGGCTCCAGGCACGACGCGTCCGGCTTCGATACGTTTCTGCCCTCGAGGTTCATCATTATAAAACGGGACGCATTCCAGACTTTATTTGCAAAATTTCTGGAAGCTTCGACACGTTCCCAGTAAAAACGCATATCATTGCCTGGTGCGTTTCCGGTAATCAGCGTCAGGCGCAGCGCGTCCGCCCCGTATTTGTCAATGACTTCCAGCGGGTCAATGCCGTTGCCCAACGATTTGCTCATTTTGCGTCCCTGTGAATCACGAACCAACCCATGTATTAATACGGTATGGAACGGCGATTTTTTGGTGTGCTCATAACCAGAAAATACCATTCGGATAACCCAGAAGATAATAATGTCGTATCCTGTCACCAGCACATCTGTCGGATAAAAATATTCCATTTCCTCGGTCTGATCCGGCCATCCCAAAGTGGAAAACGGCCATAAAGCCGAAGAAAACCACGTATCGAGCGTATCTGGATCCTGTTCCATGCCCGCGTGACGGCATTTCGGGCATTCTTTCGGCGCTTGCCCGGTTTTTGCTACAACCATTTCCCCGCACTGCGGACAATAATAGGCCGGGATCCGGTGCCCCCACCACAACTGCCTGGAAATACACCAGTCACGGATCCCCTCCAGCCAATGCAGATACGTCTTTTCAAACCGCTCCGGGACAAATTTCAGTTCCCCGGTTTTAATCGCGTTGATTGCGGGTTTTGCCATCTCTTCCATCGAAACAAACCACTGCGGCTTTGCCATCGGCTCTACCGTCGTCTTGCAGCGGTCATGCGTGCCTACGGCGTGTTCGTGGTCTTTGACCGCCACTAAAAGCCCTGCTTCCTCCAAGTCCTTTACCAACGCCTCCCGGCATGCATAGCGGTCCATACCGGCATATTTTCCGGCGTTTTCATTCATCGTGGCATCGTCATTCATGACATTGACCAAAGCAAGCCCATGCCGTTTTCCTACTTCAAAGTCGTTCGGGTCATGCGCCGGCGTGATTTTCACGCACCCGGTACCAAATTCCATATCTACATATTCATCTGCCACCACCGGGATTTCCCTGTTTACAATAGGAAGGAGAAGCGTTTTTCCAATCAAATCCTGATACCGCCCATCGTTTGGATGGACCGCAACCGCCGTATCCCCAAACATCGTTTCCGGACGGGTCGTCGCGATTTCCACAAACCTGCCTTCCTCACCCACGACCGGATAATTGATATGCCAAAAATGCCCCTGCTGGTCTATATGTTCGACTTCCGCGTCAGAAATCGAAGTTTTGCATACCGGGCACCAGTTGATAATCCGGTTTCCTTTATAAATATATCCTTTTTCATACAAACGGACAAATACTTCTTCCACTGCCCTGGAACAGCCCTCATCCATCGTAAAACGTTCCCTCTGCCAGTCCGCAGCCGAACCCATGCGTTTAAGCTGGTTAATAATACGTCCGCCGTATTCTTCTTTCCACTCCCACGCCTTTTCCAGAAATCCCTCCCGTCCAAGGTCGTTTTTATCAATGCCTTTTTCTTTCAGATCCTGGATCACGCGCACTTCCGTAGCAATGGCCGCATGGTCTGTGCCCGGCTGCCACAGCGTATTGTACCCCTGCATTTTTTTATAGCGAATCAGGATATCCTGCATCGTATTATCCAGCGCATGTCCCATATGGAGCTGGCCGGTTACATTCGGCGGCGGCATTACGATTGTAAAAGGTTTCCTGCTGCGGTCGACCTGAGCATGGAAATAGCCGTTTTGTTCCCATTTCTGATAGAGACGGTCTTCCAAGCCTGCCGGATTGTATGTCTTTGCCAATTCTTTGCTCATAGTACCTGAATCCTTTCTTTTTATTTTCCGCATTTCCCAAAACAGCACCACCCTGCGGATCCCGTAATAAAAAAAGCCCTTATAGCCAATTATGGCTATAAAGGGCGAATGAACGCGGTACCACCTTTTCTTTTCGGAACAATTCCGTTCTTACAGTCCGGGACATCCAAAACTGCCGCCGGTCCTTTCCAAAAACCAGTTCGGAATCTAATCCTGCTTTTCGTCTGATAACGCGGACGGGACGGAACAGCTTACTGCCTGGTGTAGCAGGCCCATTCGGCTGTCCGGTTCAAAAGCTACTTTCCATAATCCGTTTTCCAGGCCGTCTTCCAGCCGACGGACAGCCCTCTCTGCGGAACGTAACTATGTACTCCTCTTTCTCATTACCTGTTGCTGTGTGAAATGTTCTCATACATCATATAAGGAAACGAGAAAATTGTCAAGCGATTTATGAAGGTGCTGGGGTTGGCGGCTGCGCGGACGCCGGATGAGGGGCGGGGGTTTGGATTGCGGCTCCGGCTTCAGAATGTTAAGATTCCCTAAGCATTCTGCATGAACGCTACGGCATGCCCCGGACGCAGCACCTAATTCGCTCTGGCTAACGCCAGCAGCTAAAGGTGCTGCTTGGCTCCGCCCCTGCGTGAACGAGCAGAATACTAAGGGAATCTAAACATTCTTCCAACGTCGCCGCAATCCAAACCCCCGCCCCTCATCC
>CAJUIH010000101.1:9640-12567 GCA_910586045.1 uncultured Eubacterium sp.
CACGCTAAATACCTGCCCCTACTCTATACTGTGATTTTACGCGCCTCATGCTCCGCCGCCACTTCCTGCACTGTTTTTTCCGGCATACGCGCCGCGCCCTGATAACCGTCCTTTGTCGGGATGCGTTTTTCGCCTGCCAGATTCTCTTTTGCCTGTTTGACCGCTTCCCGATACTGCGGCAGCCACTGCTCCTGCGCCACAAGCATTTCGTCAATCATCTGCCATACTTCCGGCGGATTGCATACCGCGCCTGTCAAAGGATCCAGCAGCGCCGCCTGTTTGAGCAGGTTTACATCTCCATGAACCGCCGCTTCTACGGCAAGTTTCTGTACCCAAATTGACTGTGCGCACACAGCCGCGCATCCAAGCGGAAGATCGCCGACTTTTGGAACATGGATGCCGCTGCCGTCTACATAACAAGGTACTTCCACTACCGATTCGTCCGACAGATTTGTGATGCATCCTTCGTTCATTACATTCAGATGTCCGCGGTAGATGGTTCCTGTTTCCAGCGATTCCATGATATAAGAACAATGTTCTTTTCCGCGCTGCGATCCGTCCAGTTTTTTCGGTTCCTCTTCAAGGATTTTCGGATAATCGGTTTCAAACCAGTTGCGTTCTTCCCGCGACTGCCTTAAATACCCGCCGGTTTCCCCGTTGATCCAATTGCCCAGGTGAATCCAGTCTTTGATCTCATCGGGACGTTTCCGGTACCATGCCACGTATTCGGAAAGATGCCCGTTTGATTCGGTAGAATAGCAGCCGAAACGCTTTAGCATATCAATGCGTACCTTTTCTTCTTCCCGGAATTTTTCGTGCCGCAAAAATCCCGGCAGGATCTGGTCCCGCAGTTCCTTTCCTTTGTGCTTTACGGAAATGTACCAGGTCTGATGGTTGATCCCCGCACAGATGATATCCAGTTCTTCCCTTGGAATGCCGAGTACTTCCGCAATCTGCATTTCCCCGTGAATCTCGCCGTGGCACAGGCCAATCGTGCGCACGCCGCCGTATTTGTTGCAAGCCCAGGTCGCCATCGCGTTTGGATTGGAATAATTGAGCATGACAGCGCCCGGTTCGGACACTTCCCGGATATCCTTGCAAAAATCCAGCATCGCCGCAATTACTCGCTGCCCATACATAATGCCGCCCGCACAAAGCGTATCACCCACACACTGGTCCACCCCGTATTTAAGCGGAATCTCAATATCCGTCTCAAACGCTTCCAATCCGCCGACCCGTACACAGTTTATGATATAGCGCGCTTTTCGAAATGCTTCCCGCCTGTCTGTCGTCGCCAAAATAGTAACCGGTATGCCATTTGCATCCAGGTCACGCTGGCAGAGCGCCCTTGTTTTTTCCAGATTGTCCGCGTTGATATCGGTAAACGCTACCTCCGCATTGTGAAAATAAGGCACAGACATGATATCCGTAAATAATGTCCGTGCAAATACAAGGCTGCCTGCACCAATCATTGCTATTTTTAAACTCATATCCATTTCCGCCTTTCCATTTGATTTTGTCCATCCCCGCCATATCTGCCATACGGATCTTAGGAAAACACTTCATACTGCCTTTTTGGCCCGCCGCATACCGGGCAGCGTTCCGGTGCATCTCCGGCCATGACATACCCGCAGATCGGACAGACAAAAACCGTCTGCGTCCCAAATGCTTCCATATCCACTGCTTCCTTTAAAAGCGCCGCATGTTCTTTTTCCGCCGCCAGAGCGCCCATGTAGGCCTGCTGTGCAAGCGGGTTTTGATAATCCGCCGCGTAATCGGCGATCATCTGGTACAGCCGTTCGTATTCAAACTCTTCACCCGGTATAAACGTCTCCACCGATTCTTTAAACGCGCCAGGACGTTCCAAAACCGCATAAAAGTTCCGTGCGTGGTAGTATTCCGAGGCCGCGAGCGCCCGAAAAAGATTCGCGATCCGCTCCATTCCCCTGCGCGCGGCACGATCCGCAAACATCAGATATTTTAAATGCGCCATCAGCTCGCCCTGCACCGTTTCCTGCAGCTTCTGCCGTAAAATCGCGTCTTTGTGCCCGCGGTTTCCATGATCTTCCGCCAAATCGCAAATCTTGTATTGAAGTACGCCCTCTGTTTCGTAAAAATGTACAATATGGTGCTCCACGTCACACGAGCGGATTTCCTTTGACACATCCTCGATCATAGCCCCGCCGCCCCCGGTACAGATCAGCGGGATGCCGTCCACCTGATCTTCAAACCTTGCATGGACATGGCCGCAGAGCAGATATTTTACCTTGTCTTTCCATGGGGCATAAGCGGCCCTTAAACGGTCAAATTCTTCCTGTGAAACGCAGTTTAAAATAAAATGGTTTGGAACCGGAATATGAAACGCGATGATTACCCGGCGCACCTCTTCCATCGCCAGCACTTCTGTTAACAGCGCAAGCCCTTCTTCCTCAAAAGAACGGACGGCATTATCCAGTACTACGACTGTGAACGTATCTGTTAACAGCGCATAGTTTTTCAGCCCAAAATACTCGGTATAAGCGCCTGTATCATGATTTCCCCGCAGCGCATATACATGATTTTGGGACAGTGCTTCCGTCATGCTTTGTATCACCTCATAGTAATGCCTTGTTCCGGCCGGTACCAGGTCGCCTACAATTAAAGTAATATCATCCCGGCTGCTTTCCTCCAAAGCCCCCGCGTATACTTTCATATTATAGGTACCAAGGCCTTCACAGCCCGGATCCCCAATCACACCCATGGAACGCACGCCCGAAAGCCGGACAATTCGTTCCGTTACTTTTACCATTCTCTTTCCATCCATCCGATTGTTTTCTCCTTCCTGCATCCATGTGCGTTCATTGTAACATGTTCTTACCAAACACTCAAGCAAGACTGGCTATACGGGTACTATTTTTATTGGCAGAAACGCAACCGTCCAGATAAGG
>CAJUIH010000102.1 GCA_910586045.1 uncultured Eubacterium sp.
ATTGCGTTTCCACGCCCCTGTGTATATAATAAAAGAAAACGAAACACCACGCAGCAAAAACAAACAGGCAGAAAAGGAGAAAAAAATTGAACTGTGCACAACTCATACAGGTTTTTGAACAGCAGGCGGCGGAATCCTATGCATGTGACTGGGATAACGTCGGCCTGGTTGCGGGAAGCAGGAAAAAAGAGATCAAAAAAGTCTATATCGCGCTGGATGCAACGGATGCGGCGGTACAGGAGGCCATTGATGCGCAGGCGGATTTGCTGCTGACCCATCATCCGCTGCTGTTTCACGGAATCAAACGCGTAACGGACGACGACCTTATTGGGCGCAGGCTCATTTCCATGATCCGGGCGGACCTGGCGTATTACGCGATGCATACGAATTTTGACGTCAAAGGCATGGCGCAGCTTGCGGCGGAAAAAATGGGTCTTACAGACTGTGTACCGCTGGAAGAAACCTGCGTGGAGCAGGGGATCCCGCAGGGCATTGGCAGAGTGGGCAGCCTGGAGCGGGAAATGACGCTGGAGGAATGCTGTACGGCGGTTCAAACTGCGTTTGGGCGCAAATATGTGCAGGTTTTCGGGACGCTTTCCGCCCCGGTCAGACGCGCGGCGATCTGCCCCGGTTCGGGCAAAAGCGATGTGCAGTATGCGCTGGATGCGGGGGCGGATGTGTATATTACCGGGGATATTGACCATCATACCGGAATTGACGCGGCGGCCTGCGGTATGGCGGTGATCGACGCGGGGCATTATGGGATCGAGCACATTTTCGTACCGTATATGGCGCAGTATCTGCGCGCGCATGCACCGGAAATTACGGTGGTTACGCAGGGATGTGCGGAACCGTTTCAGATTGTAGCACAAAATTAGCATACGCCGGTATGGCGAAACAGGTGGAAAGGAGACGGTATATGTCGGATCAAATGTATCACATAGAGATTGGCGGCGAACAAAAGCAGTATGCGCAGGGCACTACTTACCTGGACATTGCAAAGGAATACCAAAAGGAGTATCCGGATGACATTGTACTGGCTGTTTTTAATAACAAACTGCGGGAACTCTACCGCAAGGTGCGCGCGGACGGCACACTGGAATTTGTAACGACGGCTGCAACAAACGGCAGGAAAGCATACCGCAGGAGTATGCTGATGCTGATGGAAAAGGCGATTTTCAACTTATACAAAAAAAGCGTCCGCCTGCGTGTCATGCATATGCTGGGGCAGGGGCAATACTGCGAGCTGGAGGGGGACCGTCCGGTTTGCGCAGCGCTGCTGGATGAAATCCGTTCAGAGATGCTGCGCCTGGCGCAGGCGGATATCCCGATCAAAAAAAGTACGATCCATACGGACAAGGCGGTTGCCATGTTTACGTCTTACGGCATGCGGGATAAAGCCGAACTGTTTCGATTCCGCAGGAGTTCGCATGTCAATTTGTATGATATGGACGGATACAAGGATTATTTTTACGGCTATATGGTGCCGTCTACCGGTTATTTGAAATATTTTGACCTGATGGAATACGAAGCCGGGTTTGTGCTGCTGTATCCAAATGAAGACACAAAGAAAGCCGCGCAGTTTCAGACGTTAGGAAAGCTGTACCATACACTGATGGAATCCGCGGCCTGGGCGAAAAAGATGCAGATCAGCACCATCGGCGAATTAAATGAGCGCATTGTGCAGGGCAGGATCCAGGAGGTCATATTACTGCAGGAAGCGGAAATGGAACAGCGCATCGGCAAACTGGCGGAGCAGATCGCAGCGTCAAAGGAAAAGAAGTTTATCCTGATCGCAGGCCCGTCTTCCTCCGGAAAAACAACGTTTTCGCACCGCCTGTCCATTCAGCTTCGCGCGCATGGGCTGTCCCCGCATCCGATTGCGATGGATAATTTTTATGTGGACAGGGAGAAAACGCCTCTGGACGAAAACGGCCAGTATGATTTTGAATGCCTGGAGGCCGTCGACCTGGAACTGTTTAATTCTTCGATGGAAAAACTGCTGGCAGGCGAACAGGTGAACATGCCGCATTTTAATTTTAAGACAGGAAAGCGGGAATATAAAGGGGAGTACCTGCAGCTTGGCCCGGATGACGTACTGGTGATCGAAGGGATCCACGGGCTGAATGACCGGCTGCTTGTAACGCTTCCAAAGGAAACCAAATTTAAGATCTATATCAGCGCCCTGACGCAGATCAATATCGACGAGCACAACGCGATTCCGACAACAGACGGGCGGCTGCTGCGGCGGATTGTACGGGACGCGTTAAGCCGCGGAACCCCCGCGGAGCGTACGATTGCAATGTGGCAGTCCGTACGGCGCGGGGAAGAAAAAAATATTTTCCCATTTCAGGAGCATGCGGATGTGATGTTTAATTCCGCCCTGATTTATGAGATGGCCGTATTAAAAATGTATGCGGAGCCGATGCTGTTTGCGATTCCAAAAGAAAGCCCGCAGCATTTACGGGCAAAATACCTGCTGAAATTTTTGGATTATTTCCTGCAGGTGCCGAGTGAGGATATCGGGAAAAATTCGATTTTGCGGGAGTTTATCGGCGGAAGCTGTTTCCATGTATAGCGGTTGACATGAGCCGGCGTTATTTGGCAAATTTTAGTGTGCATGCGTATCAAGAAAAGAGGTGATGCGGTTGAATCAAAAACTAAGAGAGAAAATCATGGAATCCCTTTCCGCGGTGCTGCCGATTACGGGTATTGTACTCGTACTTAGCATTTTGCTTGTGCCGCTGAAGCTAAGCACGATGTTTATGTTTTTAACCGGTGCGATTATGCTTGTGGTAGGCATGGGGTTTTTCCAGCTTGGCGCGGAAATGTCCATGACGCCGCTTGGGGAAGGCATCGGCGTCCAGATCTCAAAGACGCGGCGGATCGCGCTGATTATCGGCATTGGTTTTGCCATGGGCATGATTATTACGATATCGGAACCGGATCTGCAGGTGTTGGCGGGACAGGTGCCGTCGATTCCAAATATGACGCTGATTTTAACCGTAGCGGTTGGCGTCGGCCTGTTCCTTGCGGTGGCTATATTACGAATTATTTTTCAAATTAATTTATCAACGATACTGATCGTTTTTTACATAGCGTTAATCGTCCTGTCTTTTTTTGTGCCAAAGGAGTTTATGGCGGTCGCGTTTGACTCGGGCGGCGTAACGACAGGGCCTATGACCGTTCCGTTTATTATGGCAATGGGCGTCGGCCTTGCTTTAGTCAGGGGCGATAAAAACGCATCGAGTGACAGCTTTGGCCTTGTAGCGTTATCCAGTGTAGGCCCGGTACTGGCGGTTATGATTCTTGGCTGTTTTTTCCGTCCGGCGCAGGCGGCCTATTCTGCTTATGAGGTGGCGGATGTTATAACGACCAGGGATCTGTTATGGGAGTTTTTAACCAGTATGCCGCCTTATATAAAAGAAGTACTGGTTTCCCTGGTTCCGGTGATTGCGGTATTTGCGATTTTCCAGTTTTTAAGCCGCCGTTACCAGCGCAGGCAGGTAAAGCGTATTTCCATCGGGCTTGGGTATACTTATATCGGGCTGGTATTATTTTTGTGCGGGGTAAATGTGGGGTTTGCCCCGATCGGTTCGTTTCTTGGCAGCGAGATCGCGTCCGCCGGATGGCGGTGGCTGTTAATCCCCATCGGCATGCTGATCGGTTATTATATTGTAAAGGCCGAGCCGGCGATCCAGGTACTGAACCATCAGGTAGAAAGCGTCACAAACGGCGCGGTTTCAGCGTCTGCGATGAACCGCTGCATGTCCATCGGCGTATCCGTCAGCGTGGGCCTTGCCATGCTGCGCGTGCTGACGGGCCTGCCGATCTATCTCATTATTATACCTGGTTATCTTATTGCGCTTGTTATGTCGCGGTTTGTGCCGAAGATGTTTGTCGGTATCGCGTTTGACTCGGGCGGCGTGGCCAGCGGGCCTATGACTTCGACATTTCTGCTGCCGCTTAGTATCGGCGCGTGTGAGGCGCTGGGGGGAAATTTGATGACCGATGCGTTTGGCGTGGTGGCCCTGGTAGCGCTGACGCCGTTAATCGCGATCCAGATCATGGGCATCCAGTATCAGCTTGTACTGCGCAAAGGCAGTGATGCCGAGCCGGCAGCCCGCAGAGAGATCGTATTTGTGGATGATGACATATTTGACTTTGAGGAGGAAGAAGAAGATGACGGACAGTCCTAAGAAGCAGGGGTATCAACTGCTGTTTCTCATAGCGACGCCGAAGCTTGTGCATAAGGCAGTGGATTTATTTCAAAAGGGGATGGTACCCGTACAGTACCGCATGCATGCGCAGGGAACGGCTTCCAGCGAAATGATGGATATGCTGGGGCTTGGCGGTGTGGAAAAGGATCTGGCAATCAGCATTCTGCCGCGGCCGTTTGCCAGCCGGATGCTGAAAAAACTGCAGCAAAAGCTGCATCTTGGCATGCCGAATACAGGCATTGCATTTACGGTAGCCATGTCAGGCTGCAGCAGCCATATGATCCGTCTGATGGAGACGCTGCCAGAGCAGGAGCATGCAGCAGGAAAGGATGAGTGGGAAAACATGGAAAAAACATATTGTGCAATCATGGCGATTGTAAACCAGGGATTCAGCGGGGAAGTCATGAATGTGGCAAGGCCCATGGGCGCCGCAGGAGGCACCGTATTCCACAGCCGGCGGGTCGGCAGTGAAGAAGCTACGCAGTTTTGGGGCATCAGCATCCAGGAAGAGCGGGAGGTCGTTTTGATTCTGGCGGAAAAAGACGATAAGAAAGATATTATGAAAGCGATAAACGGCAGATGCGGCATGGGCAGCGAAGCGCAGGGCGTCGTACTCTCGCTTCCGGTTGACGAAATTATCGGGATCGGTTAGTTTGGCCGGTATTGTTTTATGGAAAGTCAGATCAATGATAATAGATTTCAGACATGAATTGGTGCTCCCAAACGAGGATCTTCCATTTAAAAT
Source organism: uncultured Eubacterium sp. (assembly GCA_910586045.1). GTDB lineage: Bacteria > Bacillota > Clostridia > Lachnospirales > Lachnospiraceae > Eubacterium_J. The sequence goes on from CAJUIH010000102.1 coordinate 4,966, forward strand.
GTTTTTGTTTGAGGGCAAAGACGGCAGTTATAAAGTTTCCAAGCACTGGCATCGATCGGTGGAAATTTTTCTCGTACGGGAAGGCACGCTTTGTTTTTATATTAATTCCCGAAAGTATCCGTTGGAGCCGGGGCAGTTTGTCGTGGTCAATTCCAACGAGGTGCATAGCATCGACAGTCCCGATCCCAACCAGACCGTCGTTTTACAGATCCCCAGGGGGCTGTTTGAAAAATACATTGGGGATGAGGGGGAGAATCTGCTATTTGCGCATGGCTGCAGTAAAGATACGCAAATGGCGGATTTGGTCGGACATATGTATGACGCCTATGTGCAGAAAAAAGACGGGCACCTGTTTGCTATTTTAAGTGATTTTTACAGTCTGCTGTATCATATGGTAACGCAGATGCGCATTCCGGAAGTGGATGAGGAGCATAAGAAACAGCAGAAAAACCTGGACAAGCTGTCGCACATCACAAGCTATATACAGGCAAACTACAAAGAAGACTTAACGCTGGAGGGGGTAGCGCGTATTTTCGGCTATTCTCCGGCTTATCTGTCGCGGATGTTTCAAAAATACGCGGGGATCAATTATAAGGCTTATGTATTGGAACTGCGGACGGAGGCGGGCTACCGGCTTTTGATGAACACCGTTCAGCCGGTCGGGGAAATCGCGATGGCATGCGGGTTTCCGGACAGCCGCAGTTTTACGAAAGCGTTCCGCAAGCGGTATGGGATGCCGCCGGGAGAGTACCGCAAGAAGTTTTGAACGGATCGAGACATCGGAAAGTCATTTTGCTGATCCGGGAGTTCCCTGCTGGTCCCAAAATAGACCAAGTACCGCATTATGCGGATGTGAGGTGATATCATGCACAAAATCCTGCTGGTAGAAGACGACCTGGCGCTCAGCGCCGGCCTGTGTTTTGAATTAGAACAAAGCGGCTATCTTACGGTTGCGTCCTATCACTACAAAAGAGCGCAGCAATTGCTGCGGACAGAACAATTTGATCTGGCAATCCTGGATGTCAACCTGCCGGATGGAAATGGATTTGCCCTTTGCGGGGAGATAAAAAAAGATCATACAGACCTGCCTGTTATTTTTCTGACGGCAAATGATTTGGAACAGGATGTGTTAAACGGATTTGATCTTGGAGCGGATGATTATATTACAAAACCATTTAGTATCGAAATATTAAAGCGCCGTGTGGAAGTGGCGCTGCGGCGGGGCGCGTCTGCGCAGCCGGCCGCGGCCTGTTATGACGACGGTTTCCTGCGCCTGGATTTTAGCACCCTTTCGGCCGTTTCCAACGGCGAAAAACTGTCGATAACGCCGAACGAATATAAATTGCTTCTGCTGTTGACGAAAAATGCCGGAAATATCGTTACGAGACAGGTTTTGCTGGAAAAACTGTGGGATTGCGGCGGGAATTTTATCGACGACCATACGCTGACAGTCACGATGAACCGGCTGCGGGCAAAGATTGAAGATAAGGGCCATTCTTATATTCAGACGGTCAGAGGGATGGGTTACATATGGACAGGGGATAAGATATGAAAAAAGCGGGATGGGAACTTGGATTGGTAATGGCGCTTATTGCCATCTTAGCGCTTCTGACGGCGTTTACAGGCGTACTATGGGATTATATTCCGCCGGTCTGTATGCGTACGGTGTTTGTGCTGGCGGGGATGGGAATCTTGTTACTGGCCTTTTTGTGGGACTGGTTTCGGCGGCGCCAGCAGGCGGATTTTGCGAATCAAATCTGTGAAACGGTAGATGCGCTTATGGATGGGCGTGAACCGGATCACGTTCGCCTGTTCGAAGATTCGCAGGTTTCCAAAGTGCAGGGAAAGCTGCTGCAGTATTGCGCGCGGATGAAAGAAGGGCAGCGGCAAAGTGAGGAAGATAAACAGACGGTGCAGGAGCTGGTCAGTGATATTTCGCATCAGGTGAAAACGCCGCTTGCGAATATTTTAATGTTTACTTCTATTTTGCAGCAGCGGTCGCTGACGGATGAAAAACGAACGGAATTTCTGACGACGATGTCCGCGCAGATCCAAAAACTGGATTTTTTGATGCAGTCTTTGATTAAAATGTCCCGTCTGGAAACGGGAACTTTTACCCTGCATATAGAGTGGGACAGTTTATATCATACGATTGCGCGGGCTGTAAATGGGGTATGGGCGAAAGCGGCGCAAAAACAGGTGCAGATCGAAGTAGCGTGCGGCAGCGGGGTGTATGTCAGACACGATGCAAAATGGACAGCCGAGGCATTGGGCAATATTTTGGACAACGCGGTAAAGTATACGCCGAGCGGCGGTTCTATTTCGGTTCATGTAAGGCCATGGCAGTTTTATACACGGATCGACATTTCGGATACCGGGATCGGGATTGCTGCCGCGCATTACCATGATGTGTTTAAGCGGTTCTACCGGGCGCCGGAAGCGGCTTCCAGCGAGGGGGTCGGCCTTGGGCTGTATTTGGCGAACGGCATTGTTACGCGTCAGAGGGGCTATATCAGTGTGAAGTCCGAATGCGGAAAAGGGACGACGTTTTCGGTATTTTTGTTAAACTGATTGCGGTTTAAAACGCAGATCGTTCTTACATGCGAAACGGGGGAAGAATCGGTGGATATGGTAACGGTACGGAATCTGAAAAAATATTTTGGCAAAGGCAGCCGTCTGGTAAAAGCATTGGACGGGATCAGCTTTTCCATTGAAAAAAGCAAATTTACGGTGATTATCGGAGCTTCCGGTTCCGGAAAAACAACGCTGTTAAATACGATCGGCGGATTATATGAACCAACGGAGGGGGAAGTTATGGTAGACGGGATTTGTTTGGCGCAATTATCCGAGGAACAGTTGACGGTTTTTAGGCGCAGAAATGTAGGATTTGTTTTTCAGGATTATAATCTGGTTCCGGAACTGACCATACGGGAAAATATTTTATTCCCGCTCGCCCTGGACGATTCCAGGCCGGATCCGTTTTTTTTCGCTGAAATTGTTAACTTGTTAGGGCTAAATGGTCAACTAGAGAAATTTCCCTATATGCTTTCCGGCGGCGGGCAGCAGTGTACAGCGATCGCCAGGGCCTTGATTACAAAACCGGCGCTTTTGCTGGCGGATGAACCGACAGGGAGTTTTGACGCAAAGACAAGCCAGAATGTAGCCGGACTTTTAAAAATGACAACGGAAACGTTTCATCAGACACTTGTTATGATTACCCATAACCTGGAATTGGCGCAGCTTGCGGACCGGGTGATTAAGCTCAAAGACGGGCGTATTGTTTCCTGAAAATGGCTCACGATGGAAACGTGATCCCAAAACAGTTTCTAAGGTACAAAAATGTACTTTTTTTGTACCGGAATTGTACCTTTTGCGTGGTATTCTGAAAAAAGAAACAGGAAACAGGAGGAAAACAAATGGGAATATCACTTCGAACGCTTGCCGTGCGCAGCTTTCGTGCGGGTAAAATACGAAACCTGGTTGCGGCACTGGCCATTGTACTGACGACGGTCTTGTTTACAACCGTTACAACGATCGGAATGGGCGCGATGGAATCTTTGACCTTAACACAGCAGATGGCAAAAGGGAGCAAGGCGGACGGGGATTTCCGCTATATGACGGCGGAACAGTTCGAACAACTAAAACACGCGGATTTTATCGAACGCTGCGGACTGCGGATGCCGGTCGGTTATCTGACAAATACGAAACGCCAGAATGTGGAATTTGATGTGCTGGATGAAACGCAGGCAGAGCTGACGTTTTGCAATCCCAGCTACGGTACGGCGCCGCGGGCTGAAAATGAAGTAGTCGCTTCCGATGCGGCGCTGCGGGATTTGGGCATGGAACCAAAGGTAGGGGCGGTCGTTCCGGTTGCGTTTACCGTGCGGGGCAAAACCTATACCTTTGAAATGGTAGTGTCCGGATGGTATCGGGCTTACGGCAGCCAGGTCAGTATGATGTGGGCGGGAACCGCTTTTCGGGATGCAAACCCGGCTATTTTTGCGTATACCTATCCGAAAGACCGAGCGATGGCCGGTACGTATGATTCGGATATCGTAGCGAAAAGCACACGCGGGCTGCAGGATCAAATGAATGACTGGGTATACCGTGTAGGCGGAAATCCGAAAAACCAGGACGCGGACAATTACATCATGGCGGTCGTAAACCAGGTAACAAACGCGCAATATGCGCCGCAGACAGTCTGGATGGGCATAGCCGTCGCCGTGCTGTTTATGCTCTGCGGGTATTTGTTGATTTTTAATGTGTTCGACATTGCGGTCATGCAGGAGATCCGCCGCTACGGTTTGTATCGTACGATTGGAATGAGCAAAAAACAAGTCCGCGGCCTGATCAACCTGCAGGCGGCCTGGCTGTCTGGGATTAGCATTCCGTTTGGCTTATTCGCCGGGTTTTTAATAGGAAAAGCTGTGCTGCCGATGGTAGTGGGTTCGTTGGCATCCGAATATGAGAACCTGGTGATAGATGTCACGCCGTCGCCTTTCATTTTTATCGCCGCCGCGTTTTTTTCGGCAGTTACGGTCTATATTTCAACCAGAAAACCGGTGCGCGTCGCTGCGAATACGCCGCCGATCCAAGCCTTCCGCTTTGTGGAGACCGATTCGGGCAGACACAGGGTAAAACACAGGCTCATGCAGGCGGGCCTGGCCAAAATGGCGTGGCATCATTTGGGGCGTAATAAGCGGCGTTCATTTTCCATTATGGTATCGTTGATGCTGTGTATCGTATTGCTGAACAGTGTCGGGATTGCCGCGGGGAGTCTGGATGTGGAAAAACAGGTGGATTTCATGATCCGTACGGACTTTGCGGTTGTAAACAATGTGAGCGCAAACATTATGAAAGGGTTTACCCGCCGTGTACATGGGCTGAAGCGGAAAACTATGCGGGATATTGCAAAACAGCCCGGTGTCAGGCAGGCTTGCGCGATTTACAAAAATACCTTGGATGATACGGATGTCACGTATGATTTCGGGGTTGCGATTACACAAAATGAGGACGTACCGGGCGAAAAGGCGCCTATTGGACTAAGCGCGGACGGATTTTTCTTTCATCTGGGGAACGACGGACGGCCGCTTTGCAATGTATATGGAATGCCTGAAACTGCTATCGCGCGTATGGACATCCAGGAGGGGGAAACAGATCCCAAAAAGCTTTTTCGGCGGATGCAAGACGGCGAAGGCGTTTTGGTCGGCGTACCGATTGACCGATCGACGATGCGGATGGATCAAAATCTGTGTTTTACGCAAATCGGAAAATCCATAACCGTCTATAAAAACGGGAAAGCGGTCCGTACGCTTCCTGTGTTAGCGCTGGCCGGCTTAAACGGCGACGACCAGGAAATCGGATATACCGCCAACGGGCCGTTTGCGGTTGGCGGCGACGGTGTGAATCTTTATCTTCCGTCTGCTGTTTATGAGCAGATCTATGACAAGCCTACGGTTTATAAATATTCCTTTGATGTGGAGGAAAACGCACGGGCCGGCATGACGGAATTTTTGGAAACCTATATGAACCGGGAAGATGATTCGATCACGTATGTATCCGCAGAAAGCGCCAGACAAAGCGCGCTTTTGGACCGTAAGATGATCACGTTTGTGGGCGGGCTGATTGGGTCTATTTTTGGGATTGTAGGCGTTTTAAATCTAAGCAATACGATGATTACGACGATTCTTACACGCCGGCATGTGTTCGCGACGATGCAGAGCATCGGCATGACGAAAAAACAGCTTGCCCGGATGGTAACTTTGGAGGGGATTTTTTATGCTGCGGGAGGCTGTATCCTTGGCTTTCTCGTTTCAGCGGCGTTTGGTTTTACGCTGGTACGCGGTTTGACTGCGGACGTGTGGTATTTTTCGTTCCGGTTTACACTGGCTCCGGCGGGAATTACCTGCATCATTCTGCTGATTATGGGGATATGGATCCCGTCCGCGGCGCTGGGCCGGTTCCATAAGGGAAGCATTGTGGAAAAACTGCGGGTTACAGAATAAAAGACCATAAAGAAAGGTTTTTGATAAAAAGGTTTGCCGTAAACAGACATATATGGAAAATAAGGAGGATTTGTAGTCTTATGGATAGCATTTTAAAAGCAACCGGCCTGAAAAAATATTATGGCAGCGGGGATGCCATGGTAAAGGCGCTGGACGGTGTGGACCTGGAAATTGAACGCGGAAAATTTACCGCCATTATCGGCACTTCCGGAAGCGGAAAATCTACACTGCTCCATATGTTCGGCGGGCTGGATACGCCTACGGACGGCAGTGTAAAAATCGGCGGCACAGAGCTTGCAAAACTAAACAGCGAGCAGGCAACCATTTTTCGGCGCAAACAGATCGGATTTATATTTCAAAACTACAATTTGGTACCGGAGCTGACCGTTTGGGAAAATATCATATTTCCGCTTTCTATGGACAGGCAAAAGCCAGACCAGACGTTTTTAATGCAGGTTGTAAAATTACTGGGCCTGGAGACGAAGCTGGACCGTTTTCCAAACACCCTTTCCGGCGGCCAGCAGCAGCGGGTAGCGATTGCGCGTGTGCTGGCGTCCAAGCCCAGTATCATACTGGCGGACGAACCGACCGGAAATCTGGACAGTAAGACAAGCGACGACGTCATAGGGCTTTTGCAGATGACCAGCCGGGAATTTCACCAGACAATTGTGATGATTACGCATAATCCCGAGATTGCGCAGATGGCGGACCGGATTGTACGCATCGAAGATGGACGGATTGCGGCAAGCGCGTGACAGTCGGTGAAACGCGCAATGTGATTGCGCTGGAAAATTCGGATGGCATGGAAAGGAGGCAGAACATGAACGACAGCCAAAGGTTACTGGATCACGCAGACCAGATTCATACAACCGAAATGGGAGTGGACCGAATAAAGAGAAATCTGCATTTAGATACAGAGGATATCGTTGCATATTGCAAAAATAAAATACTGGATAAAAACTGTAAAATCACCCGAAAAGAGAAAAATTGGTATTGTGAGGTCGATGATGTCCAAATAACGGTTCATGCTTATCGTTATACGATTATTACAGCGCATAAAATAAAAATGAAACGCGCTCAAGATAATCAAGATAACATTTTATAACAAATTGTTAT
>CAJUIH010000103.1 GCA_910586045.1 uncultured Eubacterium sp.
TAGAGCACTTGACTTTTAATCAAGTTGTCGGGGGTTCGATTCCCCCGTATCTCATATAACCTTATGGATCCTATTGTTTGGTGTCCATAAGGTTTTTTTGTTTGTAAGGTTACCGCTTGTCAGTTTTTCCAAAAGGTGGTAAAATAAGGAAGATTGAATCATGGCATATACTATATGCAGACAGACGAAGGAGGGTAATATGTTTGGGCATATCAAAAAAAGGTTTGCGTTATTTCTGGCAGCCGCGCTGCTTACGGCCTGTATGCCAGCGCAGGCGTATGCGGCGGAGAAGACAACGGCAGCAAAAGAAACGCCGGAGCCGGTATTTCAGCAAAAATATAGCGTATTTTATGAAAACCGCGCGAATAAGGGGATTTATGACCTGAAAATAAAAAATGTAAAAAAAGGTTATATCCTGAAATGGCACATTACCGGAAAAGGCAAAACGTACGCGTCTTTTGATACGGCAAAGACGATCGCAAAAGGCACTACGGTAACAAACCGGCTGACCATAGACAGCCGTAATGAGCCTGCATATGCGGCTGCGGAGAGGATCCGGATTACGGTGAATGTATATACCGCAAAATGGGAGCTTGTCAACCGTCCGACTTTTGCCGGAAGGCTTCAGAGCAAGGCAAAGGCGATTACGATCGATACATCAGAAATTGGGGATCTGACGCATTTAAAACCAGGTGTGCCTTATACGTTTCAGGCGTCAATGACTCCCGCCAACGCGACAAGCAAAGTATACTGGGAAGTAAAAGACGCATCGGGTACGGACCATTCTTCTGAGATCACGGAAAACGGGGTATGGACGCCGGCCGGGGCAGGTACTTACACGATTACCGCGTCCGCGAAAAACACGCCAACCGGACAGGTACTCTGCAAAAAAGAGGTCAAAGCGGTGATCGGCAGCTATATGGATGAGGTCACGCAGACAGCGTCGGACGGGATTCGTGTGACGTTTAGTATGCCGTCGGCTTCGGAATATAAGGCGGGCGATTTTGCGGTCCGTTCCGGGGAAGCGACGGTAGTTGTAAAAAAAGTGAAGTATTCCGAGGACGGCAAGACGGCATATCTTACCATGGCGACTAATTTTATGGACGCCAGGAAGTATTCGGTAACGTGCGGCGGAAGTACGAAAGAGTTTACCGCCAGTGTCGGGAAGCCGGCGCAGCTATCGATTGTGACGTCTACGGCACAGGCAGAAAAATATACGACGATTGAATACGTCCTGCTGGATGCGATGGGTATGGATGTGACCAATACGGTAAAAAACGGAACGTTTACCTATTCGGCGACCGCCACAAACGGATATATGGACCCTGCGACAAACCGTCTGTATATGGCGACCGTGGGCAATGTAGCATCCGTGACAATGGATTATACGTCGCTAGACGGCACGGTCCGCCTGACGGATACCAAAACGATTATCTGCGTGCCGCAGCAGGCGGAGATTGCGGCAGAGACGAAATTTACCCTGACCGATCAGGCGCGGGAACCGCTGCAATGGGGGACGGATGTAAGGACGATCGCTGTAGGCGATACGATGTATGCGCATTTTCTTGGCTTGGACGAGGATGAAAAGGTCATTACGTACGACAGCCTAACATATGCGTCGTCCGACCCGGACACACTGATTATCAGCCAGGACGGCAAAGTGACGCCGATCAAGGCAGGTACGGTTTCCGTTGTAGTAACGGCAAGGCAGGGCAGTGAAAGCGTGCCTTATACGTATCAGGTTACGATCAATGCGGGGCGTTATCTGGCAGGCATCCGGCTGAAAAGCAATTCCGTTTCGATGTCAAATGTATACGCGTCGGATTACCAGATGGAAATCCCGGTTACGGCAACAGACCAGTACGGCGGTACGTTCGCATTGGACCATGAAAGCGGGATCATTGCGGAAGCAAGCGGCCGCAGAGTTTTGGCGAATTATGATGCGGCAAGAAACAGTATTGTAGTCCGTGCGCAGGGGGCGGCCGTTGGAACCTATAATTATACGCTGTCTGTCAGCATGGACGGCGTAACGGTAAGCCAGAATTTCACCGTTGCCGTAGCGGCGCCGGTTGCAACCGCGGCTGTATCCTATAAAGTAGAAGCGGATGTGGATACGCTGGATTTGTCTGTCAATCCGAATACGACGGCTGACCAGACGATCCGTATCCGGCTTGCGGAATACCGCGGCGGTATCTTTTATAATTATAAGAATTTTACAAGGGCTGAGATTAATAAAGGAAATGTCTATTACGGCAAAGACCTTGTAACATGCACGACCGGAAGCGCCATACGCCTGCCTGGATCCAATATTCTGACGCTGAACCCGATTTCCATCCAGCCAAGTACGGACGGCAGCGGAATCGGCACATGCCGCAAAGCGCAGCCGGGTGTTTATACCGTGTCTTTATCTTATACAGATAACTCATACCGGTATCATACAGACAATGTAAACATTACGATTACGGACGGGCAAAACCCGCCGGAGTATGTGCTGCGTTCGCTTACGACCAGTATTACAGCGGCAAACGCGCTGGAAATGGTCAATGACTGTATTTATGTACCGGACGGCAAAATATTGGATTGTACGGCGACCGGCACGCGGCTGACCGGCAGCATGATCCCGTTAAGGAGCGGGGAACAGATTCATATCAGCACGATTACCGTGCAGTCCGTGGTGCAGATTGCATCCGGGCAGCGGGTATATGTGACGCATGTTATCCCAGTTGCCAGGACACTGACAAACAGATAGCCAGGCAGCGGCCAACAAAAAAGTTCATGCAATCAAATGCAAGATATCATACAAGATAGACAATGAAAGGAGCGGCCGCCCGCAAAGTGGCTGACTTCCCGAGTTTGTTATAAGCCTACCTGACTGGTCAAGTACAAGGTAGGCTTATTTTTCCAATATTTCTATACCAATTCCCGGCAAAAATGCTATGATACGCTATAATCAGATTAGGACAGCGTAGGGATAGTCTGGTGGTTGTACTTTTATCTTATCTCGACAACCATCATAAAAAGTAAAACGGCTATCGCCTACTGCAATAGGGATAGCCGTGTAACTTAATAATTCATTAGATGAAGTTTCCGGTGGCAACCATCGGATGTGCTTATATCCTATGATTGTTCCTAATCTGATTATAAACTATGAACTGCTCATTTGCAAGTATTAGTTTAGGAAACGCCAGAATAAACGCTTCCATAATTTATAGGTGCATTTATAAACCGGGGAGGGGTATAATGTGCATGTAACAACAGAATATCCAAATATGGGTAAAAGATGAGGAGGGAGAACATGAAGAAAAAATTCATGAAAAAAGCAGCCGCGGTTTCATTGTCCGTTGCGATGGCCTGCGCGGCGCTGCCGGCAGCGGGTCCAATCAACGCGTCTGCCGCTGCAAAGTATGTTACTTTGCGGACAAAATTCAAAACCTTAAAAATTGGTCAGAAAAATAAAATGACGCTGATCAACAATACGCAGGGGTGGAAAATTTCCAAAATAGCAACGGAAGACCGCACGATTGCAATGGTATCGGCAAAGACGGCGTCCAGCTTCCAGATTAAGGGCAAATGCGAAGGCCGTACGGTTGTAAAAGCGCGTCTGAAAACGAATGCGAAAAAGAAAGTAAAATCGAAACTGGTGAAGTGTACTGTAAACGTTGTTCCGGCAGAAAAATAAATCTGAACAAAGGCGCGGAAGACAGCACGATCAAGCTGCAGGGCGACAAAACCGTTGTCAGGGTGGAAAATAATACAACGAAAAATGTAAGCGTAGCAAGGGCGAATGGACAGATTGTCAATGTAGGGCCAAACAGTTCTACAAATGTTGCGGCAGTTGTCTCTACTTCTTCTTCGTCTTCATCTGGCTCTACCTATTATCCGAGCACGAATCCGGAGAATCCAGGCACAACCAGAATTGTAAGGACAAACGCTGCCCTTCAGTCCGCATTGGCTGACAAGAGCGTAACGAAGCTTACGATTCGTACGACAGAAAAAGAGAATTTTACGATTGGAAAAGGCGAATATAAGGCAGATTTAATCGTGGACGCGCCAAACAGCGACGTGACGAACGAGGGTACATTCAACACCGTTACGATCCAAGCGATCAAAGGAGATACATGGTTTGAAAAAGCGGCTGGAAACTTCCTGAAAGTTTTGGCAAAAATTGCGCGGATCAAAGTAGATAAAAATGCGAACGTAAAAAATATACAGCTTGCACCTGCAGAAGATGATGCAAATGTAACGCTGGAAGTAGAAGGCAAGGTAGAAACCGTTGCAGTGGATAATGAAAAGGCTTCCGCGGCAGTTACAGTAGATGTAAAGGGCGAAGGGGCGTCTGTTGGGACGGTTAAGGTCAACGATCAGGCATCCGGCGCACAGGCCGCAGCGACAGTAACACTGCATGTAGCGGAGAAAGCAGCGGTATCGAATGTAACCGTCAGCAAAGCAACCGCACAGACGAAGCTTGCGCTTAACGTAGCGGCGGAAAGCACAGTATCGAATGTAAATATTGAAAAAGAGAGCGGCGACGTAGCAAGTGTTTCCCTTAATGTGGACGGTACGGTCAGCAATGTCAAGGTAGAATCAAAAACAGATATTACCATTACAGGTACGACAGAGTCGGTTAAGGTAGACGTTACAGAAACAGCGGCCGAGACGAAAGTGGAGTCATCGGTGAAAGTAGAAGTAACGGCATCTGCTAAAACGGACATCACTCTAAATCAGGGTGCAGAAGGAAGTTCGGTAACGACAGACAAGGCAGACAATGTCTATGTTGATAATAAGACAGAGGAAAAAGTTGAAATTAAGGATGAAAACGGATCTATTACGGATGTAGAGTCAGGGGAAACATCTGGCACTCCTACACCGGATACACCAGATACACCGGATATTCCTGAAAGTGAAAAAGTTGATATCAGCGCATTTGCGTTGGATACATCTGCGCTGGCGGCACCTGCGGTAGCGGTTACGGCGACATCCGGTGGATCGATCACTGTTTCCGGCGCTTCTGTAGAAGTAACGATTGATGGAATCGCAACAGCAATTAAAAAACAGGTAACAGATCAGTTCACAGGGCTGACAGCAGAAGATCTTACGATTCAATATCAGGCAGGAAGCGGAACGTCTGCAGATCTGACAGATAGTGCAGCATTTAAAGCTACATACGGCGCAACCGAAGCGACTGGAGCAAAAACGTTAAGCATTGCGTTTACAATTTCAGGAACAAAAGTAAAAGAAGCAAAAGCGGTAACGGCTGTTGTGAAATTTACGATTAGTGAGGCCGGGACAGTAAGTGATGCTGGTTATGATGCAAGCAATTAATACTGGCTATGGAGAATAAATCTTTCATGGTTGATTGCTTTCTTTAGGAGATTTTTTTCATCATTAAATTCTCATTATAAAAATAGCGGTAGAAAAGCCGGTACAGACTTGTTCTGTATCGGCTTTCTATGTGCGGCGGGCATGATACCCCCGAAGAAATTACGCCAGTTTACAACTTTTTACAAAAATACAAACCCATCTTTTTATAGTACAATGAAAGGATAAGAATGTAATATATTTTTCAATGCATTTTTCAGCTCCAAAAAGTAAAAATAACAACTTTTTAACTGTGAAAAATCAAATTTAAACAGGAAAAAATTGTGCACTTTGTATAGGCATGCGTTTACCGTGATAACCGATGTACTAGGACTTGCAATGGTTTGCGAATCTGGTATAATAAAAATATGTTTGACAGGAGGTGTAAAGAATGGACAGCTTACCGATGAAAGATATGGCAAATACATACATAGAACATTCCATAATAATTAACAATTTTGTTACAACGGTTGGACCTCAATTACAAAGTTCAATCTGTCGTGTCTTTGGAGATAGTGTAAAATATAAATGGGCAGAAAACGACAACAAACCTGTAATTCCAGATGTATCAATAAATTGTGATATAAGAAATAGGCGTTCTACAAATTTCCTTGGGGTGCCTAAATTCATTATGGAAGTATTATCTGATGCAACGGAAGTGTATGATCGCAATGATAAAATGGAGTTATATAAAAAAGTAGAGGTTGCAGAATATTGGATTGTAGACTGGCGAAAAAAACAGGTTGAAATGTATGTATTATCACCAGATGAAAATTCTATTGATGACGCAGAATATAAATTAATAGCAATGATCACTGAAAAAAATAAAACGGATCTGAGAATAAATATGTTTCCTAATATTATGATTGGGTTTGATCAGTTGTTTGACTGTATTGATTAGGGAAAGTCTCACAGCATCACTTCCGAAGAAAAATCCGGTGCAAAGATCACAGGTTCTTTGCATCGTTTTTTTCTTTAAAGATGAAAAATATTCATTTTTAACATGAAAAAATCTCACACTTTCACTTTACAATCCGCAGCCAGGTTATTATAATAAAGGACGTTGGAAAAACAAATACGCAGGAACATACAAATTGCGATACAACACAAAAGAAACAGATACAGAAAAAAGGAGAGCAGGAACATGAGCAGCAGACTTGAAATCAGATGGCACGGCAGAGGCGGCCAGGGAGCAAAAACAGCGGCATTATTATTGGCGGACGCGGCGTTTCGGACCGGACAGTATGTACAGGGTTTTCCGGAATACGGCCCGGAGCGTATGGGCGCGCCGATTACCGCGTATAACAGGATCAGCAGGGAACCGATCCGCGTGCATTCCAATATTTATACGCCGGATCTGGTCATGGTCGTAGACGAAACACTGCTGCATGCGGTCGACGTCACCGCCGGGCTGAAGCTGGATGGTGCGGTAATTATCAATACGCCGAAAACAAAAGAGGAAATCCTCCCATTGTTAGGCGGGTGCAAGACTGCCGTTTATACGGTGGACGCGGGGAAAATTTCACAGGAGACGCTCGGAAAAAATATTCCAAATTCACCGATGCTTGCCGCCGCGGTCGCAGTGACCGGCGTGATGGAGCGGGATTTATTTTTCAAAGAAATGCGGTCGCTGTTTGAACATAAATTTGCGAAAAAACCGGAGGTAGTCGAGGGAAATCTAAAAGCGCTTGCAATGGCATGGGATCACATGGAAAAGGCGCGCAGGCGGGAAATGAAAAAAAGCGCTTAACAGCATACAAAAATCAGATGAAATTACGGAGAAAAAGAAATGAGAACCGATGTACATAAAATCAATGAGCACACGCCGCATCAGGACCTGACCGAAGGCTTGATGATGTTTGCCGCGGGAACCTCCAAGGAGTTTCATACGGGTGAATGGCGCACATCACGGCCGGTGTTTCATGCACAGTTATGCAAACAGTGTATGCTCTGCGTTCCGATATGCCCGGATTCCAGTATTCCGGTAACCGACGGCAGGCGCGGCGCGTTTGATTATGACCATTGCAAGGGCTGCGGGATTTGTGCCGCTGTCTGCCCGTTCGGGGCGATCGAAATGAAGGAGGGGAGATAACCATGGCGATCAAGGAGCGAATGTCAGGCAACGAAGCGGTATCTTATGCGATCCGCCAGATCAATCCGGATGTGATGCCGGCGTTTCCGATTACCCCGTCTACGGAAATCCCGCAGATGGTGTCTTCCTATATTGCGAACGGGGAAATGGATACGGAATTTATCCCGGTAGAAAGCGAGCATTCCGCAATGAGTGCGGCAATCGGCTCCGAGGCGGCGGGGGCAAGGAGCCTGACCGCTACGTCTTCGGCGGGGCTTGCGCTGATGTGGGAGGAACTGCTGCTGGCGGCCTCCAACCGGATGCCGATCGTACTTGCGCTGGTAAACCGTACCTTGTCCGGGCCGATTAATATTAACTGCGACCATTCCGACGGCATGGGCGCGCGGGATACCGGATGGATCCAGATTTACGCGGAAAATAACCAGGAAGCGTATGACAACTTTATCCAGGCCTATCCGATCGCGGAGCACGCGGATGTGCATCTGCCGGTGATGATCTGTCAGGACGGTTTTATTACCAGCCACGCGGTGGAAAATATTGAACTGCTGGAAGATCCCGTAGTAAAGGCATTTGTCGGGGAATACCAGCCGCGGGAATATTTGCTGCATCCGGGCAGGCCGATTGCGGTAGGCCCGTACGCGGCTTCTCCCTATGTTATGGAAGCGAAGAAGAACCAGGCGCTTGCGATGGAGCGGGCAAAAGATGTTATTTTGCAGACGGCGGAAGACTTCAGGGCCATTTCCGGCCGCAGCTACGGCCTGTTTGAGGAGTACCGTACCGAAGATGCGGATTATATTATGCTCTTGATGGGTTCTGCGGCGGGAACGGCAAAGCAGGCGGCAGACGACCTGCGTGCGAAAGGGAAAAAGGCAGGGATTATCAAATTAAGGGTATTTCGGCCATTTCCGGCCGCGGAACTTGCGCAGGCGCTGAAAAACTGTAAAATTGCCGCGGTTATGGACCGGTGTGAAAGTTATAACGCCAATGGAGGCCCGCTTGGGTGCGAAGTAGACGCGGCGCTTTTCCGAAACAGGGCGACGGTGCGTACTGTAAATTATATCTATGGCCTGGGAGGACGGGATTTTACGGTAGACGAGGTATACCAAATTTTTGACGAACTGGAAGACGCGGACCGAAACGGCAGGGAAATCAGGCAGTATCAGTACATAGGATTGCGGAAATAGGAGGCATGCAGTGAACAATCATACATTTACGGATGAATACCGTTTAAAAGACTGGGTAAACAGGCCGGAGCGGCTGGCGCCGGGCCATCGGATGTGCGCCGGATGCGGCGCTACGATCGGCGTGCGTGCCGTTCTGCGCGCGCTGCATCCGGGCGACCGGGCAGTGATCGGAAACGCGACCGGATGCCTGGAAGTATCTTCCTACATGTATCCATACACCGCATGGGAAGACAGCTATATCCATAATGCGTTTGAAAATGCGGGCGCTACGCTAAGCGGCGTGGAAACCGCGTACCGGGTGCTGAAAAAACGCGGAAAGCTGCCGCAGGAAGAGACATTTAAGTTTATTACGTTTGGCGGGGACGGCGGTACGTACGACATCGGATTCCAGTCGCTTTCAGGAGCGATGGAGCGCGGACACGACCTGGTATATGTCTGCTATGACAACGGCGCTTATATGAATACCGGAATCCAGCGTTCTTCCGCCACACCGCTGTACGCGGATACGACGACCACCCCGGTAGGCACGCAGTCCAACGGAAAAATGCAAAACCGCAAGGATCTGGCGTCCATTATAGCGGACCATGACGTGCCTTATGCCGCACAGACGACGTTTACGCCGGATTTTAAGGACCTGCACCAAAAAGCGGAAAAGGCAATCTATACGCAGGGCGCCTGCTTTTTAAATATTATGACGCCGTGCCCGCGCGGCTGGCGCTACCAGACGCCGGAAATCATGAAGATCTGCAAACTTGCGGTCGAAACCTGTTATTGGCCGTTATTCGAAGTAGACCATGGAAAATGGATCTTGTCTTACGAACCGAAAAAAAAGCTTCCGATCGAGGACTTTTTGAAACCGCAGGGCAGGTTCCGCCATCTGTTCCAGCCGGGAAACGAGGATCTCATCGTACAGTTCCAGGCGGAAGTGGACCGCAGATGGGATGATCTGCTTTATAAATGTGCACGTCAATAGCGGGCTATGTAACTGATTTTTGCATGGTGCTATCGGAGAAAAAGACAAGCAAAGAGCATAGGTTATTTACATACAGCTCCCAAGGTGCAGGATAGGGGAAACCATATGACACTATTGACTTATCAGGTATTTCAGACAGCGGCAAATATCGGCAGCTTTCACAAAGCTGCCGATATTCTTGGTCTGACGCCTTCCGCAATCAGCCATACGATCTCATCGATGGAAAATGAACTCGGCTTTACCGTTTTGACACGCAGCAGGTCCGGGATCACCCTGACCAATTATGGGGAGCATCTGCTGCCATATGTCAATGCCGTATTAAACAGCGAGGAAAGCTTACAGCAGGCCATTGCGGAATTAAACGGCTTAAAAAAAGGGAAAGTAAAAATCGGCGTATTTTCCAGTATTTGTACAAACTGGCTGCCGGATATCCTGCGTTCGTTCCAGAAACAGTATGCGGAGATAACAATTGAAGTATTTCAGGGTACGTATGATGACGTCTATTACTGGATCAAAAATGGGGTGGCCGATTTGGGGTTTTTGTCGGTTTCCAGCGCAAAGGATATCCCCATCGAACCGCTTTATAAAGACCCGCTGCTGTGCGTGCTTCCGAAAGGGGCGCGCGGGGATACCTCCAAGCCGTATATGGATATCGGGGAAATGCGGGCACATCAGTTTGTAACCCAAAGGGAATGTACCGATGCCGATATCCAGAACTTTTTAAAGGAAAATTCGCTGCGCATCCAGTCCAACTATCATGTGGTAGACGATCTGTCCACCGTCGCGCTGGTAGCGAAAGGGTTCGGGATCTGTTTGATGCCGGAAATGGTTATGCGCGACATCCCTTATGAAGTGGACTGTTATCCGGTGCGCCCGGACGCGTGCCGCATCATTGGGATTGCCGCGCTGCATCCGGAATTTATGGCGCCCGCGGTCCGTACGCTGTACAATCATATTTTGGAAACGTGCCGGATACAGTAATAGAAGCTGAAAAACAGCACGAGGTCCGCTCCGGCCCAGGCGGTGATCTCCGCATAAAATATGCCGTCCGGCCCGATTAGCCGCGGCAGCAGCAGTGCGGCAGCGGTACGCATCAAAAATTCCGCCAGTCCGGAAACCATCGGCAGTACGGTATTGCCGAGTCCCTGGATGCACGAACGCGTCACATGCAGGTAATATAAAATAGGCAGGCATACGCTCATAATAAACAGATAGCGGTAGGCAATCGCCAGCGTATCGGCCGTTGTCTGCGCATCTCCGTTGATAAAGCAAAGCAGGATCCATTTGCCCGCAAACACCATAACAGCCGCAATCAGGACAGAGGTAGCGATCGCAATGACCAGCGCTTCCCGGTATCCCTGCCGGATGCGGCTGATTTTGCCTGCGCCCAGGTTTTGCCCGGTATAAGTCGTCATGGCAAATCCATAGGAAGTAGCGGCGACTTCGAGCATCCCGTACAGTTTGTTGGTAGCCGTAAATCCGGCAATAAAAATAACGCCGAACCCGTTAATGACAGACTGAACGATCATGCCGCCGACCGAAATCACGGCATTTTGGAAAGCCATCGGCATACCGAGCGCCATCAGGCGTACATGCAGGGCAGGAAGAAGCACGCAGTCTTTGCGGTGAAAGCGCAGGATGCTGATTTTTCTGATTTTAAAAAGGCAGATCAGGCAGGAGCAGCCCTGTGCCAGTACGGTTGCCGCCGCCGCGCCAACGACCCCGAAACGCAGTATGGGCACAAACAGCAGGTCAAGCCCGATATTGACCACCGAAGCGCACAGCATCGCATACAGCGGTGTTTTGCCGTCTCCAAGGGAACGCAGGATGGAGGCAAGCAGGTTATAGGCCATGACAATGGGAATCCCCCAAAAGATCATGCGCATATACTGCATCGTATCCGGCAGGACATCCTGCGGGGTATGCAGAATGCCAAGAATCCACGATGCCGACAACTGGCCGCATACAAGCAGGGCAAGTGCGATCACGGCAGACAAAAAAGCGGAATTAACAATGACATTCCGCAGCTTTTTAAACTTTTCAGCGCCGAAATCCTGCGACATCTGAATCGCAAATCCCTGGGTAAATCCCTGGATCATGCCCTGCATCATCCAGATCACCCATTCCGCCGCCCCTACGGCTGCGATTGCGTGTACGCCAAGCGCCTGTCCTACAATGGCGGCATCGGCAATCGTATAAAACTGCTGGAACAGGTTGCCTGCCATCAGCGGCAGCGCAAAGGTAAGGATCAGACGGCCTGGCCGGCCGGAGGACATAGTATGTACGGAATCCATGGCATTATCCACCTTTCA
>CAJUIH010000104.1 GCA_910586045.1 uncultured Eubacterium sp.
CGTCCCTTATCCGGCGTCCCCGCAGCCAAAATGTAACACCTTATCTGAACTGTTACCTTTAGTATATTAGTTTTTTAATTTTTAATTGCCTTATTCCCCTTTATTTGGTAAAATAAGCTGGAGTTTAAAAAAACCAACGAATAACGGCAACGTTTAGCCTTTGGCATGATACCGTAATATGTGTGATCCATTGCCGGAAGTAATTGGAAAGGAGAACAAACCCATGAGCAAGAAAGAAATTCCATACAAAATCTATCTCGAAGAGAACGAGATGCCAAAAAAATGGTATAATGTCCGTGCCGATATGAAAAAGAAGCCAGCGCCGCTGCTGCATCCTGGAACCCTGCAGCCTATGACATTTGATGAGTTGCGTCCGGTGTTTTGTGATGAACTGGTGCGCCAGGAACTGGATGATACGACGCCGTATATTGATATTCCGCAGGAAATTTGTGATTTTTACCGGATGTACCGCCCGTCACCGCTGGTACGGGCATACTGCCTGGAAAAAAAGCTGGATACCCCGGCTAAGATCTATTATAAATTCGAAGGAAATAATACAAGCGGAAGTCATAAATTAAATTCAGCGATCGCACAGGCGTACTATGCGAAGCAGCAGGGGTTAAAGGGTGTTACAACCGAAACAGGAGCAGGGCAGTGGGGTACAGCCCTTTCTATGGCATGTTCTTACTTTGACCTGGACTGTAAGGTATATATGGTAAAAGTTTCTTATGAACAAAAACCGTTCCGCAGGGAGGTTATGCGTACTTATGGAGCATCGGTTACCCCTTCCCCGTCTGAAACAACGGAAGTAGGAAAGAAAATCCTCGCGGATCATCCGGGCACAACCGGAAGTCTCGGCTGTGCCATTTCAGAAGCGGTAGAAACGGCAACGCAATCCGAAGGGTACCGTTATGTACTTGGCAGTGTATTAAACCAGGTATTGCTGCATCAGTCTGTGATCGGAATTGAGACCAAAACCGCTATGGATAAATATGACATCCATCCGGATATAATTATCGGATGCGCCGGAGGCGGATCCAACCTTGGCGGACTTATTTCCCCATTTATGGGCGAACAGTTGCGTGGAGAGGCGAAATACCAGTTTATCGCTGTAGAGCCGGCATCTTGCCCTAGCCTTACACGCGGCATCTATGCCTATGATTTCTGTGATACCGGAATGGTTTGTCCGCTGGCCAAAATGTATACGCTTGGAAGCGGTTTCATTCCTTCCGCAAACCACGCCGGAGGGCTTCGTTACCATGGCATGAGTTCCGTATTGTCCGAACTGTATGACCAGGGGCAAATGCAGGCAGTCAGTGTAGAACAGACAGAAGTTTTTAAGGCAGCCGAACAATTTGCAAGGGTAGAAGGCATTCTGCCTGCACCAGAAAGCAGCCATGCGATCCGTGTTGCAATTGACGAAGCATTAAAGTGCCGGGAAACAGGAGAAGAAAAGACGATTTTATTCGGACTTACCGGAACCGGTTATTTTGATATGGTAGCTTATGAAAAATTCCATAATGGAGAAATGACCGATTATATTCCTACCGATGCAGAACTGCAGGCAGGGTTTGACGGCATTCCTAAATTTCCTGGAAATATGGAATAAAAAACAACGCATAGTTATGCCCGCGCCTAACTATGCGTTGTTTTTTCTTTTTTCATTTTTCCCGCAATTGTACCATCTTAGCCGCCTGGCGCCTTCTGGCGTCTGCCTGTGCGGCATAGTGGCGTCTGGTTGTATTCACATCTTTATGGCCAAGCACATCTGCCACAAGATAGATATCCCCGGTTTCCTGGTAAAGATTCGTGCCAAATGTACTGCGCAGCTTGTGAGGGGTAATCCGTTTTACCGTAGTCACAAGCTGTGCATATTTTTTTACCAGTTTTTCTACAGACCGCACACCGATGCGTTTTCGCTGCATCGACAAGAAGAATGCATTGGTATGCCCTTCTACAGCTTCGATCTCGTCGCGCACTTCCATATAATCAAGCAGTGTTTCGGCTACTTCCTCATTGAAATAGACAATCACCTCCGCGCCGCCTTTTCTGCGGACCTTAACGCCGTTATTTTTAAAATCAAGGTCATTTTTATCAATGCCGACACATTCAGATACGCGGATCCCGGTACCAAGCAAAAGAGACAGCAATGCCAGGTCACGCGTTTTCGTCTGTTCATGATATGCTGACTGATGTGCTGTTAAATTTTCACCGGATTCTACCTCATCAAGAAGCATAGCCACTTCATCCACATCCAGGCGGACGATCTCCTTTTCATGGATTTTTGGAGGGTTTACAAGATCAGGCGGATTGGTTTTGATTAGCTGCTTACGGAAATAATAATGGTAAAAACTCCTTAAACTCGCAAGCTTTCTGGAAATGCCTCGTTCATCGTTTGTATGTTCCACACCGTCTTTGGTATATACTTTTAAATAATTCAGGTATTCTTCGATATCCAGCGGCGTAATCAGGTCCAAAAATGAGATTGGAATATTTGGTATGTCATATTTTGCGCAAACCGGATTGTTTTCATGCAGAAACGAGAAGAAGATACCCAGATCATATGCGTAAGCCAGCCGTGTACGCGATGAAGTGGAGTGCTCGGTACCAAGAAAAAATTCCTGGCAAAAACGCGGCAGCTCTTTTGTCATTTCCCGCAGCTTTAATTCGTTTTTGATTTTTATTTTTTCATGATAGGTCTTTTCCATAGCCATAGTTTTTTCACCTGCCTTATTTTATCAATCAAATGGAGCGTTTAGTTTACATAATTATTCTTATGTCATTTATTTGCGCAGCGCTTCATTCTGTTTGTTTATTTGAAACTTGAAACTGCGGCCAGTCTTCAAACGCGGCGGATTGGATTGCTGAAAATAAGCGGTCTTTTACGCCATGTTCCTCCTGATTTATTCTTTTGAGCAGATCCTTGACATATTGCCGCTTTGTATAACCATCCGCCGGACACGGATTTTTCGTAACCGGCAGTTGATACTTATGCGCAAAGCCAATAATTTCAGCTTCCGGTGCATACATAAGCGGTCGGATCAACGTTAAGCCAGTGCGCTCCAGTTTTGTCTTTGGAGAAAAAGAGTGGAAGCGTCCTTCATAAAACAAAGACAAAAACATCGTTTCAATAAAATCATCCCTATGATGTGCATAAGCGATTTTATTGCATTTATTTTTTAATGCAGCCTGATTAAACGCGCCTTTTCGAAGCCTTGCGCAGAGGGAACACGGATGCTTCTGATCCTGTAAAAGGTCCGAGATCTGTGTATGCACACATTCATAAGGAACTTCCAGTTCTTCGCAGAAAGAATGGATTTGTTCTGTGTGAAAATCTTCATATCCAAGATGAACCGTCAGCGCAACCAATGTAAAATGCTTTGGATAAAAACGCTGGATGCCTTTCAATGCATGAAGCAGGGTAAGCGAATCCTTTCCGCCCGAGATTCCTACCGCAATTTTATCATTTTCTCCAATCAAGCCATAATCATCTACCGCGCGTCTGGTATAACTCAGCAGTTTTTGGATATCCATAATGACCTCCAGATCCATAGATTGGTTTTTCCCCGCAAGCAATACTATAACATACCGGTGGTTAACTAGCAAGGAGGGAACGTATTGCATTTTTGATTCTGTGCTTGTAAGCGATTCACAAAGATGCTATACTTAATAAGCAAAATTGTGGAACGAATGCAAATGAATCAAGTGCAAACGAATCAAATCATACACAATATGGAGAGGTGAAAAATGAAGTTTGTAATACAAAGAGTTTCAAAGGCGTCTGTTACGGTGGATGGTCAGATTGTCGGAAAAATAAACCATGGATTTCTTGTGCTTATCGGAGTAAGCAATTCCGATACCAAAGAAACCGCGGATAAAATGATTCGAAAAATGATGGGTCTGCGGATCTTTGAAGATTCTGCCGGAAAGACGAATTTATCATTAGAAACGGTAAACGGCGGGCTTCTTTTGGTATCGCAGTTTACTTTGTATGCCGACTGCCGAAAAGGAAACCGTCCGTCCTTTATCAATGCCGGACAACCGGATTTAGCAGAGGAATTGTATCAATACATTATTGAACAGTGCCGTATGCGTCAGGATCAGGTGGAAACCGGAAAATTCGGCGCCGCCATGCAGGTACACCTGGTCAACGACGGGCCGTTTACCATTGTTTTGGATTCTGAAGATCTGGCATAAAACCATATAACTATTCGTAAAAGTGTCCTTTTACGAATAGTTATATGGATCCCCTGCTGGGGCTGGGCGTTATAAACGCACAATCCCAGCCTCAAAGGAACCAACTCTATTCATAACCCATAATTTCTTTGTACCGCAGAATCATCTCTACGCAGCCGTCTACACCTAGTTTTGCGGAATTAAGCGTAAGATCATATGCTTTGGAATTTCCCCATTTTTTATTGGAATAATAATTATAATAACTGGAACGCTGTTTATCTTTTCTGCTGATCATATCTTTGGCTTTAGACTCGCTGATATGAAATTCTTCCATGGCATTTCGAATGCGGAAATCCAAGTCCGCATGGATAAAGGTGTTGATCGTACGCGGAAACTCACTCAATGCATAATCGGCACAGCGTCCCACAATAATGCAGGATTCTTCTTCCGCCAGTTTTTTGATTGTATCAAACTGTGCCAGAAAAATCTTGTGGTTTAACGGCATATCCAGAAATGGAGCCGCTGTATATCCGGTTGCGGAATACGTATCCATAACGAGGGAATACAAAAAACTGCTGGTTGGTTTTTCGTCCTGCGTATGGAATATTTCTTCACATAATCCGCTTTCTTTTGCCGCCCTGCTCAGCAATTCCTTGTCATAACATTTAATGCCTAATTGTTCTGCCAACTTTAAACCGACATTTTTCCCAAGGCTTTCAAATTCCCGTCCAATCGTGATTACATAATTACTCATAGAAACCGCTCCTTCCTGTTCACACAATGTTGCCTAATCCACCGGCGCTCGTGAACCGGCGTTATTTGGTAAATTTTAATGTTTATTCATATCTATTATAATGCAAATATTGCAAAATGTACAGAAAAAATTGAACACACGCAAAAAGGATGTATATAATGCACAAATTGTTTTTTTGCCTTTATCACTATAACGAGCAGCATGCCAATAGTTTTTCAAAATACGCCGGAAGCGGCGCCGTTACTTCGATACGTTCCCCGCTGCGCGGGTGGATAAATCCAAGTGTCATAGCATGCAGACACTGTCCTTCCAGACGAAATTTCGGCTTCTGCGGGCCGTATAGCGGATCTCCCAAAATCGGATGCCCGATTGCCGCCATATGTACCCGGATTTGGTGTGTTCGCCCAGTCTCCAGTTGAAATGCCATATAGGTATGACCCGAAAAGCGTTCTAAGACCCGGTAATGCGTGACGGCGCTGCGTCCGTTTGGAACATTTGCCGCCATTTTCAGGCGGTTTTTCGGATCCCGTCCAATATCCATGCAAATGCTGCCGGTTTCTTCTTTTACACGGCCTATGACAATCCCCCGGTACTGTCTTGTCATCGTGTGCGCTTTGATCTGCTCGGAAATTTTTATGTGTGCATCGTCATTTTTGCATACGACCAGGGATCCGGTCGTATCTTTGTCGATCCGGTGTACAATACCCGGACGGATTTCGCCGTTGATTCCGGATAAATCATTGCGGCAATGATACAAGACGGCATTGACCAGCGTTTTGTTATAATGGCCGGGAGCCGGATGGACGACCATATTTTTGGGTTTGTTTACGACCAGTACATCCGCGTCTTCATATAAAATATCCAAAGGAATGTTTTCCGGTTCTATATCGACCCGCACAGCCGGCGGTACTCGGACATGGACTACATCGCCCGCTTTTACCGTATAACTTGGTTTTGGGGTTAAACCAGAAATCTGTACCTGCCCGTTTTTGATTAATTTTTGAAAAAAAGCTCTGGACAAATCAGGATAAATCAAGGCTAAAAACTTATCCAGCCGTTCGCCTTCGTATACGACGCTGGCTTCAAAACTCTGGACTTGTCCGTTTTGGCTGTCTATGGGTATCATGGCCTGCTGTTTATTTTGCATATCTGGTTCCTCTCGTTGGATGCGCTATTTCTTTTTCGGAAAAATACGGATCTGTTCAAAATCTTCCTCTTTATAGTAAAACAAGATCAGTAAAATCAGCGCGGCTGTTGCCGCTGTGACATAAATATCCGCAACATTAAAAATCGGAAAATCAATCAAAGAAAAATAAAAAAAATCAACCACGTATCCCTGCCGTGCGCGGTCGAGCGCGTTTCCGGCCGCTCCGGCCGCATACAGGATTGCGGTTATACGCAGAAACAGGAAATGGCTGGTCAATGGAATCTTTGCATACAGATAAGGGATAAAAAACAGGATCCCGGCTGCCAGAATCAAAAAAAATGTCCGCTGCCCCTGCATCATGCCAAAAGCGGAGCCGCGGTTTTCCAAATATTGGAGTTCGAATACGCCGCGGATCAGCACAACGGTTCTGCCCCCCTCTAAGGCTGCCTGCGCTGCCTGTTTGGTTATTTGGTCGATGATTATAAGCAGCACGGTACTGAACGCAAAAAAACACATGCTGCCGGTTTTTGTGGTCGGCTTCATTACGGTACCTCCTATCCTGCCTTGGTCAGGCGTAAACCTTGTATTTGTATTTGATCCTGCCCTTTTTGGTTACCTGGCCGGTTGTTTCAATCTGGAATTTTCCAAAATGCCTTATGGAAAGAATATCGCCATCCTGGCAGTTATAATCGCTTTGCAGGATTTTGCGCGCGTTAACAAACACATTGCCGGCTGCAATCTGCTTTTGTGCAGCGGAACGGGACATTTTGCCAAGATCCGCGACAATTGTATCCAAACGCATGGAGGCTGCAATCCCGTCTTTTTCAACCAGGTTTGGCTGGTAAGAAAATCCGGCGGCTTGGATTTCCGTGCAGTCTACCATCGTATGGCGGATTATCCTGCAGTTTTCCATAAGGTAGCCGCTGATCGAAGAAAGACAGATTACGATGATACCAGATTCCTGCATCAAAATGTCTCCGAGTGTCTCCCGTTTGATCCCAAGGTTCATAACGGCTCCCAGCACATCCCGGTGCGTCAGCGTTTCCGCAAACTTAGGACTGGATGGCAAAACACGAACCAGCGCAATCGGATATTCCCATACATAAGAAAGAGCATCAGGGATAAAGGCAACCATCTGACGCTCTGCATGCTCGTAGCCACCAGATAATTGAAAGGGACTGTATAATTCCTTTGTTATCTGGTGAAAAATGTTTTGTTCATTTAGATTTAGAAAATGGCTAAAAGTAACAATGTTCCTCTCTTCTGCCCGTCTGGACAGATCCATGAAGTGCTTTTGCAAATACCTTTCATCCTGCTCCATGACAACTCCTTTCTACATTTCCATACGGAGTGCTGCTGCCCCATAGGTATCGATCAGATTTTGGAAGTCACCCGATATCTCAACGTTTGCAGGGGTAAGTACAAATATGTAATTGCTGACTTTCTGCAGGTTTCCGCCAATTGCATAACAGGAACCGGAAGAAAAATCAATAATCCGCTGTGCAATGTCTACATCCAGCCCTTCGACATTTAATATCACCGGACGGTTCAACAGAAGCGTTTCGGTAATCTCCCGCGCTTCTTCAAAAGCAGTCGGCTTAATCACGCACAGCTCCAGACCAGAGGAATTTGATTTTTTTGCGGACGGACGCATGGGAGTTACTTTGTTGTTGGTCCTGGCTGTCCGGTCTCTGTTGCGGTTAATATCAATCGGCTGGTTATTGCCGCCGGAATTTTTGTACACAGGCTCGTCCGCCTGCTTTGCCTGCCTGCTCCGCCTGTTTTTTGGGAGTGTTTCTTCCTCTTCTTCCTCATAATCATATTCATCATCATAGTAATCTTCATCATCATCCGGATTCATATGCATGACATTTAAAAGGGAATCTACTAAACTCATATCTCTCTCCTACTTTGCTCAGGCCATCAGGCCCAAATAGTGATTTTACTTGTTTTTTCCATAATCTCTTGCACCAAAAATCGCGGTACCTACCCGAACCATGGAAGCGCCTTCTTCTATGGCAACCGCGTAATCCCCGGTCATACCCATAGATAGCTTACACATAAGTACATTATCCAAGTTTTTGTTTTTAATGTCAACAGCTAATTGCTTTATTTCCTGAAAATATTTCCGATTATCTTCCGGATTGTCCACATACGGGGCAACCGCCATCAGTCCCTGCACCTGCACATTCGTAAGATGTGAAATTTCTTCCGCCAGCAGTATGGCATCTTCTTTTCGTACGCCAAACTTGGTATCTTCCTGCGCAATATTGACTTCAATCAGAACCGGCATGACCAGGTTGTGCTTTTTGGCCTGTATATTGATCTCTTCCGCCAGACGGTAAGTATCGACAGAGTGGATCATGCAGACTTTGTCAATGATCTGGCGCACTTTGTTTCTCTGCAAGTGTCCGATCATATGCCAGCGGATATCGTGCGGAAGCTGGTCGTATTTTTCACAGATTTCCTGTACTTTATTTTCGCCGAAATCACGTACGCCCGCATCATAGATTTCCTGCAGCATGGCTGCGGGCTTTGTCTTGCTGACCGCTATCAGCGTGACATCTTTTCGATCGCGGTTGCTTTTTTCACAGGCAGTTTGTACATTTGCTTCCACTTCTGTTAAATTTTCTTTTAACATGTTAAAGTTCCTCCTGATTTATACTTGTGCGCACTAAAATTAAACAAATAACGCCGGCTCACTGTTTTATAAATTAATCATCTGGTTTTCCGTCACGGTACTTCCATCCAGTGCGATATGGTCATAGAGCATAATCCCATATTCCGTTCCGGATTTTACAATGGTATAATTGTTGTTGCTGAAAATCTCGTCGATTTGCCTGAATATGGCATAGCCTTTGTTGATATTATAAACGCCGCGCAGTTTTGCTGTTTTGGAAACCTCGAACCGTTCTTTCGAGCCTGTTTTCACAATGCGGTCCCCTCTGCGGATTTCTTCGTGCGATATATAGGCCATTTTTTCTTCTTCGTCCCGGTAGTATACCGTAGCGGGCACAAAAACAGCTTCCGCATAAGATCCGTCTTTTTGCCGGTGTTCTACCCAAAGCCCTTCCTGGCTGGAGATACCGTTTCCCGGCGTAAAATAGGTATCCGGCACCAGTTCAAAGGTCTTGGTTGTGATGGAGCTGTTTGGGATCTTTAAACCAGTCCGCTGGTCTAATAGAATCTGGATGTCGATATAACGTTCGTGCGCATAGCGGATCATGGAATTGTGCATCGTCAGGATCAGGTAATCCTGGTTGTCCTCCTGGATCATCGTATAATCCGCAAACGCCGTCGTATGATCTTCACGAAACCGGATCCGTACCGTTTCCCCGTCCTGTAAGGTATCTTTCATTACTTCATCGATCGGAACGATTACCTGCCAATTTTCATCTGTAATCAGCTTATAGACCGGCTGTCCGCTTTCTACGGCATCCGTGGCTTTTGTACTGGATTTTTTATAAGAGCTTTGATCAAACAAGTCTTTCGTCACGGTGTCCATTGTAACGGATTCCAGCCCGTCTGTATAATAAGCGACGATTCCGGGTTCCGGGGAGCGGTATAAATGAAATGTCTGGTTGTCCTGCGCGTAATCGGTATAATCGGCAATGGCTTCCAGTGCGCCGAGGTTCATAGCCTCCAGTAGCTGCCCGTTTAAATCCGTCTTAAAATTATAAGTTGCATAATAGCTTTTATCTGTGTAGCCGTCTACATAATCCCGGATAAATTTTTGGATATCCCCAAGGTTATCTTCGCTTAATACGGCGTTTGTATCTGCCGCTTCCTCCAGTTTTTGAGAAATATTTCCATTTTCATCTACGGAACAAACCAGCGTACCGTTGGAAGCTTTGGTATTATCTTTCAGATAATAATCGAGCCTGCCGCCCTGCTGTGCATGAACCACGATTTCTTTGCGCAGGATCAGGCCGGTATAAGAAGTATTGACTTCAATCGTACCCTGTTCCACTTCATAACTGCTGATCCGAATTGTCGTATAATAATGATATAAACTATGTGCAATATAAAATGCCACAACTAAAAATAAGACGGTACCGATATTCAGATTCCACCTGCTTCGGAACCGGACGATATTTTTTTTCTTTTTTTTTCTAGTTCTCCTGCCAGCCAATGCCTGCTTCCTTTCCCGGCGTAAAAAATAAAGTTTCTGTTTTTTTCTGCATAATTCGCGAACGGACGTCCATACTAACGATATATCCGGTGAGTCAAGATACTGGAATGTGTTTATAAAAAAAGGAGGTAGTTCTTATGAATACTAAATTTTTAGATTACACGCTGCTGACCCTCGTCATTATCGGCGCGGTAAACTGGGGACTGATCGGATTTTTCCGGTTTGACATTGTCGCATTTCTTTTTGGAAATATGTCATGGCTTTCCAGAATTGTATATGCACTGGTAGGAATCGGCGGTTTATACCTGCTAAGCGCCTATGGCCGGATTCAGTCGATGGACCAGGCATAAATCCGTCAGAACCAGGACGGCTGGCCGGTGCAGATTACGAACCGTTCCCCTGTGCCGAAGCCGGATATCGCCAGGTCCAGTATAGAACAAGGTGTCTTAAGCTTTCTTAAGACACCTTACATACATCCTTAAAGAGATACGATTACTTTTGCTTTTGCACATTCCGGCAGTTCTTTTTCATCCTTAGATATGCTTAGAATAAACTTTACATTGTATTTTTCACTAATGATATCCAATTTCTCGATCGCATGCTGCAACTGGTCATCTGCAAGCCCTGCAATGGTAAGAAAACTGTCCAAATACATTTCCTGCAAATCATGATCCTGAGATACAATACCGCAGATGAACCCTAAGAACTCATCACAGTTGGAAACCGGAAAATCCGTTACGTTGATCAGCCTGATTTTATTGCTTAATTCATACATATGTTTTTGGCTCTTGTCCAGGTATACTACATTCCCCTGCGCGCTTTTGATGTCCGTGTTTGCCTTGTCCAACAGATGTTTTGTCTTTCCTTTTCCTTTTTTGCCACATATTATCTCGACCATAATTCTCTCCTCCTGCATGTTATATTGGCTGATTTTGCTTAAAATAATAAAAATAATCAACAATATTTCGTTAAAATCATTATAAAATACTTTTCGCTAAAATACAACTGCTAATTTTCATTTCCTTAGGAACTGTTTGGAAATTGGAGCGGTTTTGTTTTGGAGATAGGGACGCCGGATGAGGGACGCAGGCCTGGCTTGCGGCTCCGGCTCCAGAATGGTAAGAAGCCCTAAGTATTCTGCATTTACGTTGCGGCCTGCCCCGGTCGCGGCGCCAAGTCCGCCCCTGGCTGCCGCCAGTGGCTAAAGGCGCCGCTTGGCTTCGCCCCTTAGGTTATCAGGCAGAATACTAAGGGCTTCTAACCATTCTTCCAACGTCGCCGCAAGCCAG
>CAJUIH010000105.1 GCA_910586045.1 uncultured Eubacterium sp.
CCGATTACATCACCCATGTATTCTTCCGGCATTGTGACTTCGACTTTCATAATTGGCTCCAGAATTGCCGGCGCTGCTTTGGACATCGCCTCTTTAAAGCACATGGAACCAGCAATATGGAACGCCATTTCGGATGAGTCTACTTCATGGTACGAACCGTCATATACGGTTGCCTTAATACCAAGTACCGGGAATCCGGCAAGAATACCTGCCTTAGCCGCTTCTTCAATACCGTCTCCAACGGCAGGAATGTATTCTTTTGGAATCGACCCGCCGACAACTGCGGATTCAAATTTAAATACTTCCTCCCCGTTCGCATCCATCGGCTCAAATTTAACCTTACAGTGTCCATACTGGCCGCGTCCGCCGGACTGTTTTGCATATTTGTATTCCTGATCAACCGGTTTGGTAAATGTTTCTTTGTAAGCAACCTGCGGAGCGCCTACGTTTGCTTCTACTTTAAACTCACGCAGCAGACGGTCAACGATGATTTCCAGATGAAGCTCGCCCATCCCTGCAATAATCGTCTGGCCTGTTTCCGCATTTGTATGCGCACGGAATGTCGGATCCTCTTCTGCCAGCTTCGCAAGCGCTTCGCCCATTTTGCCCTGTCCGGCTTTGGTCTTAGGCTCAATTGCAAGTTCGATAACCGGTTCTGGAAATTCCATTGATTCCAAAATTACCGGATGCTGTTCGTCACAAATGGTATCGCCGGTTGTCGTAAGCTTGAATCCTACCGCTGCCGCGATATCCCCGGAGTATACTTTATCCAGTTCTGCCCTCTTATTTGCATGCATCTGCAGCAGACGGCCGACACGTTCCTTTTTATCCTTTGTCGCGTTCAGTACATAGGAACCGGAGTTCAGGACACCGGAATAAACACGGATAAATGCCAGTTTCCCTACGAACGGGTCTGTCATAATCTTAAACGCAAGCGCGGAGAATGGTTCTTCGTCAGATGAATGACGCTCTACTTCATTTCCATCCAGATCCACACCCTTAATCGCTGCTACGTCTGTAGGCGCCGGCATAAATTCCAACACCGCGTCCAAAAGCTTCTGTACCCCTTTGTTGCGGTACGCGGAACCACAGCATACCGGAACCGCCGTACATTCGCAGGTCGCCTTGCGAAGTACTTTTTTCAGATCTTCTGTGGACGGCTCCTCGCCTTCCAGATACTGCATCATCAGATCGTCATCCAGTTCACAGATTTTTTCAATCAGTTCGGTACGATATTCTTCCGCCTGATCTTTCATATCTTCCGGAATTTCTGTGATTGATATATCGTCGCCTTTGTCATCATTGTAGATATACGCTTCCATTTCGAATAAGTCGATGATTCCTTTGAAATCGTCTTCTTTTCCAATCGGAAGCTGTAAAATAACTGCGTTTTTCCCTAATCTTGTACGGATCTGGTTTACAGCTCCATAGAAGTCTGCACCTAGAATGTCCATTTTGTTAATGAAAGCCATTCTTGGTACATTATAGGTATCTGCCTGGCGCCAAACATTTTCCGACTGCGGCTCTACGCCGCCTTTTGCACAGAAAACACCGACTGCACCATCCAATACACGGAGTGAACGTTCCACTTCCACCGTAAAGTCAACGTGTCCCGGAGTATCGATAATATTGATCCGGTGTTCTAACGCACCCGGTTTTACTTTTGTATGATCTTCCAATGTCCAGTGACAGGTTGTAGCGGCTGAAGTAATTGTGATACCTCTCTCCTGTTCCTGCTCCATCCAGTCCATCGTAGCAGTTCCTTCATGAGTATCGCCAATCTTATAGTTAATACCGGTATAGTATAAGATACGCTCTGTCAATGTGGTCTTGCCCGCATCGATATGAGCCATAATACCAATATTTCTGGTTCTCTCTAATGGATATTCTCTTCCAGCCAAGATTTTGTCCTCCTAATCAAACTACCAAATGCACACTAGAAGCGGTAGTGGGCAAATGCCTTGTTTGCTTCCGCCATCTTGTGCATGTCTTCTTTTCTCTTGACAGATGCGCCTGTATTATTTGCCGCATCCATAATTTCATTTGCCAGCCGTTCTTCCATTCTCTTTTCGGATCTTTTCCGGGAGAACATGGTCAGCCAGCGCAGCGCCAGCGCCTGACGGCGGTCTGGCCTTACTTCGATCGGCACCTGATAGGTAGCGCCGCCGATACGTCTTGCCTTTACTTCCAGCAGCGGCATAATGTTGTTCATCGCGTCCTCAAATACTTCCAGGGCAGGCCTGTCTGTCTTTTCCGCAATCCGGTCGAATGCATGGTACACGATTTTTTGTGCAACGCCTTTTTTGCCGTCTAACATAATGTTGTTAATCAGCTTGGTAACGACTGTATTATTGTAAATTGGATCAGCTAAAACTTCTCTTTTCTGAGTATGTCCTTTACGTGGCACGATACTTCCCTCCTTAATCATTTTTACTGTCCGTTTCAGATTTCGGACAGGCTGCATATTCCGATTAATTCAACGGTACTCACATGTTGTGTTACGTGCGGAAATATTTCTATTTAAAATGGCTGCCGCAGTCCGATATAGTCTCCAGCGCAAATAATTCCAACACTAACCTCTATCTGGACGTTCATTTCTGATTGTCCGGATCCATTGAGTTCTATTGCTCCGCTAAAAAAAATTCCTATATTTTTGATTCGACTGTTTTATTTTTTAGCGTCTTTTGGTCTCTTAGCACCGTATTTTGAACGTGCCTGACGTCTGTTAGCAACACCTGCCGTATCAAGCGTACCTCTGATAATATGGTATCTTGTACCAGGCAAATCCTTTACCCTGCCGCCGCGGATCAGAACAACACTATGTTCCTGCAAGTTGTGTCCTTCACCCGGAATATAGCTGGTTACTTCGATTCCATTGGAAAGACGGACTCTTGCGATCTTTCTAAGAGCAGAGTTAGGTTTTTTAGGAGTAGCTGTCTTAACAGCAGTACATACACCACGCTTCTGTGGAGAAGCGGTCTCCGTAGCTTTTTTCTGCAGGGAGTTGTAACCTCTCTGAAGGGCCGGTGCAGTAGACTTCTTTGCAGCTGATTTTCTTCCTTTTCTTACTAACTGGTTAAATGTTGGCATTATTTTCACCTCCTGTATTTTATATGATGCATGTGATTATAAAACGATATCTATTTTCACACGCTAGAATATTATATATAGATAACTCAAGAATGTCAAGGAAGATTTTTCTTTTTCAGCATTTTTAGCAGATTGCACTATTTCCTCTTTATATTTCCCGTTTATTAGAAAAAAATACCATCTGAAACCAAATTATTTCAGATGGTATTTCAATTTTATAATAAAGTAAATCTCATGAAAACATTATTGCATCATTGCCAGTTCTTCGTCAGACAGACTTGCGTTTTCCTCCTGCTGCCCCTGTTGCGCAAATTCCTGCAGATCCTCTTCCTGATTTGCGTCTGACGGTTCGGTCGCCCGAAAAGCCTGGGTATCTTCCGCAAAGGTTTGCTGGTCACGATTATACGCTTCCTGCCCATAATTTGCATAAGACCGCAGTTCGTCTGAAAATGCTTTCCTCGCGTCATCCGTATAAGTCCGCAGCCCGTCGAATGCGTTTCTTTGTTCCGCGTCTTCCAGATCCTCTTCTGTCTCCTGCTGGCCGGCTGCCACGCCTGCCCCTTCTTCAAATTCAAGGAAATCCTCTTCCCCGAATAATTCTTCCTCTTCATTCAAATCGGAATCCAGCCGGATACTGCGGTAACGCTTCATACCGGTACCTGCCGGAATCAGCTTTCCAATGATTACATTTTCTTTCAAACCAATCAACGGATCAATTTTACCCTTTATTGCCGCTTCCGTCAAGACCTTTGTTGTTTCCTGGAAAGACGCCGCCGAAAGGAATGAATTGGTTGCCAGCGATGCTTTTGTAATCCCGAGCAGCACCTGTGCTCCCTCCGCCGCTTCTTTTCCTTCTTTTTCCAGCCTTTCATTTGTATCCTCAAAATCCAGGTTGTCTACGAGCGTACCCGGCAGAAATTCAGAATCCCCGTTATTTTCAATCCGGATTTTCTTCAGCATCTGGCGTACAATCACTTCTATATGCTTATCATTGATTTCCACACCCTGTAGGCGGTATACACGCTGCACTTCACGCAGCAGGTAATCCTGTACGGCACGCACGCCTTTGATTTTTAAAATGTCATGCGGGTTTACAGAACCCTCCGTCAGTTCGTCGCCGGCTTCCAATACGGCGCCGTCCATAACCTTAATCCGGGAACCATATGGGATTAAATAAGTTTTGGTTTCTCCCGATTCCTGGTTCGTTACTATAATTTCACGCTTTTTCTTTGTGTCTTTAATCGTAGCGACACCGCCAAACTCGGTAATGATTGCAAGCCCTTTCGGCTTTCTGGCCTCAAACAATTCCTCGACACGCGGAAGACCCTGTGTAATGTCGTCGCCCGCAACGCCGCCGGAATGGAATGTACGCATCGTAAGCTGCGTACCAGGCTCGCCGATCGACTGCGCCGCAATAATACCGATCGCTTCCCCTACCTGTACCGACTGCCCGGTCGCCATATTTGTACCATAGCATTTTGCGCAGACACCGACATGGGAACGGCAGGTCAGAATCGTACGGATTTTCAGCTTGGAGATCGGCTCTCCGTTTTCATCTACGCCAATGCTCATGATTCTGGCCGCACGTCTCGGCGTTATTAAATGGTTGGCCTCTACCAGCACATTGCCTTCTTTGTCGCGGACTGTTTCACAGGAAAACCGCCCGGTCAGACGTTCCTGCAGACTTTCAATTTCTTCCTTGCCATCCATAAACGCAGTGACAACCATACCCGGTATCTCGCGGTCTTTGCCTTCATTACAATCGGATTCCCGCACAATTAAATCCTGGGACACGTCTACCAGACGTCTGGTAAGGTAACCGGAGTCCGCCGTACGCAGCGCCGTATCGGACATTCCTTTTCTGGCACCGTGGGCCGACATGAAATACTCTAATACATCCAACCCTTCGCGGAAATTGGACTTAATCGGCATCTCAATCGTCCTTCCGGTCGTATCCGCCATAAGCCCGCGCATGCCGGCAAGCTGCTTGATCTGTTTATCCGAACCTCGCGCCCCCGAATCTGCCATCATAAAAATATTATTGTATTTATCCAGTCCGGAAAGCAGGGCGTGCGTGAGTTCGTCGTCCGTTTCTTTCCAGACTTCTACGACTTCCTTATATCGCTCTTCTTCTGTAATCAGGCCCCGTTTATACTGTTTCGTAATCCGGTCCACTGTATTTTGCGCGGCGTTGATCAACTCCGGTTTCTGCGGCGGCACGGTCATATCGGAAATGGATACGGTCATTGCCGCCCTTGTGGAAAATTTATATCCCATGGCCTTAATATCATCCAGCACTTCCGCTGTCCTGGTAGCGCCGTGCACGTTAATGACTTTTTCCAGGATCTGTTTCAACTGCTTTTTCGCTACATGGAAATCCACTTCCAGCAGCATCTCATTTTCCGGTTTTGTACGGTCCACAAACCCCAGATCCTGCGGAATAATTTCATTAAAGATAAACCGTCCCAGCGTGGATGCAATTGTCCCCGTTTTGACAGTCCCATCCGGCAGTTCCTTGCTGACACGCACATGAACCCTGCTGTGCAGCGTACATGCCTGATTTTCATAAGCAAGAATCGCTTCGTTTATATTTTTATAATAACTGCCCTCTCCGAGTGACCCTTCCCGTTCCTGTGTCAGATAATAAATGCCAAGCACCATATCCTGCGACGGAACCGCCACCGGCCCGCCGTCCGAAGGTTTCAGGAGGTTGTTTGGAGACAGCAGCATAAACCGGCATTCCGCCTGCGCTTCCTGCGACAGCGGAAGATGCGCCGCCATCTGGTCGCCGTCAAAATCGGCATTGTAGGCCGTACAAACCAGCGGATGCAGCTTGATCGCCTTACCCTCGACCAGAATCGGCTCAAAAGCCTGTATCCCTAAGCGGTGCAGCGTAGGCGCACGGTTTAGCATTACCGGATGTTCTTTAATGACGTCTTCCAATACATCCCATACTTCCGTCTGGAGACGCTCCACCATTTTCTTTGCGCTTTTAATATTGTGCGCCGTTCCATTCGACACCAGTTCT
The DNA here is from genome assembly GCA_910586045.1 of uncultured Eubacterium sp. Lineage (GTDB taxonomy): Bacteria > Bacillota > Clostridia > Lachnospirales > Lachnospiraceae > Eubacterium_J. The sequence continues at coordinate 6,119 of CAJUIH010000105.1, forward strand.
TTCATAACAAACGGCTTGAACAGCTCGATCGCCATTTCTTTCGGCAGGCCGCATTGATAAATCTTCAGCTCCGGCCCTACGACAATAACCGAACGGCCGGAATAATCCACACGTTTTCCCAACAGGTTCTGGCGGAAACGTCCGCCCTTTCCTTTCAGCATATCCGATAACGACTTCAGCGCACGATTGCCCGGCCCTGTAACCGGACGGCCGCGCCTGCCGTTGTCAATCAACGCATCGACCGCTTCCTGCAGCATACGTTTCTCATTGCGCACAATGATATCCGGCGCGCCCAATTCCAGCAGCCTTCTTAACCGGTTATTGCGGTTAATAATCCTTCGATACAAATCATTCAGGTCAGAAGTGGCAAAACGCCCGCCGTCCAACTGCACCATCGGGCGCAGATCCGGCGGCAGCACCGGGATAACCGTCATGATCATCCATTCCGGCTTATTGCCGGATTCGTAAAACGCGTCTACTACTTCCAGCCTTTTGATAATTCTTGCACGTTTTTGTCCGGCGGCGTCTTTTAACGCCGCTTTTAAAGAAGCGGAATCTTTTTCCAAATCGATCGCCTGGAGCAATTCCAAAATGGATTCCGCCCCCATGCCAACGCGGAAACCGCTCCCGTACTTCTCTCTCGCTTCCTGATATTCATTTTCAGAAAGCACCTGTTTATAAGACATGCCGGTGGTACCCGGATCCAGTACTATATAAGAAGCAAAATATAACACTTTCTCGAGTGTCCTCGGTGATAAATCCAGAATCAGCCCCATACGGCTTGGGATTCCTTTAAAATACCAGATATGAGATACAGGCGCAGCCAATTCAATATGCCCCATACGTTCCCGCCGTACGCTTGCTTTGGTGATCTCAACCCCGCATCGGTCGCAGACAACACCCTTATACCGGATTTTTTTATATTTTCCGCAATGACACTCCCAGTCCTTACTTGGTCCAAAAATCTTCTCACAGTACAGGCCGTCTTTTTCCGGCTTCAATGTCCGGTAATTGATCGTCTCAGGCTTTTTGACTTCACCCTTTGACCATTCCCTGATTTTTTCCGGTGAGGCCAGACCAATCTGAATCGCATCAAACTGAATTGGCTGATTGGTTTCTTCATTCATTATCTCTGACATATATGGCGCTCCCTTCTATTCCATATCGATCCCGTCGTCGTCAAAATCATCTACAAAAATAGAATCATCCTCATCCTCTTCCGGTTCGTCCTCTTCCGCGTCGACGAGTTCTTCACTTTCCGCGTCAAATTCTTTCTTTGAAAATCCCATTTTGCTGAAAGATTCGCTGCTTTCAAAAGCAAAATCTTTGTCTCCCGAAATAATAGAATTTAAATCCGTATTCCCATATTCGCTCGTTTCCATCAACTGCACTTCGTTGCGGTATTCATCCAGTACCCTGACATCCAGAGCCAGCGACTGCAGCTCTTTTAACAGCACCTTGAACGACTCCGGAATACCAGGCTCCGGTATATTCTCCCCCTTGATAATCGCTTCATACGTTTTTACACGGCCCACTACATCATCGGATTTCACAGTCAAAATCTCCTGCAGTGTATAGGACGCGCCATACGCTTCCAGCGCCCACACTTCCATTTCCCCGAAACGCTGGCCTCCGAACTGTGCCTTGCCGCCCAGCGGCTGCTGCGTTACGAGCGAATACGGCCCGGTGGAACGCGCATGGATTTTGTCATCTACCAGATGATGCAGTTTGAGATAATGCATATGCCCGATCGTTACCGGAGAATCAAAATACTCCCCGGTACGTCCGTCGCGCAGCCGTACTTTTCCGTCCCTGGAAATCGGAACGCCTTTCCATAGTTCTCTATGATCCCTGTGGTCGGATAAATACTGCATCACTTCCGAAAGCAGCTCTTCCCTGTATTTTTCTTCGAATGCGTCCCATTCCATATTTACATAATCGTTGGCCAATTCCAGCGTATCCTGGATATCGACTTCCTTTGCGCCGTCAAATACCGGCGTCTCAATATTAAAACCGAGCGCTTTTGCCGCAAGGCTTAAATGGATTTCCAATACCTGCCCGATATTCATACGGGAAGGCACGCCAAGCGGGTTCAGCACGATATCTAATGGACGGCCATTTGGCAGAAACGGCATATCTTCCACCGGAAGTACACGCGAAATCACACCCTTATTCCCGTGACGCCCGGCCATTTTATCCCCGACTGAAATTTTCCTTTTCTGGGCAATATAAATGCGGACTGCCTGATTCACCCCTGGTGACAGCTCATCCCCATTATCCCTTGTAAATACTTTGGCATCTACTACAATGCCATACTCTCCATGCGGCACCTTTAAAGAAGTATCACGTACCTCACGTGCCTTTTCCCCAAAGATCGCACGCAGCAGGCGTTCTTCCGCCGTCAGCTCCGTTTCTCCCTTTGGCGTTACCTTTCCGACCAGAATATCCCCGGCACGTACTTCGGCGCCGATCCGAATAATCCCCCTTTCATCCAGGTCTTTTAACGCATCGTCGCCGACGCCCGGCACATCCCTTGTAATTTCTTCCGGCCCAAGCTTTGTATCGCGCGCTTCCGCCTCATATTCCTCAATATGGATCGACGTATATACATCGTCCTGTACCAACCGTTCACTTAATAATACCGCGTCCTCATAATTATAGCCTTCCCAGGTCATAAACCCAATCAACGGATTTTTGCCGAGCGCCAGTTCGCCCATAGATGTAGACGGGCCGTCGGCAATGACCTCATTGGCTTCCACATGTTCTCCCTTAAAGACAATCGGCCTCTGGTTTACACAGTTAGACTGATTGCTTCGGGTAAACTTTGACAAGCGGTACGTACTGGTTGTTCCATCGTCATTTTTTATTTTTATGATATTCGAAACCGAACTTTCCACGGTTCCCGCTTTCTTTGCAACCACGCAGACGCCGGAATCGACCGCTGCTTTCGGTTCCATCCCAGTGCCGACTACAGGCGCTTCCGTAGTCAGAAGCGGAACTGCCTGCCGCTGCATGTTGGAACCCATCAGGGCGCGGTTCGCATCATCGTTCTGCAGAAACGGGATCAGCGCGGTCGCAACAGAAAACACCATTTTCGGAGATACGTCCATATAATCGAACATTGTCTTGTCGTACTCCTGGGTTTCTTCCAGATACCGGCCGGATACCGAGTTTCGTACAAAATGCCCCTCTTCGTCCAGCTTTTCATTCGCCTGCGCTACGTGGTAATTGTCCTCTTCATCCGCAGTCATATATACGACTTCATTGGTAACCCGCGGATTTTTCGGATCCGTTTTATCAATCTTACGGTACGGCGCTTCCACAAATCCATACTCATTAATCCTTGCATAACATGCCAAAGAATTAATCAAGCCGATATTCGGACCTTCTGGTGTTTCAATCGGGCACATTCTCCCATAATGGGAATAGTGAACGTCACGTACCTCAAACCCGGCACGATCTCTTGACAAACCGCCCGGGCCCAATGCGGAAAGACGCCTTTTATGCGTCAGCTCCCCCAGCGGATTATTCTGATCCATAAACTGCGACAACTGGGAAGAACCAAAAAATTCTTTTACCGCTGCCGTAACCGGTTTAATATTAATCAGGCTCTGCGGCGAAATCCCCTCCAGATCCTGCGTCGTCATACGTTCCCGCACAACACGTTCCAGCCTGGACAAGCCGATCCGGTACTGGTTTTGCAAAAGTTCGCCAACCGCGCGGATCCGACGGTTTCCCAAATGGTCAATATCATCGTCGCTGCCAATCCCCCACTCCAGATGCATATTATAATTAATAGAAGCAAAAATATCTTCCTTGGTCACATGTTTTGGAATCAGCAAATTGATATTTTTCCGAACCTGCGCCTTTAATTCATCCGTATCCGCATCGGCATTTTCCTCCAACATCTGTTTTAATGCCGGATAATACACCAGTTCCCGGATGCCGACCTCTTCCGGATCAATTTCCGAACACCATACACTGAAATCTACCATCATGGAAGAGAGTACCTTGACATTGCGTTCTTCCGTTTGGATCCATACATAAGGAATCGCCGCGTTTTGTATTTTCTCAGCCGCTTCCCGCGACAATTCGGTACCCGGCTGCAGTTCAATCACCTCTCCGGTTTCCGGATCCGGAAACGAAAGAGCCTCCGCTAACACCTGCCCTTTCAGGCGGTTTTTAAAATGCAGTTTTTTATTAAATTTATAACGTCCTACTTTCGCCAGATCGTATCTTCGCGGATCAAAAAACATCGCTGTGATCAGACTCTCGGCGCTGTCCACGGTCAGCGGCTCGCCCGGACGGATCTTTTTATATAATTCTAACAGGCCCTGCTCATAATTCGTAGCAACATCTTTGCCAAAACTAGCAACGATTTTCGGCTCTTCCCCAAATAAATCAATAATTTCCTGATTCGTGCCTACGCCAAGCGCACGAATCAGTACGGTAATCGGAACCTTTCTCGTCCTGTCTACACGGACATAAAATACGTCATTGGAGTCTGTCTCGTATTCCAGCCAAGCGCCCCGGTTTGGAATAACGGTACAAGAGTATAAAGTCTTTCCTACTTTATCATGAGAAATCGCATAGTAAATACCCGGTGAACGAACTAACTGGCTTACAATGACACGTTCCGCGCCATTAATTACAAACGTACCCGTCTCTGTCATCAACGGCAGATCTCCCATGAAAATTTCATGATCATTGATTTCGCCATTTTCCTTATTATACAATCTGACTTTTACTTTTAAAGGAGCCGCATAAGTCGCATCTCGTTCTTTACATTCCGGGATCGTATATTTTACATCGTCCTCGCATAAAGTAAAATCAATAAAATCCAGGCTCAGATGTCCACTGTAATCCGAAATCGGAGAGATGTCTGCAAATACTTCTTTTAAGCCTTCTTTTAGAAACCACTGATAGGAGTCTTTTTGCACTTCGATCAGATTCGGCATTTCCAGAACCTCTTTTTGTCTCGAGTAACTCATACGTATACTTCTGCCAGTATTTACCGGACGTATTCTGTTCTTCTCCATATGACGTTTCACCTCTCGTTCTTTATTCTTGACAAAAAAGCATATTTAGTTATGTGCTGCAGCCCTACTACTATATCTTGTATTGTTGTAAAATTGCGCAAAAAAGCCACATGGCACAATGAGTGCAACGTATATGATAGCACAAGTCTTTGCTGCTTGTCAAGAAGTTTTTTCCAAATTGCCACCGGACGCTGGGAGAGACGGTTTGCCCGGCTTTCTGGCGGCCCTCCATAATGGCAAGAATCCCTAAGTATTCTGGAGCCGGAGCCACAAACCAGGCCTGCGTC
>CAJUIH010000106.1 GCA_910586045.1 uncultured Eubacterium sp.
TCCCCTGGTTTTGTCAATACTTCAAATGAAAGCATTTTCTCCTCCGTTTCGTCGTTTGCCGCGCCTGCAGTACCACTACGCACCAGACTGCGTTGGGGCTAAAGCTCTCCGTTACTTTTTCACTGTGATACTCTTAACCGTACTGTATGTACCGTAAATTTTATTCCCCATAGAATCTAGCTGATACGCCCGCACGCGGACATAATACTTCTTTCCGCCTTTCAGGCCGGTAAGTGTTTTTGCCTTTGCCTCTGCCCCTGCCGTTGCTGTTTTGGCGGATGTAAAATTTTTATTTGCAGCATACTGCACCTGGTATCCGGCCGCCCCAGCTACTTTCTGGAAGCTGGCTTTTACCTGCCCCTTTTTGGCCGATTTTAACGTCTGTAATGTAACCTTTGTTGGTGCCGCTGATTTTGTCCAGCGTGCATATAACGTCGTCGCTTCATTCAGTTTCTGATCTCCGTTTATACGAGCGCCGCCCGTCTGCTGTGTATACCAGCCCGCGAATGTGTACGCTTTGCGCTGGACTTTCGGCAGTATGCCAAGGGTATCGTCATTTAACAGTGTCATCGTTTTGCGGCTTAAATTTGTGCCGCCGTTGGCATGAAACTGAACAATATAATAAAGTTTCGCAACAACCGGGCCGTTATCCTTTGGCGGATCCTGCGGTTGCCCGGATGGCTGAGATGGCTGTGTACCTGTACCACCGGACGTGCCTGGCTGTGTGCCTGTACCGCCGGACGTGCCCGGTGTACCTGGCTGCGTGTTTGTACTGCCGGACGTGCCCGGTATGCCTGATTGTGTACCCGTTCCATCGGATGTACCTGGTGTACCCGGCTGCGTGTTTGTACCGCCGGACGTACCTGGTGTGCCTGTTTCATCAGACGCGCCCGGTGCGCCTGTGCCGTCAGAAGTATCTGGCGTGCCCGGCCGCGTACCTGTACCGTCAGACGATCCTGGTGTATCCGGCTTTGTCCCATCAGATATACCTGGCGTGTCTGGCTTTGTCCCATCGGATGCGCCTGGTGTGTCTGGCTTTGTGGATGGATCATCCGGTCTGGTTGGATTATCTGGTTCTGGCTGTTTGCTGCTTTCCACATCCACAATGCACGACTGTTTTAAGAAGCTTCCATCCTGTGTCATTACCGTAATCGTGGCACGGCCTGCACCAACTGCCGTAACCAGTCCATTGCTGTCTACGGAAGCAACGGATGGGTTGTCGGAACTCCAAACCAATTCCGGTTTTGTTGCATCCTGCGGCAGGTAGCTGACACTTAACTGTATCGTTTTATCTGTATTCACCGATGTATTCTGCTGGCTCAAAGAAATACTCTGCACTTTTGTAAATATCGATGCAAAGGAATCTTTTTCTGCATAAGTTACTTCACCCACTGCCGCGCCGCTGACCGTACGCAGCGCATAAAGATCACTGTCCATATAAAACGGACGGAAAACATAACTCTCGTACTGTATCCCTTTTTTCAGCGGCAGTTCAAAAAACTGTACCTTGCGGCATACCTTTTGATCTGCGATTTCTTCTATCTCATATCTCATTGTTCCGGTATCTGTGCCGCGCAGGCTGAAATAATAATCGCCGCCTGCCAACTGCACCGTCTTGGAGTCCCCGTTTACTTCCAGGCGTACGTTTGCGTCTTTTTGTTCTGGTATATTATTTATGACAGAACCAACTTCTTTCCCATCCATGCTGAATATATAGACGTCCACCGGGCATGAGATCGTTACTTTTTTCTGATAATCTGTGAGCGAATCTTCATAGATTGTGAAAATACCGTCCGAGAAAGAACCGTTTTTGTTCCCTATGATTTCCGCTATCGTCCTGTCTATCAATAGTCCGGATGCCATCGCATCGCTTAATAACTGCCATTGATCAACGCTTTGTAAGGAATCTTGTGATGTATGCGACACGGTTTCCACAAATGCGTCCATAGCCAAATCAGATCCCTTGCCAATCTGCCCGGTTACTGGTATATCCGACGGGATACCGTCGTCTGGCAGTACTTCGTAACGTATAGTGCCATAAGATGGATACAGGTTCCTAGTACCGTCCGGTGCCCCCAATTCAAGTGTAATTTCAAATGTCTTTGGGCCATAGTTTGTCTCGGCGCAAATATGTGTGATTGCCCGTTCCGTGCCGGATGCAAAATCACCCTGCGGATCGATGCCGGTCTTTTTCATCATACGTTCTTTTATGCCGCTGTTTCCGGTATATTTGTAAGCGTAGTTAATTTCAGCCATCCAGGTATAAAGGTAACTTTCCAAGATATCAATCTGCTCTTGCAGCAGATAATGTTCTAAGTCTGGTGTAAGAGCAAGGGCATCTTTGGATTTTAAATGTTCCAATTCCTCTTTTGCAAGGGTTGTGATCGGCAATGTATCGTCCTGTGGTGGATTCGGATCGTCTTTGCAGTGGACAGTCGCTCGCAGCAACGGATCGTTTCCAGTTTGATCCGTGTTAATTTGGTTCCATTGTGCTCTTGTATCCGAATAATATACATCACGTAATGCTGTACAGCCATCGAACGCCTGTGCTCCGATTTGGGTAACGCGAGCTGGAATCGTGATTTGTGTCAGCCCTTGGCATTGATTAAATGCACGTGTTCCAATCTTCACTGCATTTTCCGGAATCGTTACTTTCGTAATGTTTACACAATTTTCAAATGCGCTTTCTCCTATGCTTGTTACCTGCTTGCCTGCTATTTGTACCGGAATTTCTACAACTGTATCTTTGCCTTTGTACTGGATGATTTCGATGGTTTGGTCATCTAAAACCTTGTATTTATATTCATCTGTTTCCTCAGGCGCTGGGTTTTCTTTGCAGTGAATGGTTGCTTTTAGTAACGGTTCATTGGAACCTAATGCAATAGATGGTGTACCAATTTCAATTTGATCCCAATCTTTCTTTGTTCCCGAATAATACACATCTTTTAAGCTGTGACATTTATAAAAGGCACCACTTTCCACTCTTAATACACTGACTGGGATCGTAACCTGTTGCAGATTTATACAGTTATAAAACATATTGCCTGCGATAAAACCTATTCCATCTGGAATTACAGCCTTTGTTAAATTTGTACACTCAGAAAATGCACAACCGTTTATATTTTTTACGCTGGATGGTATCGTAATTTCGGTCAAATTGCTGCAAAGATAAAAAGCATACATCCTAATCTCTGTCACGCTAGGGAGAAAAGAACACGCCCCTGTCTTCTTTGCCGGGTATGTAATTAGCGCTGTCTGATCCTTGTTATATAACACACCATCTTCTGAAGAATACAATAAATTCCCATCTTTAACGTTAATAGCTGTCAAACCTGAACATCCTATAAACGGACCCGCATCCGGTGACCAACCGATATCCACTCTATTCATACCGGATGGTATCGTAATTTGTGTCAAACTTCTACAGTCATAAAATGCATACGAACCTAACTCATTCACATCATCAGGTATGGCATAAGCTCCAACCTTTCCCGTCGGATACCTAAGTAATTTTTTCTTATCTTTACTATATACTACACCATCTACCGATGTGAAATTTGGATTATTTTCATCCACTTGTATTTCCGTAAGAGACGGGCAATCCATATATAATAAACTTTGGCTCTTAGAAACCGAAGATGGAATTATGATTTTTGTCAATCGACTGCATGCATAAAACGCATAATCGTAAATTTCAGTCACTCCAGGAAGTATCTCATATTCTCCTGCCCTGCCGCCTGGATATTGTATTAAAGCTGTCTTGTCCTTATTATATAGCACACCATCATCTGAAGCATATTCCGTATTATCGTCATCGATCTGAATTGCGTTAAGATTCGTACAGCAAATAAATGCCGTGGGAGCAATATGTTTAACACTGGATGACACTTTAACCAGACTTATCATACATTGATCAAAAGCCGATCCTCTGATTTCCGTTACACTGGATGGTATTATAAAATCCCCTGTCTTTCCTGCCGGACACCGGTATATGCATGTCATATCCTTATTATACAAAATACCATCCTTTGATGTATACACTGGATTATCTTCATCAACATAAATTTGTGTCAAACTAATACATTCTTTAAAAATTTCCGTTGTTGCACTCGCAGGACTATGTGCTACACCTGACACGTTTTTCACTCCAGCCGGAATTGTAACTTCTCTCAAAGTCTCAATTTCCGAAAAAGCTTCCACCCCTATAACACTTACAATTCTTCCTCCTATCTTATCTGGTATCTCCAATATTGCTTCTGATCCCAAATATCGTTTAATGAGAACCGTATTGTCACCCAAAACCTCATAAAGATAATCCCCCTCTCTTAAATCCGCCGCCTGAATTTCCTGCGCTCCCATTGGAACTACTAACAGACCGGCTATCATACAAAATATTAACAAAACCGAAAAAAACTTTTTCATCTGCTTCATACAAAAATACTCCTTTCGCATTATTCCATTTAAAATTCGTATTGCAACAGATCATGAACCTTTCATCTGTCTTAGGAGTATTCCTCACCCTACCTATTGGCCGTTCCTTATTGAAATCCAGTCTCAGCTTCCCGCTAATCTGCAAGCATTGTGCGCTTTCCTGCATTGCCAGCCTGTCTTTCTGACATAAAACACAAATAACCTCACCAACTTTCCATAAAAATTTTCAGATACCACATTTTGCCAGAAAATACAATTAACAACACATTAAAACAAACTACCCGGATCCCCGGTTTTTATATAAAAACAGTACCAAGCGGTACGGAAATATCTCCTACGTCATTTAATCATTATGCCATATGTAACCACTATTTTCCACATAAATTATTTGAATATTTTAACTTTATTGGCATTATTGTATGAAGCAGTACCTTTTTTCGGGAATTGTTCAACTATACATGATTTTTAATCCCCTTTTGCAGCTCCTACGCATCAACCTCCTTTCGTTTCTTCCAGCCTAACCTTTTACTAATACACGTTTTGGCGCGCTGTAACTTCCATAAACTTTATTCCCCATCGAATCCACCGTATACGCCCGCACCCTGACATAATATTTCTTCCCGGCTTTTAACCCCGTCAGCGTTTTCGCCTTTGCAGACGCCCCGGCTGTTTTGATCTTTGCGGACGTAAATTTTTTATTCAACGCATACTGCACTTGATATCCTTTCACTCCGTTTATTTTCTGAAAACAGACTTTTACCTGCCCTTTTTTGGCCGACTTTAACGACTGTACCGCGGCCTTTGCCGGAGCCTTGACCTTTGTCCAGCGCGCATACAGGGTTGCAGCTTCTTCCAGCGGTTTGTCCCCGGATATCCGCGTCCCGCCGCTTTGGCGTGTATACCAGCCCTGGAACAGGTAATTTCGGCGCTGGATCTTAGGCATAATCCCCGGACTGTCGCCAGCCAGAAGCGTCATCGTCCTGCGGCTTAAATTTGTACCTCCATTTGCATGGAACTGTAGGATGTAATGCAGTGTCATGACAACCGGATCCTGCGGATTCTCGGACGGCTTAGAACTGTCCGCGCCGCCGGAACCGGAATCTGCGTTATTGCTGCCGTTTCCGGAACTACCAGAGCCACCGCCGCCAGATCCACTGCTATTTCCAGAATCACTGCCGCTGCCGGAACCGCTGTCTGTGCCATTGTTTGTATCACCGCCGGCATTTCCTCCGTTTTGGTCTGCATTACCTGCATTTCCAGGCCCGTCGTTTCCTCCTGTCACATCGATCATGCAAAATTGTTTCAAAAAGCTCCCGTCTTTTGTCGAAACGGTAATCGTAGCGCGTCCGGTTCCGACTGCCGTTACAAGCCCGTTTTTATCCACCGATACGACGGAATCGTTATCCGTTGTCCACAGCAGGTCCGGGTTGCTCGCATCCAGAGGATACAGGCTGGCCTTTAGCTGCATCGTACGGTTTGCATCCATGGATGTGCTCCCCTGGCTTAAAGATAAACCCTGCACTTGTTTGAACGCTGACTGGTAATCCGGATGGACGATATCCTGATCCGCATACACTACCTGCTTTTCGGATCCGTCTATCTTACGCAACGCGTACAGGTCGCGGTCAATGTTCAGCGGACGGAATACATATCCCTCATACTGCAGGTCTTTTTTCAACTGCAGTTCCAAAAACTGCACGTTGCGGCACACATCGTCGTTGGCGATCTCCTCTACTTCATATTTCATTGTCCCGGTATCCGTGCCGCGCAGGTTCAGGTAATAGTCGTTTCCGGTCAGGTATACGGTCTTGGTATCCCCGTTTACATCCAGACGGACGTTTTCCTCTTTGCTGTCCGGCTTGCCGCCGATTACCGATCCGGCTTCCTGTCCGTCCATGCGATACACATATACGTCTACCGGGCAGGCGATCGTGACTTTTTTGCTGTATTTCACTAATGGCTGCACGTAAACGGTCCAGAATCCGTCGCAGAAAGAACCTTTTTTATTTCCGATGATTTCTGTCGCCGTTTTATCGATTACTATGCCCGCGGCCAGTTCGTCGCTTAAAGACTGCCACTGGTACGTGCCGTGCAGGGAAGCTTCATTCGTCCCGGCGACGCTTTGGATCAACGCGCCCATGTCTGTATAGGAGGATTTTCCAATCTGGCCGTTCACCGGGACGTCCGACGGGACGCCGCCTTTTGGAAATACTTCATACCGCATGGTACCGTAGGATGGATATAAATTGCCGCCGCTGTCCGGTGTTCCCAAATCCAGCGTAATTTCAAAGGTCTTTGGTCCGTATTTTGTCCCGATGGAGATATGGGTAACCGCCTGCTGTGTACCCGTGGAAAAATTGCCGTCCGGGTCGATGCCGGATTTTTTCCGGATCTGTTCCCGCATACCGCTGCCGCCGGAATATTGGTAAGCGTAATTGATGTCGGCCAGCCAGATGTAAATGCAGCTTTCTACTACGTCGATCTGTTCCGAAGATAAGTAATGCCGAAAGTCCGGTTCCAGGGACAGCGGGTCGCCGGATTTTAAGCGTTCCAGTTCCTCTTTGGCATTGGTTGTAGTTGGAAGAACCGGTTCTTCCGGTATTGGGTTCGGCGGTGTCTGTTCTTCCTGAAAATGGATAGTTGCGGTCAGACGCAGTTTTTCTGTTACACTGCTGCCGCTTGCTACATCGGAACCGGTAACCTGTATTTGTTCCCATTGTTTTTCACTGCCGCCATAATATATGTCTTGCAGGCTGCTTGGATCACTGGCATTTCCAAAAGCACCGCTGGAAATCTTCCCTACACTGGCTGGTATGGCTATGGATTTCAGGCTGGTACAGCCTACAAATGCAAATATGCCGATTTCTGCCGCGCCCTGCGGGAGTTCTGCCTGTGCCAGGCTGCTGCAATTTTGGAAAACGCCGCTTTCTATTTGCTTGACACCGTCTGGAATGGAAATCTGTTTCAAGCCTTTGCAGGAAAGAAAAGCATAAGTGCCGATTTGCGTCAGGCTTTTTGGCAGTATAAGGCCTGTGATGTTTTCACAGCCCACAAAAGCGCTTTCCCTGATAGCGGACATCCCCTCTGGTATGGTTACGCTAGTCAGGTTTTTACAGCCGGAAAATGCAGCGGCGCCTATGGCGGCTGTGCCGGACGGAATCTCGTATGTACTGCCGCTTTTCTTTTCCGGATACCGGATCAGTTCGGTTTTTGTTTTGTTATACAGGATTCCGTTTTCAGATACAAAGCTTTCACTGAACGGGTCGGCATGCAGGGCAGTGAGGTTTGGGCAGTTGTAAAATGCATAGCCGTCTACTTCCGTTACGGTTGCCGGGATTGTAGCTTCGGTCAGGGCCGTGTTGTCCCGAAACGCCTGGGTACCGATTTTTACGACCTGTTTCCCGTCCAGGCTGGCGGGGATCGTTACGGTTTGGGCGGAGCCTTTGTATTTGGTGATTTCGACGGTGTCGGCGGTGAGCGTTTTGTATTCGTAGTCTTTGGATACGTCCGGGGCTTGGCCAGCAAAATGTTTCACGGCATTTTTCAGGCTGTCGTTGCCATTGTCACTGATTTTTATATCGTTCCATTGTGCTTCGGTACCGGAATAATATACGTCGGTTAAGCTTGTACACTGATCAAACGCATCTTCTATTACGCTTGTCACACTGACTGGAATATGAATTTCCTGCAGTTTTGTGCAATTATAAAATGCCGCGTTGTCAATCTTTGTTACACAGTCCGGAAGCGTAAGTTCTGTCAGGCTGGAGCAGTTAAAAAACAAATCTATCGTTCCTAGGCTTGTCATATTGTCCGGAAAATGGATTGCCGTCAGCGCCGTGCATCGGGAGAATGCGCCATTGCCTATGTTTGTTACACTATCCGGGAGGTTGATGCCGTTTAAACTGCTGCAAGACCAAAACGCATATTCCCCTATGTTTGTTACGCCCTCTGGAATGCTGACGTCGGTCAGGCTGCTGCAGGCTCCGAAAGCGTATCCTCCTATGTTTGTCACGCTGTTTGGAATGGTAACGGAGCGCAATGCCGTGCAGTTGCGAAACGCTTCGTTTCCTATGCTGGTTACATTTTTACCATCGATTTGGGCTGGGATATCCGCTGTTGTGCCGGATCCTGTGTATTTTGTGATTTCGATTGTATTGTCATTCAGTGTTTTGTATTCATAATCTTTAGTCGGATCAGGCACTGGTTCATTAAAATGTTTTATTGCAGGATAATACAATCTTCCATTGCCTGTTTGTGCGATTTGAATATTATTCCATTGCTCTTCCGTACCAAAATAATATATATCTGAAACCTCTGTATAGTCAAAGTTCCATTCCCCAATACTCTTCAAGGCACTATAACAACTAATCATTTTCAAATTGCTGCAACCTAAGAAAGCCATATCATCTATACTCGTCAAATCTCTTGGAAAATTAACCGTGATCAAACTTTCACAAATCCGAAAAGCGCTATGACCTATACGTGTCAAATTATCAGGGAAACGAATGCTCGTCAAACTACTACAACCCCTAAAAGTAAACTCTTCTATACTTACCACTCCGCTTGGCAATTCAATGCTTTTCAAACTACTGCAATCTGAAAAAGCGCTTTCTCCTATCGTCGTCACTCCACTTGGCAAGTTTATACTTTTCAAATTACTGCAATCTGAAAAAACCCACTCACCAATACTCTTCAGGTTATCTGGTAATCTTATTCTTTTGAGACTGCTACACTCCGAAAAAGTAAGGTCTTTTATATTTGTCATCCCGTTTGGCAAATCAATATCAATCAAACTACTGCATAATAAGAAAACTGAATGGCCTAAATTTTTTAACTTATCAGGCAAACTGATATTCGATAAGTTACTGCACTCAGCAAAAGCCCTATCGCCTATACTTGTCAAACTACTCGGCAGTGTAATACTTGTTAAATTACTACAGCCAGAAAAACACCAATTACCTATACTTTCCAAACCACTTGGCAGGCTAATATTCGTCAAGCTATTGCAATCCCTAAATACACTATTCTCTATATTTGTTATCCTATCTGGCAAATGAATACCTGTTAATCCACTGCAATCCCAAAAAGCACCATTACCTATGCTGGTCAGATCGCTCGGAAGACTAACACTTGTTAATCTTGTGCAATTTTTAAAACAATAGCTGCCTATCTTGGTCAGGCTGCTTGGAAGATAAATACTCGATAACTTGGTACAATTCTGAAATACCCCATTTCCATCTATGCTCGTTAATCCTTCTGGAAGATTAACGCTTGTCAAACTGCTGCAATCAGAAAAAGCAGTTCCCGCAATACTCGTCAGGCTACTTGGCATACTAATATTCATTAAGCTACTGCAGCCTGAAAACGTCGATTGCTCTATCCTAGTTAAACCATTTGGAAGAATGATATTTATTAAATTACTGCAATTATAAAATGCTTCATTACCTATACTGGTTAATCCACTTGGAAGATTGATACTTGTTAAGCCACTGCAGCCCGAAAAAACATTTCCACCAATACTCGTTAAACCATTTGGTAACTTTACACTGGTCAAATTACTGCAATCCAAAAAAGCACTGCCACCTATACTTATCAGACTATTTGGCAAATCTACGCTTTTCAATCTGGTACAGCCTGAAAAAGAAGAATAATTTATCTTTTTTAGACCATCTGGCAAGTTAGCGCTTACTAAGCCACTACAATCCTGGAAAGCAGAATCGCTTATATTCGTTATTTCATCTGGTAAATCGATGTTTACCAAACTGCTGCACCCCCGAAAAGCGGAAATACCTATATTCGTCAATTTATCTGGAAAATCAATATTTGCCAAACTACTACATCCCTGAAAAGCAGAAGCACCTATATTCGTTATTTCACCTGGAAGATCGACGTTTATCAAATCACTACAATTTATAAAAGCTTTTTCACCTATACTTGACACATTTTTTCCATCAATCATCGCAGGAACTGTCACGTCCGTATTTGATCCACTGTATTTAGTAATCTCAATTTGCACCTTTCCATCTCTTAAAATCTTATACTCAAAATCCCCAAAAACCTCTGCATGAACCTCTTCCGATCTATTGGTCCAAACCATTGTCCCAAATGCCACACACAGTGCAAGAAACACCGCCAAAATCTTTCTGCCCGTCTTCCTCATAGCCTTTCCCTCCCACACGCTTTCCCTTAGGAACTGTGCATAAGTTATTTCTGCACAGTTCCTTACCACACCCTGCGGAACTCTGCCACGCAAAACAGCAGTAACTCCCATCATCAAAACGCAGTTTCACACATACAAACCTGTGCTTTTACAGCCATTCCGCCGAACAAACTAACCGCGTTACTTCTTCACTCGGATACTCTTCACCGCGCTGTACGCGCCGTAAATCCGATTCCCCATCGAATCCACCGTATACGCCCG
>CAJUIH010000107.1:0-1756 GCA_910586045.1 uncultured Eubacterium sp.
GCAGGCCAGCGTGCTTGCGGAACTGGGCCCGCTTTCGGCCAAAGGGGCGGTCGGGCGAAAAGAGAATGCATACTATGCGTATCTGGAAGCGGATGCGGAATTGCTGGGCGCGGATGTAAAGCTGCGTCTGGACTATGGTGAAAAAATGGCGTTTTTCCTGCAGTGGGGCAGTTTTTACGGTATCGTCGAAAAAAAGGGAGCGGAAACCGTGGCGGAAATTTCCGTTTCGGATCTTAGCATCGGAGCTATGGTGGAGACGTTTTTAAGCTGGCTGTATGGAACAGGCTATTCGTTGGACGAGCCGTGGAATTTGTTAAATCACTGTAAATTGGACTTTGATCTGGTGTACTTTTTTACGGCAAAGAAATTTTCGTTTGAGATAAACAAACAGATTGACCTGTCGTTTTGCACGGTCGAACATCTGGCGGTCGTATACGATCCGAAAGCGGCGCAGAAAATCTGCGTGCAGCTATCTGTCCGTTTTGCCTGGGAAAGCAAGGCTCAGGAGCTGGCATGGGACGCGGCGCAGGCAGGTACGGCTCCTGTGCCGGCAGGCTGCGGGAAGCGGCCGCTGGAAGTTTGCTACCTTGCGTTTGGTCAAAACCTGCGGTTTTTCGAGGAAGGCTATCGGCCGGAACATGCGAAAGAGGCGGTGGCGTATTTAAAGGAGCATACGGCGCAGGAAACTATGCCGGCCTTTGATAAGACGGCCGGGGTACTGGCGGCGGCGCAGCTTGGCATTTTAAAAACAGGAAATACGTTTTTTTTGGATACGTCGCTTGTATTTTATGACCCTTCGCTGTATGCGCTGCAGGTTCGGCTGGACGGCGCGGCCGCAAAAGTATTTGCCGGATTTTCATTTGAAGTCGTGTATGCGAAAATAAACGAAGCGCTTGGCGTTTTTCAAGCTTTCGTCGTGCTGCCGGAGCGGTTTCGGAAACTGGACCTTGGGATCTTTGCCGTTACACTGGCGGATTTTTATTTGGAAGTGTATACGAACGGTGATTTTAAGGTGGATTTTGGATTTCCAAAGAATGGGGATTTTTCACGTTCGTTTTCTTTAAGCGGCATTGTGCCGCCGGGTATACCGTTAACCGGAGCGGCGGGGCTTTATTTTGGCAGGCTTTCTTCCGCTACGGCGCAGGCGGGCGGGGTCCGTCTGCCGCAGACAGACAAAGGCGTCTTTGATCCGGTGATTGCGTTTGGGCTTGGCATCCGGCTTGGGATCGGCAAGTGTATCCAGTACGGCATTTTAAGCGGCGGGTTTTCCGTGACGGCTTCGGTTATTTTGGAAGGTGTGATGGCCAAATGGATTCCCTATGCGGGCGGTATGGACGGCGGCTGGCCACCGGCGGCGGACGCCCAGGAGCCATGGTATTATTGCCTTAGCGGCATGGCTTCCCTGACCGCCCAGGTTTATGGCTCGATTGATTTTGCGGTGATTCGCGCTTCGGTCAATCTGATGGTAAATGTAATGGTTTCTTTTATTTACGAGACATGCCGGGCCGTGGAGCTTACGGCATCCGCGACAGTGGAAGCTTCTATTCAATTGCGCATCAACCTTGGGATTTTTAAAATCTCGATCTCGTTCCATTTTAAGCTCCAGATCAAAGAAAGCTTTGTGCTCGCGCAAAATTCGGCCGCGCCGTGGGACGGGGAACGTGCGATAGGAAAACCAACGCGGGCGCTGTACTTGTTTGCGTCCGCACCTGCATTGGATGTTGATTTTGGCAGGCTAAAAGACGGGGAGGTTGTG
>CAJUIH010000107.1:1856-10683 GCA_910586045.1 uncultured Eubacterium sp.
GTCCGCACCTGCATTGGATGTTGATTTTGGCAGGCTAAAAGACGGGGAGGTTGTGCAGATCAGCGGAAATATGGCCCTGTCTGTGACGGCGGCGGCAGACGAATACGGCAGCGGCAGGCGTTTTGTACTGGCGAATGTGCTGCTGACGGTACAGCAGGGAGAATCGTTCCAAGCACTGGCAGAGACACTTGTTTATTGGGTGGTTGCCGCGGCGGGCAAAGAAACGGTATCCAAAAAAGAACTGGACGGGTTTGTAGTGACCGACGATTACTTAGCGGGGCTGGAGGCATATTTTGAGGAAGCGGCGCTTGCGGTTACGCCGGCGGACGCGGTGGATTTTATGGAACGGTTTTTCTGTATCCGCATCGAGGACAGCCTGCGGGCTTATGCGGGGCTAGGCCGGGAAGAAAGCATAAACGGCGTATATTTCCCGCTGCCGCCCGCGGTAGAGCTTTCGCCGGGCTATGACCAAACGGGGGAGGAGCCGTGGTATTCCATTGCGGACTATAACGATTTGGCGCCGGGCGCGCTTGCGGTTTTTCGGGAGATTTTTCAAAAGCTGGCGGTTACGGTAGAAGAGGAATCCCAAGGCAAGCCGGCACAGCAAAAACAGGAACGCTTAAAGCAGGCAGGAAACGGGATGTCCGTCGGCGCGCTGCTGTTTGCGGACTGGTTTTCCATGGCGGTAAAACACGTGGTACGCCAAATGCGGTTTACGTTAAAAAAAGAACGGCTGGATGCCTGCGCGTTTGCGGAACTTTTGCGGTTATTGGAAAAACAGGGCTTTTATACCAGCCTGTCCGGCCTTCTTTCCAGATATTCGCTGCACGGTTTGCGCCTGCCGGCCCAGACGGAAGAAAAAGGCGGTTTTCAAACACTCATTGTACCTGCGCAAAAAGGGCTGTGGGTGACACAGCGGGAGGGAGCGCTGGTACTTCCAAAAGAAGCGGGAGCTACGGCGCTTGCGGGGCAGGCATTTTTGGCATTTGGCGGCGCGGACGGGAAAACGCCGCTTACCGTCGGCCTGCGGTCAAAGACCTGCTGCCTGTCCCTGCCGCGGTATTTTTCCCTTGCTTTGTCGGAAACGGACGGCTCGGCCGCGGCTGCAAGGCAGATCGCTTCGCATATGGGACGATTTGCCTTGCCCTATGAAATGCCGGAAGTACAGGCCGCGTGGATTCCCGCGGTATTTTCCTTTGCAAGCCCCATGCGGCAGCAGGAAAGCTGGATCTGGCGGATTCCGCAGGGGCTGCTTTCGTATTTCCTGGAATCGTATGCCGTTTCGCCTCGTTTTACATTCGCGCTTGCCAAACATGGTGAAACGATGGAAACAAGAAAGATCAGCGTGACGCCGCTGTATCTGATGGAGTTTTCCCTGCGAAGTACTGGCACGGACGGTACGTATATCATCGAAACGGCGTCTGCGCAGGATATTTCTATGTTAGAAACGCTGGTTACGGAAAAACCGGATATCCGAAAGCTGTGCCTTTTTTCGGCAGAGACGGCAGATGGAACAGAGCAGCCGTTTTTGGCCGTATCCCAGCTAAATCCATCCGCGAAAACAAGGCCGCCGCAGGAGGGAGAGGCCCTTTTGGCTTGTGCGCAGCGGTATGACGCGCAGATTTTGGTGCGGGATCCGGCGGATTTCATTCCGCAGGAAGCGGCGCGGCGCTACTGCAGCAGCATCCGTATGCTGGCACAGGAAAACGGAGGGGCGCTGTTAAACCCGCGGACGAAATGGGACTTTACAGATGTCGTGAGCATCGACAAGGGTACGGCACGGCTGGTATCCTTTCAGGCTGTTCCAAAAGAAAGCGAGACATTATTGGAATTTGCCAAGCGAAACGGCGTTACCGCGGCGCAGGCCCTTTTTATGAACCGTGGAAAAACATCCTTATTCGCAGGCGGGCAGAAATTGTGTGTTCCGGTCCAGGCCGGATTTTGGGCGGGCAGTGCAAGCGAACAGACAAAAAGCGCGGTCAATGAACGGTATATATTTACACGAGCGCCCCTGCCCGCAGTCCCAGAGCCGAAAGCGGAAACATACGCGCAGGCCGTATTGGAAAATAATTACTCTTTGCTGCGGTTTGGCATGACAGGGACAAAAGACGTTTCCAGCCCCGCTTCTTTTCAGGAAACGGACGGGCAGATCCAATATGATTTAGCGGTTGCAGCGGATGCTTATATGGGCGGCGGATACCGTTCGGTCGGAAAATTGGTGTGCGGCAGTTTGGAATGGCTGGACTATTATGGAAACCGCCTGCTGTCCCCGATTCCGACTGCAAGGGCTGTTGGATATCAGGATGCCTTGCTGAGCCTGTCGAAATGGGAATCCATTTCGGCATTTTGGCAGCCAAAGCAGTACTGCGGGCCGGGGCCTTTGCCGGATGCGGACGCGCCGTTTGCGGTCGAAGTAGTGATGCGTTTTGCGGCGGAGAATTACATGCAGGATGATAGGCAGAAAATACCGCGGCAGCAATTAGAGCAAAAGCGGCAATTAGAGCAAACGCAGCAGTTGCGGCAAAAGCAGTGGGGCAATGCAGTAAAACTTTATTCACGCTTAAAAAGGCAGCTTGCCGATGAACATGTACATGTATATCTGCGCTGTTCCCTGTTTGCGGGCTATTCCCAGGAACTGGATAAAGATGCGCTGCTGCGGATGGCGGATACGATCCTGGCGTTTTTGCGGAAAGCGCAAAGCGGGGAATGCCGTTTGGGAGAAGAAAGCACTGCGCCGATGGAGTTTACCATTTGCGGCGCGTTTGAAAAAAGCAGGCTGACCAAAGAAAGCCTGGTCCCGTTGGAATGCGCGCTGGCAATCAAGCGCGCGGGAAAAGCGGACTGGGGATATGAGGAATGTAAAGAACTGCTGGATACGGAAACAATCATAAGCGTACCACAGGATTTGCGCGCATTTGACACGCGGCTTCGCCAGGCGCTTCCAGGTACGATTGCCTTAAAAAGCGGCGGCGCTTCCAGTATATCTGCGTTTCGGGCCGCGGATCTTACACTCCGTACGGCAGGGCAGAGGGTATTTTTGCCCGCACCGTTTTCCAATACGCTGGCTTCGTGTGACGATGTACAAATCCGGCCATACGCGGACGGCGCGTTTGGTGCGGATCTACAGAAACGGAGCCTGCGCGGGATCGATCTGAACTTGTGGATGAAACATGCGCTGCAGTGCATGGACCAAATGTTTTCGCCAGAAATCGCGGGCGCGGCAAGGCTGGCCGGCTGTGATTACAACGGCCTGCTGGATGTCAAAATAAAGCTGGCAGATAAGCTGTCGGGGATGCTGGTTTCCCCATTTGCGGATCCAAAGGACGCAAAGGAGCCTGTGCCGGAACCGGCTAAGGAAGCCTTTTTGCAAAACTTGTACGGTTCCCTTGCTTCCTATTTTACAACAAAGGCGGTCGTATCGTTTACGGCTGACGTATGCGGCCTGCCAGAATACGCGGTGCTTTACGGGACACTGTCGGATGCGGACGGCCTGTTTACTTATTCGGATGTCAGGCTGCAGGCTGGGGAGAAAAACACCTGCGCATTTACCATATCCGGGCAGGAAACGGTCATCGGCAAAAACGGGGCAGTGTTATCCGGCATGGATGTGGGTCCGTGGCTGCAGGTATCGCAGATCGAAAGCGGGATTACGCCGGTACCGGGTACGGATGGTTTCCATGCATCCGCCTGGCACAGCGGCATAACGGAAAATCTTGTGCAGATGGCTCTGTGCGGGGACCAGGTGCTGAAAGTTCCGTTTCCGTTGGATACGTTTCCGGAAATGCCGCAGCTAACGGCGCAGGAGGCAGAGCAGGAGGAGGAAAACGAAAGCCTGTGGCGCTATGCGTTTACATATTCCCGTTCTTATCATTTTCCGCAGCAGAGCGTGCGGTGCAGGGTAAATTATAACGTCGGGAAACAGGCGGAAGCATCGGATTTGGACGCGGGTTTTGTGGCCGTCCTTGCGCAGGCGGAAGATTCCGCGGAAGCGGTTCTATGCGATCTTACGGTGCTTGCGTCTAAGATCTGCCAGAGCACATGCGTACGCCCGCAGGAGGAGCTGGCACAAAAATACCGGGATACTTTTCAATGTGCGTATCAGATTTTTTCTGCTTTGGCATCCGTTGTAACGCTGCAAAACAGCGGGCAAAACAACGGCCCGGCGGCTTCCGGCGGGATTTCTTTTACCATTACAGAGTCCGATGACGTCCACGGGCGGTTTTGCATGGCCATTACGGAAATAGAAACGGACGGCATCCAGGTGAAAACCGCGGCGCGGCCGGATCGGCTATGCCAAAATACGCAGGAACCACTGCGTATAGAAACGCTGCATATAGAACCGCGGATTGCAGGATATGAAGCGGTCGAGACAGCCGAACATACCTGGATGTTTTATAAAGACGCAATCCCGTTAAGCTGCTCCGCCGGACAGGCCATTCATAAACGTACGATTATCATGCCGCGGCAGGAGATTTTGCAGTATCAGAATGCGGCTGCGCAAATCCGGATCCAACAGAATACAAACCTCTGCGGCAGGGATATGGACAAATCCTTTGTATTTACAACAGGAACCCTGGCATTTGACGCGCCTGCCAGCGGGTGCTGCAAGATACGAAAGGCAGACCTGGCGCCGGACCGGGAAAAGGGCAGGTCATTAAGCGGGCGCCTGGCTCGGTATCTGGCTGGCCTGTGCGGCGGCGCAAGCGTGCAAATGGAAGCGTCGTGCCGTTATACGTGTGCAATGTATGAGGGGCTTTCTGCGGTCAGTTTTCCGGTATTTCTGCAGATACGTACGGCACTCAGTGCCGCGAACGCGCAGGAAACCGCGGATACATGGGCAAGGAGGCTGGCGCAATGGAGAAAAGATTTTCCGTCTGTGGAATTTTCAAAAAAAGAAAGGATTTCGTTTACGCTTCTGTTTTATTCCGATTATGAAAACATTCCGCTGCTGGTTGTGGAAGAATTGTTTTTGGATGGGGAATATGTCCAGTTATAGTACTTCCAACAGCCGTTCCCGGTACATCTGCTGTACCCATGGCAGTTCGCCCAGTCCCTGAAAGGAGCAGGAAACGGTATGCCCAGCCTGCTCCAGGCTGTTTTTCCAGGAAACGGCCATGTCTTTTTTTGCATGTTCTCCGGCTGCCAGCATCAAAGGCACCAGGTCCACTTTGAGTGGACGGTATGGCGCAAGCTCACGGGCCACATCAGAAAGCCCCGGCCAGCCTTCCACAGTCCCGATATACAGGTCGTCGCGCCCAAGCAGGCGCAGCGCCGTCTGCAGGGCGGGATAGGCCGCATTGGCAAAATGTGCGGTGCCGTGGCCTAAAAATACGGCGGCGTGCCCCTTTTTGTTTGGATGTGTCTGGCACAGGCGGCCCGCAAACTGTTGGATCGCCTGATTGTCGGAAAGCAGAGGGCGGCCGATTTTTACTGATGCAAACCGTGCGGTCAAAGAAAGGGCCTGCGCGTGCAGATTGTCATATTCATACCCGTATAATAAGTGGGTAGGCTGGACTATCACATGGGTAAAGCCCTGTCCATGCAATTGATCCATCGCTTCGGGCAGGCTGGGCACCCGTTCCCCGCGCCCCGCGAGAATCCGGCGGATCGTAGGGCTGGTAAAAGCCCGTAAAAATGTATAACCAGGCGCGCAGGCAGCTAACGTTTCCTCTACGGCCGTAATGCTGCCGCGGGCCTGCTCGACGGTGGTACCGAAACTGGTGACAATAACGGCTTGTTTTTTTTCGTCAGGATTCATGCTGTTTGGATTCCTTTCTGTTTTGTTCCGGCTGGAACAGGATATGCAAGTTTCCGGCTTCATCGGTTATCACCTGTGCGTCCACTTCATAGACCGCACGGATAAATGCCGGTGTCAGCAGCTCGTTTGGAGAGCCTTGTCCGGCGATTTTGCCGTCCTTTAAGGCCACGATCCGGTCGCAGTACATCGCGGCGATATGGAGGTCATGGATCGCGGTAATGACCGTCCGGTCCAGATTTCGGATCAGGTCCATAAGCTGGAGCTGGTATTTGATGTCCAAATGGTTGGTCGGCTCGTCCAGGATCAGGCAGGGCGTCTGCTGCGCCAGGGCACGCGCTAGGATCACACGCTGCTGCTCCCCGCCGGATAGGGTGGAAAATAAGCGGTCGGCATACGCGGCCATGCCTACGGTTTTTAACGCGTCCGCGACAATCCGCAAGTCTTTCGCGTCATCACGTTCCAGGAAGCGTTTGTGCGGGGAGCGGCCCATACGGACCACTTCTGCCGCCGTAAAATCAAACGAATAGGAATGAT
Organism: uncultured Eubacterium sp.; assembly: GCA_910586045.1. Taxonomy (GTDB): domain Bacteria; phylum Bacillota; class Clostridia; order Lachnospirales; family Lachnospiraceae; genus Eubacterium_J. Next base: position 8,149 of record CAJUIH010000107.1, read on the forward strand.
GCTGTGCGACGACAGCGATGCGTCTGGCGGATTCCCGGTAGGAATAACGGGAAAGGGGCCTGCCGTCCAGATATACGGCTCCGCCTGTAGGACGCAGCGTCCGATAAATGCATTTGAGCAGGGTGGATTTCCCGCTGCCGTTAGGGCCGATGATACCGATTAATTCCCGGTCTTCGATTTTCAGGTCGATGCCTTTTAAGATCCGGTTTTTGCCAAGGACTTTCTCTATGGCGTTTGTTGCTATATTCATATTTTATTGTCCCCCAAACCCATATGTTTTGCGAATCATCAAATAAAGGAAGAAAGGGGCGCCGATCATAGCCGTCAGGATGCCGATCGGCAGTTCCGTCCCCTTGACTAAAATCCGGCAGGCAACGTCCGCCCATATGAGAAAGATTGCTCCGCTCAGGGCGCACAGCGGGATCAGCTTTTTATGATCCGTACCGGACAGCATCCGCGTGCAGTGCGGGATCACCAGCCCTACAAAACCGATCATTCCGGCGGCATAAACGGCAAATCCGGTCATAACGGCGGATACGGCCAGGTAAAGGTAGCGCCAGCGGCACAGGTTGGTGCCGAGTGTAACAGCGCTTTCATCCCCAAGCAGCATCAGGTTGAGGTTTCGATGCTGTGTCCAAAAGAAAAGAGTTCCGGACAAAGCAGTGAAAAGTATAACGCCGTTTTCCTCCCAGCCGGCTCCGGCCAGGCTGCCCATCATCCAGTAGGTGACGGTGCGGATTCCCTCTTTATCATGCGCGGTGGAGACAATGAAATTTGAAAACGCGCTGCACATACTGTTTAACGCCATCCCGGCGAGCAGCAGTTTCATGGAACTGGCCTGTCCGCCGATACTGGCCAAGATTACCACAAGGATGGATACGGCAAAGGAACCAAGAAAAGCCATAATGCCGATAAAATTCTGACCAAAAGCGGACCCGGCCCCAAGCAGGATCGCACAGGTCGCCCCTAAGGACGCGCCGGAAGAAATCCCCAGTACATAAGGGTCTGCCAGCGGATTTTTTACAACGGCCTGCATGACGCTGCCGCAGACAGACAAGCTCATCCCGATCGCTGCGGCTAAAACCAGCCTGGGCAGGCGCAGAAACCATACGGCCCGGAAAATGCTGCCCTGTCCGTACGAAAGATCCCCGATTCCGAAAATCTGGTATACGACCACATGGTAAACATCCGAAACGGGGATATCTGTACTGCCTATAGCGACTGCTGCCAGCACAGATACAGCCAGCCCTGCTGCCAGCAGTACCAAGGCAGCCAGCCATACTGGTGGACGTTTTGCGCGGTTGTTTCTTTTATGCTGTCTGTCCATGGCTTACTTGGAAAGCTGCGGGTACATCCCGGCGGCAAATGTGCGGATTCCATCAATGGAACGGACTGTGCTGGCGTATAGATCTCCCAGCATAATGGTACAGACCCGTCTGTTTTTCACGGCGCTTAGGTCGGCAAAGGCTGGGTTGTCCATTATTTTTGCACGCATTTGTGCTTCTACATTTTCCGTACGTGCCATATAAACAATAAAAATCACATCCGGATCCAGGCGCAGCAGGTCTTCTTCCCCGATCGTACTGGCGTCCGGTTCCGCCAGTTTCCCGCCGAGCTGGGCGACCATATCGCCGCCGAGCTGGGAAGCGCCGTAATTACTAATTGTGTCGTCCAGAAATTCAATCACGCACACACGCGGGGCGTCCTGGCCTTTGGTTTGATCCAAAACAGAGGCAATTTCCTGCTTCATATCATCCACAAGCGCCTGCGCCTGGTCTTCCACATCAAAAATTTTTCCGATATTCAAAAGGTCTGTGTATTCATTTTCCAAAGTACGCGGATGGCCGCCCGGGCGGGTATTGGTGCTGATGTATGTATTCGTGCCGTTTGCGATCCATTCAGCAGGGCTGCCCAGATTTTTGTCGCTAAAAATCGACCCCCAGGAAAAAATCAGGTCCGGTTCCATTAAAAGGACGGTTTCTTTGTCCGGGGCAAATACATCTTCCTGATAATGCATCTTGGCAAGGCCGTCCTCCCATTCCTCTTTGACCGGGTTATCCAGGCCGTAGCAGGCGGTTACACGGTCTTCAAGTCCTAGGGCAATCATGGTTTCGATCGTCCCTTGGTATACGCACAGCACACGCTGGGGGGCTTTTTCGTAGGTTGTTTCGATTTCGTTGCCCTCGTAGTCATAAGTCGTCAAAGTGACCGGGTAGTGGCTGTCTGAAGATGGCCCGGAATTTTCCGGGTTTGCGGAGCCGTCCGGATCCAAGTCCGCGGACGGACTGTTTTTAGCAGAAAGACTGCTTTCCTTGACGGAGCCGTTTGTTTTTGCGGTATCATTGTGATCCGCGGATACGCTGCCGCAGCCAGCCAGGCTGCCGCACAGCAGCAGGGTTAACGTCATAGCACATACCTTTTTCAAGCTTTTTTTCATACTTTTTTCTCCTTGCTTTTGCTGTGATGTTTCATTTTTAATCATAACACCGCAAAAAAACCTGCTTTCCCAGGAAGAAAACAGGTCGCGAACGCATA
>CAJUIH010000108.1:0-6793 GCA_910586045.1 uncultured Eubacterium sp.
GCGGGCCAGAAACAAATGATATTGTGCTGAAATTTTACGCCGTTTATATAGATAAGATGTTACATTTTTGCTCACCGGACGCATGGAGAGACGGTTTGCCCGGCTTTCCATGCTATTCTTTGCATGCTTTACAACTGGTATCCTATACGTAATCGTAATATATAAAACAGATTCGTGGAATCTTGTCAGCCATACATGTGCTGATTTCTATGCAATGTATGTGATGTAGAGCCAGACCTGCGTCCCTCATCCGGCGTCCCCGAATATTTTTCAAATGCGTAATTGTGTACCTATTGATTTTCAGGCAGGAATGCTATAATATGAAAACATGAATTTTTGATAGGGAAAAACTTACGAAAGAGACGACAACATGTATCAAATTGCGCTTTGCGACGATGAAAAAACAGAACTGGACAAAACACAAGCTATGCTGGCGGATTATAAAAAGAAGCATCCGGAGCATGAAATCGCATCCGAATGTTTTTTGGATACCGAGCAATTGCTGGAACGGATCCGGGAACATGGGTATTTGCCGGATATTTTGCTGCTGGATATTTATATGCCGCATAAAACAGGGATTTATGTGGCAAAAGAGCTGCGCAGATTAGGCAATGAATGCCGGATCATTTTTTTGACTTCTTCCACGGAACACGCACTGGAGGCGTTTGGGGTAAATGCTTCGCAGTATCTTGTAAAACCGATTGTGAAAAAGCGGTTGTTTGCTGCTTTGGACGGCCTGATGGAGGAGATTGCGGAAAACCGCAGACGGTATTTGCTGCTTAGGATTGACGGGCGGCTGCGCAGGATTTTGGTAGATCATATTGTTTCCTGTGAAGCGCAGGGGAAACGCCAATGTCTGCATCTGGCGGACGGGTCGCAGGAGGTTTTGCGCATGACGATTAACCAACTGTCGGAAATGCTTTCCGGGTATGAAGAATTTGTCAAAGTAGGGGCTTCTTATATTGTGAGCCTGGCCCATATAGACAGTTTGAACGCGCACGATGTCTGCCTGGACAACGGAACAAGCATCTATCTGCCGAGAGGCGCGTACCAGCCGCTGCGCGACAAATATTTCGCTTATTATTGTGGGGGGGGGTAGAAGCAGGCGGTAAATTGTAAAATATTCCGAAAAAAATGCGGTTTGCGCGGTAAGTCTTCCAAACACGGTTTATATGAGATAAAATGGCAGAAACGGATGAGAGGAGACTTTATTATGTTGCGTGTAGGGATTTGCCAGTTCCTTAGGGCGCTGTATGCATTGGCCGCGTCTTATATGGCGGGAAAATGGGCGGTCGGTTATACTTTTCAGGAACGTGGCTATGATGCGGTCGGCAGTGAATATGTGTTTGCTCTTGCCATTTACCTGATTGTCTTTCAGGCATCCGGATTTTTGTTTGGTAAGATAAAAAAACGGGAGGTTTTGCGCAGCGGCGGTCAAAAAGATACCGGCAATATCATTGTGTGGTATGACCGGCGCGAAAACCGCGGGACTGCGAAAAAACCGCGTAACAGTACACGCCGCCTGCAGGCAGCGGCAATCTGCCAAAAAGACGGCAGGCGGCTGCAAGGGGCGGCAGGTTCCCGTAATCATAACCACATGGTATTAAAGCGGGATCCTGCGGATAGGCCGGCAGGACAAAAAATCGTGCCTATGCCGCAGCATGGGTCAAAACAGGTCAGGAAAATAGGGAAATACAAAAGAAGAAGTTGGAGCGGGCAGGAATTACAATGGGAGAGGGAACACGGAAAAAAGCAGAATATAACCTAGGCAGCAGGCGCAAAGATCCAAACAAAAGGAATGGAATCGAAAGGAAAGGGGTGCGGAATGTTAGGCGGATCTTTTTGGGTAGCAATGCTGCGGAATGGACTTAGCGCGTTTTTGATGATGTCGGTATTCCTGCTTCTTGATCGTCCGAAACTGCCAATGAAAAAGACGATTTTGTATTATGTGGCTTACGGAGTGGGTCTGAATTTTTTATACAGTTTGTGGTATATGGTATCGATTCGGAGTTTTATCAAGCTCTCCGGGCTGAGCGCGCTTTTGCTGGTTGGAGTGTTTTGTTTTGCGATGAGCGGGGAGGGTATTTACCTGTCTATGTACAAAATAGCGCTTGCTTTTTATTTTCTGGCGATCTGCGTCGTATTGGGAATAGATATTTCCCGGATATGGTTTGATGGGAACCGCTGGGTGGATTTGCTGATACGGATTATGATTATTAGCATTGTGCTCTTGTTTGTGACAAAAAAATTCCGCAGGTCGTTTTTATATAACCTGGATTTCCTGCGCGAAGAGATGGACCTGTTTAGTGTCGTAACGATGCTGATTTCGGTTATGGCAGCTTCCATTATCATATATTGGCCGAGCGGCCACCAGTTGGCTATGGGGAATATTGTACGTCTGCTTGCGAATTTAATTATGGCTGGAATTGTTCAGTATACCGTGTTTCATTTGTACATCCATCTTGGGAAAGAGCATGTATATCAGGAAGAAAACCGTATTCTTGCCATGAACGAACAGCTTTTGCGCTTTCAGCGTGCCCTGGCGGATGAGGCGGAGGAAAGGGCGGCAAGGATCCGCCATGATGTCCGCCACCACTGCCTGTTAATCCAGGATTATGTTAAAAAAGGGGAGATGGACCAGCTATTATATTATTTGAACCAATATATAGAGGATGTGGAGTGTGCGGGCGTAAAACGGATCTGTGAAAACAGGACGGTAGACAGTATCCTTTCGGTCTATGCCAGACGGGCGGAAATGAAAGGTACAAAAGTGGAAATAGATGCGGCTGTGGCGGAAAATTCTCCGGTACGGGCGATTGATCTGGTCGCCATTTTGGCGAATGTATGTGAAAATGCCATTCACGGCGCCGAACAGTCCGGGGTTGAGGATGCGAAAATCAAAATGAGTATCCGGCAAAAAGGGCATAAACTGGTGATCCAATGCAGAAATACCATTTCGCCCGGACAAAAGTTTGAAAGGGCCGCGGGAACCGGGATGGCCAGCATCCGCAAAACAGCGCAGCGTTACGATGGAGAAACGGATTTCAGCGTGGAAGACGGGATGTTTGTAACAAGGATTTTGCTCAATATTGAATCGAACGCAGAATATTAGGACGAAATATATAAACGGCGTAAAATTTCAGCACAATATCATTTGTTTCTGGCCTGCCGTTTATCGGGTTTATTGTGCAGTATTCAATCACCGAATATATAGAATCAAAGTTTTCAGTTACCTGGACAGGGCAAAGCGTACTTTTTCGTACGTTTGTCCTGTCCGGGCTTTTTTTGCAGCAGTCTGTGGTTATAGTTTTTCTATAAAGTCATTGATGTAGTAAGCTGCCGCTCCGACTGCCGCCGCCTCGGTGCGGTAGTGGCAGCTTTTAATGTATTCCCCGCTTTTTTCAAAAGGATTTAACCGGGCGGCTTTTTGCCGAAACTCTATCAGGTAATCCGCCATATAGGAACCTATGGTTCCGCCGAGTATTACATCACAGTCATAGCACATACGCAGGTTATTGACCGCAAGGGCCAGATAGTCCATATATTCGTCAAATACCCTGCGGTAACCTGAATTGCCGCTGGATAATTCGTCAAAGAAAGATCCCAGGTTGCCGCCGGTAAAATCGGATAAGTTTTTGGCCGAGCAGTAAGCGTCCAGGCAGCCATAACATCCGCAATAACAGCGTTTTCCATGCGGTACAATGCACATATGGCCAAACTCGGAAGCGCGCCAGTTTACGCCGGTATAGATTTTTCCGTCCAAAGTAAGGGATCCGCCGACACTGTTGCTTAAAAGCAGGTAAACGATCGGCTTGTCGGATTTGGAACACCAGCTTTCCGCCAGTCCTGCGGAATTTGCATCGTTAAACAGCAGGAATGGATACGGCAGGTGGGACTTGATATGTTCATAAATATTTCCGGAAATCCGGATCACGGTTGCGTAGGATATCGTGGTCTGATCTTCTTCGACAATGGCGGGCAGGGATATTCCCACGCCCAGCAGCTTGTCCATGTCAATTGCGTGTTCCTGAAAAAAAAGCTGTACTTGTGTTTTTACATTTTGATAATAAGCGTCCGTGTCTTGAAATACACAGCGCATCCGTTTGCTGTCAATAAGGTCCAGGTTCAGATTGATCAATACGATGGAAAGGTGGTTTTGTGTAATATCAATTCCAAGCGCATAACGCGCATTCGGGATAAACTGGTAGATATTGGCTTTCCGCCCGCCTGTAGATTGAAACGCGCCGCTTTTGCAGATCAGGCCGCTTTCATTTAGCAGGTTTAAGTTGTGCGTTACGGTAGGGAGGCTGATACTGAGTTTTTCTGAAATCTGCTGTCTGGAGCTTTGCTGTTCCTGATAAATCATTCGATAGATATTTCCAAAATCACGTGTCATATATTTTTTAGCAAGCAATGGTTCCTCCTTTCTTTTTCCTGCTTACTAAGATAAAACATTTTATAAAAGAAGTCAATTAATAAATGAAAAAATAAATATTTTGATAAAACATTTTATAAAAGATATTAAATTAAAACCATGAATCATGACGAAAAATCCGTTTTTACTGTGGATTATTCACAAAAATGACAGGTAAAACTTGTCTATATCAAACGAAGTTATATAAAGCAATTGACAAAACTGAGAAAAGTATAGTAAACTGATGATACAAACAAGAAAGGAGGAGGAACGTATGGAAGTGATTAAGATGAGGGTGTCTGGTGTGGAAAAATCCTTTCCCGGGGTGAAAGCATTAAGCAACATTGATTTTGCCGTACGAAAAGGTACGGTTCATGCGCTGTGCGGTGAAAACGGCGCAGGGAAATCGACCTTGATGAAAATCATCATGGGCTAGTACAAAGCGGACAAAGGACAGATTTATATTGACGAACAGCCGGTAGAAATCAAAAATCCCATTCAGGCTATGGAATTGGGGGTTTCCATGATCGCGCAGGAACTAAATTATGTCCCGGAGCTGTCCATCGAAGAAAATTTGTTTTTGGGGCGCCTGCCGGTAAACCGTTTTGGTAAGGTAGACTGGAAAAAGGTACGCCGGGATGCGGTAAAATTTCTGGAAGAAGAGGGACTGCCGTATGCGCCTGCGCAGAAGTTAAAAACGCTGACCTGTCCGATATCCAGATGCTGGAAATTATTAAGGCAATTACGAATAACGCGCAGATCGTTATTATGGATGAACCGACATCTTCCATCACCGACCGGGAGGTGGCAAGGCTTTTTGATAAAATTGAACAGCTAAAGGCTAAGGGCGTGTCCATCATTTATATCTCGCATAAAATGGAAGAGGTTTTTAAGATCGCGGATGATATTTCCGTACTGCGGGACGGAGCCGTAGTGTCCACGGACCGTGCCTGCGACCTGGACTTGGATACCGTGATTTCCAGGATGGTAGGCCGCAGGATCGATAATGTGTATCCAAAGGAAACGGTTGCGGTTGGCGAAAAAGTGTTGGAAGTCGAGCATTTTACACAGGAAGGCTTATTTGAAGATGTAAATTTCCATGTATCCAAGGGAGAAATCGTAGGGTTTGCCGGACTGGTCGGCGCGGGGCGCACCGAAACGATGCGCGCGGTATTTGGGCTGGACCATCATGACAGCGGGACGGTAAAACTCCATGGACAGGTAACGGAGATTAAAAGCTCCCAGGACAGCATTGAAAATGGGCTTGTGATGCTTTCCGAAAGCCGCCGGGACGACGGAATTGTGCCGGTGCGCAGTATTCGCGAAAATGCGAGCCTGGCGTCGCTGAAAAACTTCATATTCGGCGGTTATACACACCGGAAAAAAGAAATCAGCGAAGTGCAGACGATGTTTCGCAAGATGAATGTAAAAGCGCCGTCGCTGGAGACGGAAATATCCAAGCTTTCCGGCGGAAACCAGCAGAAAGTGCTCCTGACCAGATGGATGCTCTGCAATCCGGACGTTATGATTTTGGATGAGCCGACCAGGGGAATTGATATCGGGGCCAAATTTGAGATTTATAAATTGATGACGGATATCGTAAAGGAACAGAAAGCTGTGATTATGGTATCGTCGGAACTGCCGGAACTGATCGGGATGTGTGACCGGATTTATATTATGTGCCAGGGCAGGATTACCGGATGCATCGGGCCGGAAGATTTTTCACAGGAAACGATTATGCGGTATGCCACAGGGGTCGCCACACACGGTTAGCTGGGGTTAGTTGGAAAGGAGAGGTACCATATGAAAGCGAATCTGACGCATTATTTACAAAAATACAGTATTTATATCGTTTTAATTGTATTATTTATTGCCTGCAGCCTGATCAGTCCTTATTTTTTGCAGAGCAACAATCTGATTAACGTATCCAGGCAGCTTTGCGTAGGGATTTTGATTGCCTATGGGGAGATGCTGCTTATTATCAGCGGGTTTTTGGATCTGTCCGTAGGTTCGGTATTGGCGCTTGCGGGTGTATTTTCCGTATCCGCTTACCAGCAGACACATTCGATGCTGGTAGCAGTAGCGGTAGCGGTTTTGGTAGGCGTGGTTTGTAACCTGATCAATGGGTTTTTCGTAGCGCAGTGCAATGTACCCGCGTTTATCGCAACCCTGGGCATGCAGATGGCAGCCAGAGGCGTGGCGCTTTATTATACGAACGGCCAGAATATTCTCCAGCTTGGGGATTTTGTAAAAATCGGACAGGGCACGGTAGGGCCGATCCCGGTTCCGGTGCTGATTGTCATCGTAATTACGATTGTGATCTGGTATATTATGAACAATACGAAATACGGGCGCGGGCTGTATGCGATCGGCGGAAGC
>CAJUIH010000108.1:6893-10537 GCA_910586045.1 uncultured Eubacterium sp.
CGGCGGAAGCAAGCGGTATCAATGCCAAACGCAGTATATACCGTTCTTATATCATAAACGGGATTTTGGTCGGTCTGGCAGGCATGATTTTTATGGCCAGAAATAACGCGGGACTTCCAAACGGCGCGATTGGTTACGAAATGACCGGACTTACCGCAGCCATCGTAGGCGGCACTTTTTTTACCGGAGGTATCGGAACTGTCAGCGGTACGGTAGCAGGCGCTTTTATTATCGGATTTTTGGAAAATGTCATGAACCTGACAGGCGTAAATTCCTATATCCAGCAGGTAATTGAAGGATCGATTATCGTCCTTGCCGTAGCATATGATGTAGTCAGCAAGTCCAAAAAATCACAGAAAGTCATTATCGTAAAGGACACAAAGGAAAAGGAAAAATAACGGCGAATCCGTAAAAGAATATGTTACACATTTTATCTAATTTATATCATAGAGGCTTTTATTCTCGGATAAAAGCGGCAAAACATAAAGCGGCAGAAAAAGGAGGAAAAATATGAAAGAAAAAAATTAGCGGCAATCTTATTAAGCACTATGATGGCGGTATCGATGGCGGCATGCGGTTCGGGTGCGGATTCGTCCGGATCCGGCAAGGATTCCGGTTCTTCATCTGATTCTGCGTCTGACGGGGATGCAGGAGACGCTGGTTCCGACAGCGGGGAAGCAAAGAGGGTTTGTTTTGTGGCAAGGGCCAGCGCGGATACGTTTGCGGCATGGCTGACTTCAGAACTGAAAAAAACAGCCGATACATATGACAATATCGACCTGACCTGCGTCAGCGGCGAAGCGGATGACAATACGGAAAACGGACTGCTGGAAGACTGCATTACCAAAAATTATGATCTGGTCATTGTCCAGTCGAATAACAATGCGGCGCAGGCGCCATATGTAAAAAATCTGGTAGACGCAGGGATTTCGGTTATTACGACCAATCCGACGACGCATCAAAGCGACCTGGACGGCAGCGATGACAATTCGGTTATGGAAGGAACCGGAACCGTAGACGCGGATCCGATGGAACAGGCAAAGGTAGGCGCGGACCGTGCGGTAGAAGAGATCCCGGAAAATGCGAATGTCGTAATTTTAAGAGGCCCGTCCGGGAACTATCATGCGGAAAAAAGGCGCGAAGCATGGGATACCTATTTCTTCAGCAAACGGTCGGATGTTACGATCTTATATGAAGACTATGCGAACTGGAACAGTGACGAGGCGTTAACGTTGATGGAATCCTGGGTGCAGTCCGGAAAGCATATTGACGCGATTATTTCTATGAATGACAATATGGCTGCGGGCGCTATTGAGGCAATCCGTGAAAACTCCGATTATGTGGCTGACGGCAAAGCAAAATTTTTGGCTTACGGCGTAGACGGCACGGCACAGGGCTGCCTGTTGATCAAAGAAGGGCTGCTTACCTGTACCGCACTGCAGTCCGCGGCAGACCTGGCGGCAAAGAATATGGAATATGCGGATAAGGTATTAAAGGGCGAGATGAAAGTGACGGAAGTAAACGATTTCGTGGACGCACCGGAAATCAACGCCGAAAACGTGGAAGAATATATCCAGATGTATGTAGATAACGGTGAAATCTCAGGAGACGGCGCGCTGGCGCAGTAATTCCCCTGCAATTGTCTTAAAATGTGTAATACGGGTCTGTGCCTGGTTCTGCCGCTGCCAGGTACAGATCTGCCATGCAACTGACAGGTAATCATAGATCACAGACAGGTATAGAAAGGTGGAAACAGGTATGGAAATGCAAAAAGCAGCTTTTATGCGCGGAATAGACAAAATGGTAATCGAAGAGGTTCCGGTACCGGAAGCAGGGGAAAAACAGGTCCTGGTACAGTTGGAATATGTGGGGATCTGCGGGTCGGACGTCCATTATTTCCATCATGGGTGCTGCGGCGCCTATAAAGTAGATTTGGAAAAAGATTTTATGCTTGGCCATGAATGCGCGGGAACGGTAGTAAAGACCGGGCCTGGCGTAGAACATTTAAAAGTCGGCGACCGTGTCGCTTTAGAGCCTGGCATTACATGCGGAAAATGTGAGTTCTGCAAAACAGGCCGTTATAATCTTTGCCCGGACGTCGTATTTTTGGCGACTCCGCCGGTACAGGGCTGTTATGAAGAATATATCGCGTTTCCGGAAGATATGTGCTTCAAGCTGCCGGATCATGTATCCACAAAGGAAGGAGCACTGATCGAGCCGCTTTCCGTAGGCTTTCATGCCGCGAACCAGGGCAATGTGCAGGTAGGGGACTCGGTTGTGATTTTAGGGGCAGGGTGCATCGGCCTTGTAACGCTGCTTGCCTGCAAAGCCCGCGGTGCCGGAAAGATTATTGTTTCTGATCTGGTAGACGCAAGGCTTGCAAAAGCGAAAGAACTGGGCGCGGATCTTGTAATCAACGGCAGTAAGGCCAATTTGCTGGAAGAAATCGAAAAGCTGACGGACGGACAGGGCATAGACCAGGTATTTGAAACCGCAGGCTCCCCGGTAACGATTGCGCAGACGCCGTTTCTGGTAAAACGCGGCGGGACGATTACCCTGGTAGGGCTTGCCGCACAAGAAGAGATTACGTATAACTTCGCTCAGATTATGGCGAAAGAGGCAAAGATCAAGTCCGTATTCCGTTACCGGAATATTTATCCGAAAGCAATCGCCGCAGTAGCCAGCGGGGCAATTGATGTAACCGGAATCGTTACGCATGAATATGACCTGACACAGATTCAGGAAGCGTTTGATGAAGCAGTCAATAATAAGACGGATTTGGTAAAAGCAGTGATCCGGATCCGGTAAGGAAACAAACAGGACAGGCAGATACAGGCAGATCTTTGCTCCAGGCATTCTTTCCGTGCAGACGGGGAGCAATGCCTAGGACAAAGATCTGCCTTTTCTAACACTCTGCTTTTATAGAAAGGTCCGCAAATATATGAACCAGTATTTCTTTCCCGAACGCCAGCCATATGATAAGTGATCATCTTTTTAATATAATCCCTGGACCTGCTCATAGGGGAAACAATTTCAATCACCCAATCTGGTGCGCCATGACAGCCTTTATCGTCCAGCTTTTTCCTATCACAAATGACAGACAGGTCCGGTTCCAAATAGGTTTTGAGATCTTCGTCATTGAGAAAAACCGCAAATGGGGTTGCTAACACTTCACAGCTACCATTGCTGTTGTCAATATAATTTGCAATTGCCTGCTGTAATTTTCTGCTTATTCTCTGATGCGTCCAGCTTGGAGGAGTCATATAATAGATTTGTCCGTCGAATAGTTCCGCTCTTTCGCCGTCCGGCAAAGAATAGATATCATTGATGGTATAGTTTTTTTCTTCTTTTAATGCTGCATCCATAAGATCACCTGCGTTCCTTTGTTATGAGATTGCCTGCAACCATTATAATTATAACAGGTGGGAAAAATGGTGTAAAGCGAAATTTTTTCGGTTTGCAGCTCTGAAAGGCAGAATTTTTTCGCACTAAAAACCGGCTTTATGCCTGTTTTTTCATCCTGTTTATGGTAAAATTAGAAAAAGTTTTTCACAAAGGAGATTTTACAATGACAAGAGCCGAAAAAAGAAAAATGACGGATGAATTTATAAAAGATGAATGTGTTAAAAACCCCTGCACCATGC
>CAJUIH010000109.1 GCA_910586045.1 uncultured Eubacterium sp.
AAAGCGATCGAAATCGGTATGGGCAAACGTACCAATACGATCTTACAGTCTGCATTCTTCAAGCTGGCAAATGTAATGCCGATTGATGACGCGGTAGACTTTATGAAACAGGCAGCAAAGAAATCTTATGGCAAGAAAGGCGACGCTGTCGTAGAAATGAACTATAAGGCAATCGACGCCGGCGTAGACGCGGTACATAAGGTAGAAATCCCTGCTTCCTGGTCGAATCCGCAGGCGGATCCGGTTCCGGCAGAATTAACCGGACGTCCGGAAACCGTAAAGATGGTCAAAGACCTGATGGAGCCGATCTCCTTAATGGACGGCGACAGCCTTCCGGTATCCGCGTTTGCGAACAATGCAGACGGACAGTTTGAACATGGCGCATCCGCTTATGAAAAACGCGGAACAGCCGTAACCGTTCCGACTTGGGATGCTGAGAAATGTATCCAGTGTAACCAGTGTGCGTTTGTATGTTCCCATGCAACGATCCGTCCGTTTATGTTAAGCGAGGACGAGGTAAAGGCTGCACCGGCAAACATCAAACTTGCGGATACAAAACCAAAAGCAGGCGAATACAAGTATACTATGAGCGTATCCCCGTTAGATTGTATGGGATGCGGCGAATGTATCACAGTCTGCCCGGTAGGCGCAATCGCGATGGTACCGCAGGAATCACAGGCAGACGAGCAGCCGGTATTCGATTATCTGGTAGCAAACGTAGGCAAGAAACCTGGCGTACCGGCGGACAATACCGTAAAAGGTTCCCAGTTCAACCAGCCGCTGCTTGAGTTCTCAGGCTCCTGTGCAGGCTGCGCGGAGACATCTTATGCGCGTTTGATCACACAGTTGTTCGGCGAGCATATGTATATTTCCAATGCAACCGGATGTTCCTCTATTTGGGGCGGCCCTGCGGCTACTTCGCCATATACGGTACATAAAGATTCCAAGAAAGGTCCGGCTTGGGCAAACTCCTTATTCGAGGACAATGCGGAGCATGGGCTTGGTATGCAGATCGGCCAGCAGGTACTGCGTGACCAGGCAGTTGCAAGCGCAAAGAAATGCGCAGAATCTGATAAAGCGGACGCTGCGTTAAAAGATGCATTTGCAAAATTCATGGAAACAAAAGACGATACAAAGGCAAATTCCGCTGCAACAGAAGCGCTGGTAGCGGAGCTGGAAAAAGCAGCCGCAGCCGGATGTCCGGACGCAGCCGCAGCCATTGACAAAAAAGATTACCTCGCAAAGAAATCCGTTTGGATCTTCGGCGGCGACGGATGGGCTTATGATATCGGTTTCGGCGGATTAGACCATGTACTCGCTTCCGGTGAAAATGTAAACGTGATGGTATTTGATACCGAAATGTATTCCAATACCGGCGGCCAGGCTTCCAAGGCTTCCAATATCGGTGAAGTATGCCAGTTCGCGGCAGCAGGTAAGGAAGTAGGCAAGAAGAGCCTTGCGGAAATCGCAATGAGCTATGGCTATGTTTATGTAGCACAGATCGCGCTCGGCGCAAATATGGCACATGCGGTAAAAGTGCTTGCGGAAGCAGAAGCTTACAACGGCCCGTCATTAATTATCGGCTATGCTCCTTGCGAACTGCACGGTGTAAAAGGCGGTATGAACCACTGCCAGGATGAAATGAAAAAGGCAGTTGCAGCCGGATACTGGAACCTGTTCTCTTACAATCCAGCATTAAAGGCAGAAGGAAAGAATCCATTTACCCTGACCTCTAAGCCGGGTGACGGAACATATCAGGAATTTTTGAACAATGAGACACGTTACAGCCGTCTTGCACGGTCGTTCCCAGAGAGGGCGGAAAAACTGTTCAAAGACTCTGAGGCAGCCGCAAAAGAACGTTATACACATTTAGAGAGATTGGTAGAGCTTTATAAATAAATATTTTTGATCTAAGAAAAACCGCTGCAGGAAACTGCAGCGGTTTTTTTGTTGTTAATGATAACGGTAATTATTGAAACAAAATAATTCTTCACGCAGGCTTGATCTTCGTTAATGCGGGTATTGCAGGTATGCGAAAAATTGTTATAATGAAAGGAAGAAAAGGAAAATAAAAATTTGGCAGAGCAGTCTGGAGAGGAGTAATTGGATGGGCTTGTTTTATCAGAAAGGAGTGTGTGCGGGATGGAGACGAGAAAGAAGAAGCTTCCGATTGGGATCGAAAATTTTGAGGAGATCAGGAAAGAAGATTTTTACTATATTGATAAAACAGGGCTGATTGTGGAACTGCTCTATAACTGGGGAGCGGTAAATCTATTTACCCGTCCCAGAAGATTTGGGAAAACGCTGAACATGAGTATGCTCGAGCATTTTTTTTCAATAACTGGGGATAAGGGTATTTTTGACGGGCTGGAGATTTCAAAAGAGGCTGCGCTTTGTGAGGAATATATGGGAAAGTATCCAGTTGTGTCCGTTTCCTTAAAGGGGATTGATGCAGGGGCTTTTGAGACGGCATATCAGATGGCAGTCAATGTGGTCACAGAAGCAGCAGCAAAGTTCTACTTTTTGTTGGACAGCGAAAAGCTGAATGATTATGACAAGGCAGAATACAAATGCCTTCTCGATAAAAATATGAATGAGGGCATCCTAAATGGCAGCCTGAGACGGTTGTCGGGAATGCTGGAAAAGCATTATGGCAAAAAAGTCATTCTGCTGATTGATGAATATGACGTTCCGCTGGCAAAGGCCCATGCGAATGGATATTATAACCAGATGACGACCTTGATTCGAAGCCTGCTCGGAGAGGCGCTGAAGACTAACAGCAGCCTGAAATTAGCCGTGCTGACCGGATGCCTTCGGATTTCAAAAGAGAGTATTTTCACCGGATTGAATAATCTGAAGGTGCTGACGATTGCGGATGAGCGTTTTGATGAATGTTTTGGCTTTACGGACAATGAAGTAAAAGCGCTTTTGGAGTATTATAGTGTGGCGGATCATGATGCAGAAGTAAAAAGATGGTATAATGGCTATCAGTTTGGGAACGTAGAAGTGTATTGTCCATGGGATGTACTGAATCACTGCGACAGGATTAGGAGCAACCCAAATGCGCAGCCGGAGAATTACTGGATCAATACCAGCAGCAACGATGCAGTAAAAAGGTTTTTAGAACAATCGGCAAATGCCGCGACCAAACGGGAAATTGAATCACTGGTGGCAGGCGGGGCGATTACGAAAGAAATTCATCAGGAACTCACATACGAAGAGATGTATCAGACGATAGATCATATGTGGAGCCTGCTCTTTACTACCGGTTATCTGACGCAGCGGGGGAGGGCAGAGGGAAGAAAGATGAAACTGGCGATTCCCAATCTGGAAATCCGGGATATTTTTGTAACGCAGATCATGGAATATTTTAAGGAGAACGTCCAGGAAGACGGGAATATGCTGAACCGTTTTTGTGATGCGCTGAAAAATGGAAATACGCAGGATGTAGAAAAAATTTTCACAGAATATTTAAGGAAGACGATCAGTATCCGGGATACAGCCGCAAAGAAAGAGATGAAAGAGAACTTTTATCATGGGGTTTTACTCGGGATCCTGGGAGTGAAAAACCGCTGGGGCATTTCTTCCAACCGGGAAATGGGGGAAGGCTATGCAGATCTTCTTGTGGAACCGGATACCCAAGATGTGGGAATTATTATAGAAGTAAAGTATGCGCATGATGGGAATTTAGATGCTGCGTGTAAAGAAGCGTTAGAACAGATCGAATATACAAAGTATGAGGATGACCTTGCTGACGACGGGGTAGAAAAAATATGGAAATATGGGATTGCCTGCTATAAAAAGAGGTGCAGGGTCATGCGATTCTGACACTGTAGCCTGCCAAAAACCATAATACCGCTGTTATCATTTTATTTGTCATTTATCCAAAAAAATCAGGTTTACAAAGCCGACAGCAAATGATAAGATAATACATGAGTGTTTTTAGACCTGTCAAAAGATGGCCATCCACAGTGCTTCGTCAGACTTTATTCGATTAGGAATCTATAAAGCCGGTTGTTTTTTGTCTGCAAATAGCATATAATCAGGGTGTGGAAAGAATCATGACAGATCAGATCTTATTATCATTTATATTTATAGAAAGAATACAATTTCAAAGGAAACTGTTCGGAGGTAAACCATGAACCTTAGGGGAAACGATACTGCTCCTGGCATCACAAGGATGCGGCAGGATAGGGAGCGGAGACAGCGGACGATGAAAAAGGAAGATTATTTACTAAAGCAGATCGACGAATTTCGTGAAAAAGCCAGGCAGTTACAGTCCCTTTTGGATACAAGGGAGGTACAGGTGCAGGAATTACAGGCACTTGTCCAGGAAAAACAATCCCAGGCAGAGGAATTGGAACAGATGATCCAGGTACGCCAGACCGAAGCAGACAAGCTTGTAAGCGGTATTGGAAGCCAGATGAGTGATTTGATGGCACAGCTTGAGCAAACGGTCAACCGTCTGACGGAAAATGCAGCGTTCCAGATGAATGAACTGCGCCGTGAAACGACGGAACAGATGCAGCAGATGGGCGCTGCGCTGACGGGTCAGATCGGCGATATGGCGGCGGATACAAAGGAAAGCATAGCGTCTATGACCTCGGATGTGACGGGCCAGATCGGCGATATGACAAAAGAGACGAAAGAAAGCATCCGTTATATGACCTCGGATGTGACCGGACGTATCGGCGGCATGGCGGAAGACGCAAGGGGAAGTATTGCCCGCATGACGTCAAATGTGACAAGCCAGATCGGCAGCATGACACAGGAAGCCAGGGAGGATCTGGCACGCATTACCTCTGATTTTACGAATCAGATCGGCATGCTTACGAGAAGCTCCAGGGAAGATATTACACGCATGACCTCGGATGTGACGGGCCAAATCGGCAGTATGACGGCGGATGTAACAGGCCAGATCGGCAATATGACGGCGGATGTGACGGGCCAGATCAGCGGCATGACAAAAGAAGCCGGGGACAGCATCGCACATATGACGGCGGATGTAACGGGCCAGATCGGCAATATGACAGCGGACGTAACGGGCCAGATCGGCAATATGACGCGGGAAGCAAAAGAAAGCATCTCATTTATGACGACTGATGTAACCGGGAAAATCAATGGAATGGGGGCACAGGTAGCGGATACCGTAACCAGCCGCCTGGATCACCAGTTAAACCAGATGTCCGTGCAGATCAACCGTATGTCGGAAGACAGCCGCAATGAATTTGCCGCGATGACCAATGACAGCCGTCAGGCCGTAGAACGTATGACAACAGAAGCCGGTCAAAAGATCCGGGAAGAAGTGGCGCATATGACCAGGCAGTCTGCGCAGGTCCGGGAACAGATGGATGCGATCAATGAACAGGTGCTGGGCTTAAAAGACGAGCTGACCGAAAAAATTCATTCCGAAGATGTCAAGGTTTTCCGCAATATCAAGGATTTGATCGATGAGCAGAAACCATTATTTGAAAAAGTGGAAGCAAAAGGAGAAAGCAGCATGAAGCCGGTCAAGCGGTATATTTACTGGCTGATTTTATTCGGCCTGCTTGATTTGGCTGGGGTAATAGCATTAGTTTTAATGGAAGCGGGGATTTTCAGTGGATTTTGAACAGGAAAATAAAGTATGGGTCATTGGGCATAAAAATCCGGATACCGATTCGATCTGCGCGGCGATTGCGTACGCAGATTTACAGAATCATCTTTCCGAAACAAAATATGAACCTAAGCGGGCAGGGAACCTGAATGAGGAAACCAAGTTTGTGCTTCGCAAATTTAAGAAAAAGGCGCCGGCTTATGTGGATGATGTGCGTACACAGGTAAAGGATATCGCATTCCGCAGAACGATCGGGGTCAGCAGCGGCATTTCCCTGAAACGGGCATGGGAAATCATGACAACAAGCAACGTTGTCACACTGCCGATTGTGGACGATAAAAATGAGTTTATTGGTTTGATTGTCAATAATGATATTGCGGAATCTTTGATGGATGTGCTGGATACCGAAATCTTGGCCGAAGCGCGGACGCCGTACCAAAATATGATCGAAACATTAAACGGATCCGTCCTCGTCGGCAATGCGCATGGGCTGTTTATTACAGGAAAAGTAACCGTCGCGGCAGACAGTCTGCCAATGGCTGAAGAAAATATTGAGCAGGACGACCTTGTTATTTTAAGTGACAGGGAAAGTATGCAGAAATGTGCGTTAAAGCATAACGTAAGCTGTATGGTTGTCTGCGGCGGCACGCAGGTGTCAAAGGACATTATTGTGGAAGCGCAGGATAAAGAATGCGTGATTATCAGTACCCCATACGATACGTTTACCGCATCGCGTCTGATTATGCAGAGTATGCCGATCAAACAGTGCATGCGCCAGAGAAACCTCACAAAGTTTGTTATTGAAGATGTCGTGGATGACGTCAAGGAAGTCATGTCAAAAGCGCGTCATCGTGATTTCCCGATTTTAGACCGGGACGGCAAATACATAGGCATGATTTCGAGGCGAAACCTATTGAACATGCAAAAGAAACGGGTAGTCCTCGTCGACCATAATGAGAAACAGCAGGCAGTCCATGGGATTGACAATGCGGATATCCTGGGCATTATCGACCACCATAAAATCGGGAGCCTGGAAACACCGGTTCCTGTTATGTTCCGCAACCAGCCGGTAGGGTGTACCTCCACCATTATTTACCAAATGTACCAGGAAAACGGCGTAAAAGTATCCAAACAGATCGCCGGGCTTCTATGCTCCGCGATTATTTCCGATACGTTATTGTTCCGTTCGCCTACCTGCACGCATCTCGACCAGGCAGCGGCGGCAGAGCTTGCGAAAATTGCGGAAATCGAAAATATCGAGCAATACGCGGCGGAAATGTTCCGCGCGGGCAGCAATTTTAAATCAAAGACGACCGAAGAAATCTGCCATCAGGATTTTAAGACCTTTAACGCCGGGGAAATTCAGTTTGGCGTCGCGCAAATCAGCGCCATGAACCGGGAGGAGCTGGATGAGATCAAAGAGCGCGTACTTCCGTACCAGCAGGAAATGATGGAGGAGAAGCAGCTTCAGATGATGTTTATTATGCTTACGGATATCTTTCATGAATCAACCGAACTGGTTTGTATGGGGGAGGGTGCCGACGAGGCTGTAGAGCGCGCGTTTCATAAACAGAAAATGAATGACGGTTTCCGGCTGCGCGGCGTAGTGTCACGCAAAAAACAGCTCATACCGGAACTGTTGGACGCAATCCAGAGTATGCAGCAGATGTAGAAAAGATGACGCAAAGCATTTGACCGGAAAAGCTTTTACACAAGCAGCGCTTATTCGCTTCCCTATAGCGAAACAGCGCTGTTTTTAGGTATCCAAAAAATATCCGGCATTTTGGCAAATGCAGTGAATTATGTAGTAATGGAAAACAGAGGGGGTTTGAAATGAAGAAACAGAATTGGAAACCAGGAAATATGCTCTATCCGGTTCCCGTTGTCATGGTATCTTGTGCCAGGCCGGGCGAAACACCGAATATTATAACGATCGCGTGGGCAGGTACGGTATGTTCCGATCCGCCGATGGTTTCCATATCCGTACGCAAAGAACGGTATTCCCATGCAATCATACAAGAGACGCATGAATTTGTTATAAACCTCACGACCAGCCCTTTGGTGCGGGCCGCGGATTTTTGCGGCGTCCGCTCCGGACGGGATGTGGATAAGTACGCAGAAACCGGACTAACTCCACATGCATCGAAAAAAGTCCTCTGTCCTGGAATTGCAGAAAGTCCGGTTAATATCGAATGCCGTGTGACGCAGCAGCTCTGTTTGGGCAGCCACGATCTTTTCCTGGCAACCGTTGAAAGTGTCGCGGTAGAGGAAGCGCTGCTGGATGAAGCAGACAGTCTCCGTTTAGACCGTGCGGGCCTGGCCGCGTATTCCCATGGGAGTTATATGGAACTTGGCCGCACACTGGGGTCGTTTGGTTTTTCCGTAAAAAAGAAAACGGCAAAAAAGCGGGCAGACAGCCGGCCTGGTCAGAAACAGAGAAAATAATACAGCCATTGGAACGGTATTATTTTAACAGATGGTCAATCAGCAGCATATAAATTTCGTCTGTCTGTTTTTTCCAGTTTGCACAGACCACTTCCGCCTGCGCCTTATTCAACACATTGATCGTCAGGTCAAGCTGCGGGATCCCTTTTTCCCGCAGTTGGCAGTGTACGGCATATTTTTTTTCCGGCGTCATGTAATAATCTGCCACAGCCGAAGCAGAAGCGGCGATTGGAATCTGGTTGTCGGCTATGTATTGTTTGATATCTGCCTGAATCCCAGAATTAATCTTATCTTCAAAAAAACGCAGGGATTCCTGTCCGGCTGGAGTTATGGAATACTGCACATTGCTGTGTGAAGCCTCCTGTCGGATAAACTGTGCTTCATCCAGTTCATGCAGGGCTTCCTGAAGCGTAAAATAAGTCGTATATTCCTTTCCTAAAAAGAAATCGGAAAGCAGTGTGTTTGTCAGCGGCGCTTCGGACTGGTCCAGCATGGATAATATCATTAGTTTGTACAATGTGATTGGTTCTGCCATACGATGAGCCTCCTTACTTTCTATTCTTTCCTTGTATTTTTGTTCAATACAACCATATCTTGTGGCCTTTCCAAAGAATGCATACTAAGTATAGCACAATTTTATTTGATTGCAAATACATTTGAGACAGCGGAAAATCGCATGTTTCTACAAAATTCGCAATTATGTGAGGAATGTATCTGTAGTTATGCTGCAATTTCGGTGCAATTTTTGTACGCGTTCATATGATAGTAGAAAAATACCTTATTGGAGACACCTATGCCAGAACGTACAAATCCGAAACGGGAAAATCTGCTGAACCTTGCATTGGACGCAACAGAACAGGAAATGGAAAAATCGCCGGACCTGATGGCCGGGTATAACAAAGAACAGAACCTATGGGAGCTGATCATCCGTTACTCCGGCGATTTAGACCAGATCCGCCAGGAATATCCGCAGGTTACGATTGTAGAATTGTTAAACGGTTATGCGGTTGTTACGCTGTTGCAGGAATTTATGGAGGATTTTACAAACCGCGCAGAAATCGAATATATCGAAAAACCAAAACGTCTTTTTTTCGCGGTCGACCAGGGGATCAGGGCCTCGTGCATTTCACAGGTACGTACGCCGTACTATGGGAACCTAAGCGGAAAAGGGATCTTATGCGGATTGGCAGACAGCGGGATTGACTGGCGCCATCCGGATTTCTGCAATCCGGACGGTACGACCCGTATCTTGGCAATCTGGGATCAGTCGCTCGTACCGGATGCATCACGCGGTATGCTGCCTCCGGCGGGGTATGTACGGGGCGTGGAATTTACAAGCGCACAGATCAACGCAGCCTTAAAAGAAACAACCCAGCAGACGCCCTTTCAGCCGGATTCCGTTCCGGGCACTTATGTCAGGCTGACCGGCGACAGCAACGGCCATGGGACGCACGTTGCAGGCATTATGGCAGGCAATGGCAGGGCATCTGGCGGCCGTTACCGCGGGGTGGCTTATGAAAGCCAAATCATCGCGGTAAAACTCGGCACGCCAATTGAGGGAGGGTTTCCAAGTACGGTAGAACTTATGATGGCAATTGACTATATGATGCGAAAAGCCAGGGAATATAACCTCCCGCTAGCCTTAAATCTCAGTTTTGGCAATAATTACGGTTCCCACAGCGGCACATCCCTGATCGAAACCTATTTAAACAGTTTAAGCGGTTACTGGAAAAATGTCATCGCGGTCGGGACCGGCAACGAAGGGACAGCCAGCGTGCATACATCCGGACGAATCCGGATGTATGCCAAAACCGAAGACGACAATACGGTGCAATTTGTAATAAGCACATACGAAACCTACCTAAGCCTGCAAATCTGGAAATCCTATTCGGACGACTTTGCTATCCGGATTATACATCCGTCCGGCCTGACAGCGGGTCCGATCCAGCAGATCCTTGGCCCCCAGCGTTTCCGGATGCGCCAGACACAGATTTTACTTTACTATGGGGAACCAAGCCCATACAGCCCCTATCAGGAAATCTACCTGGAGTTTTTGCCGCAGAACGATTACCTGGACAGCGGCGTATGGCGGATCCAGATGATACCAAGGCATATCGCAGACGGAAATTTTGATATGTGGCTTCCGGGCGGAGGCATATTAAACCGTGGTACCGGATTTTTATATCCAACGGAATATACGACGCTGACGATTCCATCTACGGCAGAAAAAGTCATTTCTGTTGCGGCCTATCATTCCAGGACAGACCAGCCGGCAGAGTTTTCCGGCAGGGGATACACACGTACAACAAACCAGGTGAAACCGGATCTTGCGGCGCCGGGGGTAGGGATTATGTCCGCTGTTCCGGGCGGGGGTTATGGGGTGAAAAGCGGGACGTCTATGGCTGCGCCGTTTGTGACGGGGAGTGCGGCGCTGCTGATGGAGTGGGGG
>CAJUIH010000110.1 GCA_910586045.1 uncultured Eubacterium sp.
CTAGTTTAGCAAAAGAAGAGGGTTTGGGCAAGATGTTGTGGGGATGGTGAATGAAAGGATTACGGCCTGGAGTGTACGAATGCGGTTTGGGCATCAGATCAAATGCAATCATGGAGATTAATATACTTTACAAAGGCCTTGTAAAGGGATATAATAGGAACAGTTGGGACAGTTTCTTCGTACCTGGTGCTTGCAGAAAGAGAGTAAAAAGATATGAATGCCATTGAAATAAAACAATTATCAAAAAGCTACGGTGCTTCCAGGGGGATTATAGATCTTAGCCTGTCCGTTGCACAGGGGGAGTTTTTTGGGTTTATCGGGCCGAACGGGGCCGGCAAAAGCACGACGATCCGCACACTGCTTGGCCTGATCCGTGCGGACAGCGGCAGTGCGTCTATTTTTGGAAAGGATTGTGCGCGCGAAAAGGAAGCTGTTTTGGCACAAATCGGGTATCTTCCATCGGAAGCCGTATTTTATTCCGGTATGCGTGTTTCGGATGTAATCCGCCTTTCAGCGGATCTTAGACAGGTGGATTGTAAGAGCCAGGCGATGGTGCTTTGCGAGAGGCTTGCTTTGGATACGGCAAAAAAGGTGGAGGAACTTTCGTTTGGAAACCGTAAAAAGGTCGGCATTGTATGCGCCCTCCAGAGCAGGCCGCGCCTGTGTATTTTAGACGAACCGACCAGCGGCCTGGATCCTTTGATGCAGCGGGAGTTTTTTGAGATTTTAAAAGAATATCACGCGCAGGGGATGACGGTTTTCCTGTCTTCCCATATTTTGTCCGAGATCCAGAGAAACTGTACGCGTGCCGCCATTATACGGGAAGGACGCATCATTGCGTGCGGCAGTGTCGAAGCCCTGTCACAGACAAACGCGAAACGGGTGCATATCCAAGGCGATGCCGATTTGCATGCTCTGCCCGGAATCCGTGACCTGCAGCAGACGGATGGCGGCAGCAGTTTTTTATACAGCGGCGATATCGATGCGCTGCTTGCGGAACTATCCAGACACCATTTGCTGGACGTATCCATAGCGGAACCGGATTTGGAGGAAATTTTTATGCACTATTATGTATAGCTTTTATCACAGGGAAGAGCCGCGGACGAAATCCGCAGCAGGATGACGAAAACGTCTGTGGAAGCAATGGGAGGAACATCATATGATTATGATCAGACAGGAACTAAGGCAGGGCCGGACCGCACTGGCTGTCTGGACGGCGGCAATTGGGTTTTTGCTTGCGGTATGTATTTTTATGTACCCTGAAATGAAACAGGAAATGGACGGTATCAACGATATTTTTTCCTCTATGGGCAGTTTTACGGAAGCTTTTGGAATGGACAGGGTTAGTTTTGGGACACTGTCTGGATTTTATGCGGTAGAGTGCGGGAATATCCTTGGACTCGGCGGCGCTTTTTTTGCATCGCTTTGTGCGGTCACCGTGCTTGCCAAAGAAGAAAAGGAGCATACGGCGGAGTTTTTGCTGACGCATCCGGTCAGGCGCAGCCGTATCGTGGCAGACAAACTGGCCGCCGTGCTGCTGGAGGTCATAATTTTAAATGCGGTTGTATACGGCATTGCCGCGGGGAGTGTTTTACTGATAGGGGAAACCGTTCCGTGGAAAGAAATATCCCTGCTGCATTTGACTTATTTTCTGCTGCAGATCGAGCTGGCAGGGATCTGCTTTGGCATTTCGGCGTTTTTAAAAAGGAGCGGGATCGGAATTGGGATCGGCATTGCGGTTATGATGTATTTTTTGAATTTGATTGCCAATATTTCTGAGAGGGCTGAATTTCTCAAATATATTACACCGTTCGGTTATACGGAAGGCGCCGATCTGGTAACGGATCTCGCGCTGGACGCAAAGCTGGTCTTGCTTGGGATGGCCTTTGCTGCGGCAGGGGTGACGGCAGGGTTTGTTAAATACTGCAAAAAAGATATCTGCTGACTGCGTGGAGCAATTAGCATCTGCGTCCGCTTCTTTTTTCACAAAACAGCACGCCGTTCAAATACACAAATCCTCCTAAAAACAGCACAGAAAGCAGCTTTGGCAAAACCAGTTTCGGCGTATAGGCAAAAACCGGGTAAACGACATAGTCAAATACTGTCAGCAGAAAAAATAAAACCGAAAAGCCCACGGCGCATAAGAGACGTTTCCTGGTCGGTTTTTGCACAAAACCAAGAATCAAAAGCGGTACGGCTGCGTACAGATAGCGCGGCATCATCCGCGTGGCAAAGCAAACCGTGCCGGAAACAAGCACGGACCCAATAAGCGGGGCGGCGCTGCGGTCGTTTTTATGCTGCCAAAAATGCACCGCGCTCAGCAAAACAAGGAGGGCAATAAACAGGGTACCCCAGTCTACACAGCGCAGCGGCCCAAAGAAAAGCTCTTCCGAACGAAAATTGTAGCCAAACAGGTTCCAGAAATTATAGGTATTCTGGCTGGCCCATCCATAGCTTTGTATCGATCTTGTAAAATTTCCAGTCAAGCCGCCATTATAAAAACATCCGGCGGAAATATTCCACACAAACGGCAGATAACTCAAAAACATACAAAAAATCGCAGAAAACCCGGCTGCCGCGTGCGTCCAAAATTTTTTCCAGCTAAAACCATCCAGACACACATGCCGAAACGTAGCAAACAACACGACAGGTGTAATAAAAATGGCCTGATATTTGCATAAAACAGCCGCCGCAAAAGCGGCATAAGACAGCTTTAGGCGATTTTCACAAATCAGCAGCACCGTGATAAACAGCAGGCAGACATAAAGCGCGTCGATTTGGCAGATATAGGCGGTTACAAACAGGTACGCCGGATTTAACAGTGTAAGAAGCAGTACCGGAACCTTTTGTCTGCGCTTAAAATTTTTTGCGGCAGTCCGGTACAAAAGCCATGCCATCAAAAATTCGCAAAAGATGCCGGGCAGTTTTACCGTTAGGATAAACGCTTCGCACGTCGTATCAACCGGGATGTGAAGCAGCCGTATGATCTGTGCAAGGACATAGTATAGATACTGAAACAGCGGCGGGTAAGTAATGCCGCCGTTTGCGTAAATGCCGGCAAATGGGACGTCCGATTCTATAAAATGGGCGATTACATGCACGAAATAAGCCGAGTCCCCGTCTGCGGTCAAAATGCCAAGCAGCAGATTCAAATAGACGGACAGGCCAAAGATCCCGGCTTCCAGCCAATACGCAGGACATGAAAAAAAGTCGCATTTAATACGACTACATGCGGCGTGAGGCGGCATAAGACGGGGCCGTTGGCTTGCGGCCAATCTGTTTTCCGCGGCTGGATGTTTGGCAAGGCCTGTTTGCCTTGCGCAAAAAAGTACAAGCAGGCTGTAAAAAATGCTGATGAAGAAACATACTGTGATAGTAAACATCATAGGATCCTCCCGTTTCTCTGTTTGTTTCACATGCTTTTTTATTTCAGTAATAGTATAACATGCGGACGGTTGGATGGAAAGCAAAAATCGTATTTAATTTGAAATTTGAGAATAAAAATCAAAAATAATTTGACAAAGTACAGGCCAAAGCGTATACTGAAATAGAAAAATAAATAAGGAGGAATTTATGATGAAACCAAAATCATCACGGAAAAAGGGAACCGCGGTAGTACTCGCCACAGCGCTTGCAGTAGGCTCTTTTGGATTATCCGTGTATGCCGGGATCGGCCAGCGGTCTGGAACAGGGCTGATTGCGCAGAGTGACCAGTCTCCGGTTCTGACAGCGGAACGGGCAGCGGAACAGGCTCAGGTTCCGGCATCGGATCGGGCGGCGGTACGGTGATCAGGCCGTCAAATCCGTCTACGCCGTCAAATCCGACAACACCGGAAAATCCACCTACGCCGGAAAACCCGGCAACGCCGTCAAATCCGTCCACGCCGGAAAATCCTGGCACCAATCCGTCGGATCCGGAAACGGAAGTAAAACCGGACGGGACAAAGGTGGAAAAGAAAACAGAAGTGAAAGAGGATGGAACGAAAGTCGAAACCACAACGGAAACAAAGACGGACGGTTCCAAGACACAGACTGTAGTAGAAACGTCGAAAGACGGAGCGGTGAAAACCACAGAAACAAAGACAGCCGCGGACGGTTCAGCGACAGAGAAAGTATCACAAACCGTTACCAATACTTCCGGCAGGGCCGTAGCCGTTACAACGACGACAAAGATGGACGCCAAAGGAAACGTAACGGGCGTTACGCAAAAATCTGTAATTAAAAATGCCGGAAGCAGCACGAGCGCTACGGTCACTGTGAAAAAAGACGGCAAAGGAAAGGTTACCGCGGCAAGCGCATCTGTTTCGAAAACCGTGAGCGGAAACAAAGTATCCCTTACCGGTGCGGTATTGTCCCAGTTAAAAGAAGCTGCGGGCCAAAACAGCCTGGCGGTTACGCTGCAAGTAAAAGACAAAAAAGGAAACACCAAGTACCAGCTAAAAGCAAACGCGGCGGATTTAAAACCGGGCAAAAGCCTCTATATTTACCAGTACAACAGCAAGACCGGCGAATACGTGCTTGTAAATGCTACCGCATATAAAGTGAACGCAAACGGCAGCGTAGGCGTTTCCATGTCGAAGAACGCGACTTACCAATTGATGTCCGCTTCGGACGCAGCCAAGGTAAACCGTCAGATTTTGAAAACGGTTACAGCGAAAAAATCATCCGCATCGATGAAAAAAGGAAAGAGTACGAAATTCGCATTCAGCAGCAAATTCAATACTGCAAATGTAAAATCCATTACTTATCAAGTGCCGAAGAATGCGGCGGTCAAAGTATCCAAGTCAGGAAAGATCACGGCCCAAAAAGCCGGAACCGTAACAGTCAGTGCGAAAGTTACACTGAAGAACGGAAAGACAAAGACAGTAAAAATGAAAATTACAGTCAACTAACAAGATGTATCATCCTTAATCATCATTCCTTATCCTTACTTTTATAGTATAGGATCAGAGTCATTGCGCACAGGCGTGATGGCTCTTTTTGCATATAGGGCCAGTTGTTCAGGAAAACTCACCGCTGCCGCAAACCCGGGAATCGTCTTTGGCTTTTGCCTGTTTCCGCAGTTGTTCTTTATAATAGAGTACCATCAGCCCGCGTACCGCGTCCTGGTTTTCCCGGTCGAGTCGTTCATAATACGACAAAAGCCGCGCCTGTCCCGGCGTAAGCGCCACCAGCCTGGAAGTATCCGCGGCCGGCTCGTCCTCTGCTTTTTTGATATCCGTCTGCAGCAGGTAGTCCGCGGAAACATTATAATATTCACATATTTTTTTAAACATATCCAAAGAAGGGAATGCGATATTGCGTTCGTAGCTGGAAAGCACCTTATTGCTGATAAAAAGGTCGTTTGCCACGTCACGCTGCTTTAAGTCACGCCCTTCGCGCAAATCCCGTAATCGGTCTCCAAATTGTTTCATTGATATATCTCCTTTTACTAATTTTACTATTAACAATTAGTCTGGTTTTAAAAATCTTTTTATGTATGAATTTTTGCTGGTTGGATTTATTTTTTGATATATTATCGTATATTATACGATAAAATGATTGACAATCGCATAAAATACGATTATAATACAAAAATGAGAGTGATAAGGGAAAGGATGTACACAGGAAAAGGGTGGGGGGGGGTCAATTCTGTGATAAAAATGGGAATTTTAGGATGTGCGGATATCGCATACCGCCGTTTTCTGCCGGCAGCAGGCCAAATGGAGCAGGTTAAAGCGGCAGTAATAGCAGAAGAATATGATAAAAGCAGGCTGGATCGTTTTCGCGGATTCTATGGGCTGCAAATCGAGGAAAGTTTTGAACAAGTTTTGCAAAGGCCTGATATCGATGCGGTATACATTCCGCAGCCGCCTGCGTTCCATGCTTTATGGGCAAAAAAAGCGCTGGAATATGGAAAGCATGTCTTGCTCGAAAAACCGGCTGCCTGTTCTTTGGAGGATGTACAGGGGCTTGTTGCCTGTGCAAGAGAAAAGCGGTTAGTACTGCATGAGAATTATGCGTTTTTATATCATGCACAGATTGGAAAAATAAAAGAACTTTTAGCCAAGGATCGGATCGGGGAACTTCGTCTGATCAGGACTAATTTTTGTTTTCCATTCCGAGGGGAAAACGATTTTC
Source organism: uncultured Eubacterium sp. (assembly GCA_910586045.1). Classification (GTDB taxonomy): domain Bacteria; phylum Bacillota; class Clostridia; order Lachnospirales; family Lachnospiraceae; genus Eubacterium_J. The sequence continues at coordinate 6,121 of CAJUIH010000110.1, forward strand.
GATACCGTAAAGAATTGGGAGGGGGTGCACTGCTGGATGCCGGTGGTTATCCGGTGAAACTGGCAAGTATTTTACTGGGGAGCGGCATTCGTGTAGAAGCTGCAAGGCTGAATTATCGGGCAGGATATGAAGTTGATCTGTTTGGAAGCGCCACGCTTTCTGATGATACGGGTACTGTCTGCCAAATGGGGTTTGGCATGGACTGTTTTTATCAATGCAGTCTGGAAATGATTGGGAGTACAGGCAGAATTTTTACAGACCGGATCTTTACGGCACCGCAGGAATACCAGGCAGTGCTTTGTTTGGAAACAAGCAGTGGGAAAGAACGAATTTATGTTCTGGATTCTGCTTTCGTGCATTCCATTGCAGCATTTGCGCATGAAATACAAAACGATGCGGCACGGGAAGCAATGTATCATGAATTATTGATACAGGCTGAACTGATCGCGGACATACATAGAAAAGGAATAGAACATGCAAATTACATATGAAATGATACGTTCCTGGCACAATATAAAAGGAAACGTAAGTTCTATGAAAGAAATTGCAGAATGGATCGAGGAACGGAAAAAAACAGCAAAAGTGGAAATACGAAAAGTGGATTTTTCCTATAATGGATTCTGGTATTATGATGAAAAAGACGGATATATCCGTAATGAAAACAACAGTTTTTTTCAACTGGCAGGTTATCAGGAAATCGAAGACGACCGTATTGTACGGGAACAGCCGATTATTATCCAAAACGAAATTGGATATTTAGGAATTATTTGTAAAATGGTGCAGGGCACGATGAATTTTTTGATGCAGGCAAAGATTGAACCCGGAAATATTAATGTGATTCAGATTTCCCCGACGATTCAGGCGACAAAAAGTAATTTTTCAAAACTGCATGGCGGAAGCACGCCGGCTTATCTGGAGTACTTTCAAAACGCAAAAGCACACACTGTTGTGGTAGATCAGCTTCAGTCCGAACAATCCTCACGGTTTTATAAAAAAAGAAATCGAAATATCATTTTATATGTAGATGGGCCAATCGAGGTGAAAGATTCCCATAAGTGGATGACGCTCGGCCAGATTAAAGAGTGTATGAAAATAGAAAACCTGGTAAATATGGATACGCGTACGGTTTTGTCTTGTATTCCATTCGCAAAAGCGTCAATGCAGGAACAGGAATTAGAAGAGTCAAAGGAGCTGTTTCGGGACAGGGCATTGTACAATTCCATTTTTAAGAGTGTGGACCGGGGAGAAATCCATCGGATTTTCCGTGTGATGAATGATTATAAAATGTACCAGAAAGAAACGTTCCGGCTGGTTCCGCTGAAAAGCCTGAAAGGATGGAAGATGACGCCGACGGAGATTGTGTGCAAGACGCCTTATGATTTTAAAGTTATTTATTGTTTTATTGAAATCGAAGGGCGTGAGGTAAAATATTGGGAACAGCCGCTAATGGAAGCAAATGGAATGGCAGTATTTGGCATTTTTTCCGCTGTTTTTGACGGAATGCGCAAATTTCTTGTGCGGGTAAGGCCGGAAATGGGTTGTTTTGACAGCGCCGAGCTTGGGCCGGTCGTGCAGATGGAGCCGACAAACCAGAGAAAAGATTTGGATGCGATGGAGCGGCTGTTTTTTGAAAAGCTGGAAAAAAAGGAAGGGATTATGCACAACCATATTTTGTCGGAAGAGGGCGGAAGATTTTTTCATGAGCAGAACCAGAATGTCATTATAGATCTAAAAGGGACAGAGGAAATCAAAGAAGTGCCGGAAAGTTATTTTTGGGTGGATTATGCGACAGTAAACCAGATGATCCAATATAACAATTGTGTCAATATCCAACTGCGCAACTTGTTGTCGCTGCTGCAGATTTAGGACAGGAATGAAAGGGATGTTATGAAAGAGGAAGTGAAAAAACCAATTTATGTCGTAAAACCGTCCCTGCCGCCGTTACAGGAATATGTGGATGAGATCAAGGATATATGGGAAACCGGAATTATGACGCATACAGGACCAAAACATGTCCGTCTGCAGGCGGAATTGGAAAAGTTTATGGAGGTAGACCACGTAAGCTTGTTTGCAAACGGACACCTTGCCTTGGAATTAGGTTTGGAAGCGTTGGAATTAAGCGGTGAGGTGATTACAACGCCGTTTACTTTCGCATCTACGGTACAGGCAATTTTACGTAATGGGCTTACGCCTGTTTTTTGTGATATCAATGACCAGGATTATACGATGGACTGCGCAAAGATCGAGGAATTGATTACAGAGCGGACGAGCGCGATTCTTCCCGTGCATGTATACGGACATTTCTGTGATGTAGATAAGATCCAAAAGATCGCAGACCGGTATCATCTGCGGGTAATTTATGATGCGGCCCATGCGTTTGGGGAAAGGTATCAGGGAAAGAATGCGGCTGTATTTGGTGATATGTCCATGTTCAGTTTTCACGCTACAAAAGTGTTTCAGACCGTAGAGGGCGGATGCCTTAGTTTTTCTTCCAAATATGCGGATAAAATACAGCTTTTGAATGGGTTAAAGCAGTTCGGGCAGATTCTTCATACAGAAGAAACGCCGTATACGGGCACAAACGCAAAAATGACAGAAATGCATGCGGCTATGGGTTTATGCAATCTTGTACATATCAAGGAATATATACAAAAAAGAAAGCAGGTGATAGAACGGTACCGGCAGCGTTTAAAAGGGATTGCGGGCATCCGCCTTTGTCCGCAGCAAGAAGGGGTGGAATCCAATTACGCGTATTTTCCGGTTGTGTTTGAGCAGGAAAAGACGGGGGTTTCAAGGGATCAGATGCAGGAATGGCTGGCAAAGGACCATATCTTTGCAAGAAAATATTTCTATCCGCTGTGCAGTGATTTTTCATGCTGTGTAAACCGCGGGCTGCAGGCGCGGGTACCTGTTGCGGCTTATATTTCCGAACGGGTGCTGACGCTGCCGTGTTATTCGGATCTGGGGCTGGAAGACGTGAACCGCATCTGTGAGCGGATTTGTGAAGGGCTTAGGCAGGGCGGTTCGTTATGAAACGAAAATGCAGTGATACTAAAAAATTTTATTTGCTGTATACGGGCCTGTTTATTACTTTTTTTGGTGTAGCGTTTTTTTCTTTTTTCAGTAAAGTCAAAAGCGTAGTCTGGAGAACCGATGGATTTACGCAGCATTATCCTGCCCTGCTGTATTTAAAATCATGGGCAGGACAGCTTTTATCGAATATCAGGGCAGGAAAATTTGAAATACCAATGTGGAGTATGCGGATTGGTGAGGGCAGCGATTTTTTGACCGTTTTTAATTTTCGTCCGTTATATTTGCTGAGTTTATTTTGGAAACGGGAACATTTGGAGCAGTTTTTTTGGGTTCGCCTGTTTATCAGTATGTATATGGCAGGGATCACATTTTCTTGTTATTGCAGTGCGTTTAAAAAGAAAGATTACGCCGTGCTGTTTGCAAGCCTGGTGTACGTTTATGCTGGCTATATTCTTTGTTATTCGTTTAAACATTCCTTTTTTATCGAAGCGTCTATATTTTTTCCGCTTTTGTTATTAGGTGCGGAAAAGATACTGAGAGGGGAACGGCAGGCCGTATTTCTGTTATCGGTAGGTTACCTTGCGGCCAGTTATTTTTATATGCTGTATATGCTTTCTTTTTTTTGCGGCTGTTATGTTTTGATCCGTTTTTTTTACACGGGCAAAAGACGGCAGATCAAATCGTTTCTCTGCCTGCTGGCAAAATTTTGCAGGGTATATGTCTGCGGGCTGGCGCTTGCCGGGTTTGCGATTATTCCGAATTTGCTGCTCGTTTTGGCAAGCAGCAGGACAGGGGATGCGTCGAAACAGTTTGTCGGACTGTTTTATGACCTGAAGTATTATATTACGTTAATTACCAGCGTTTCTGGGATTGAATCGGTAGGGGAATACGGGTACTGCCTGGTATCGGCTGCTGCGTTGCTGCTGTTTCTAAAAGTATGGGTCGTCCAACCAAACAACAGACGGACACAATTGAAACTGGCAGGCATACTTGGATTGGTTTTTTGTTGTTTTCCGTTTTTTGCGGCTTTGGTAAATGGGATGGCGTCCGTGACAAACCGCTGGTTTTTTGTAGTCGCATTTGGCGGGGCGCTGGTTGTGGCGTTTGAATTTGATTCTATAAAAATAATCAATCGCCATGAATTGGCTGGATTGTATCTCATCGTCCAGATATACGCTGTGGTATGTTTGTGTTTTCATTTCCTGTTTGATACGGGTGTTTTATTT
>CAJUIH010000111.1 GCA_910586045.1 uncultured Eubacterium sp.
TGGCCCGCCGTTTATCGGGTTTATTGTGCAGTATTCAATCACCGAATATATAGAAAAAGGAGAGTATTATGCGAAAAAATCCATACTCATTTTCTGAGTCCATATTACGGTCTGTTTTTTTGAGTATACTGACACTGCTGTGTATGCATGCTTCTTTGTATATGGTGCAGGACATTTTTCCGGATTGGCTGGTTTGCGATCCAGCGCGAAAGTGGATCTATTTGCTTGTGGCGGTTACGGCTGCGGTATATGAAATCGGAATCCGGGCGCTGCCGCGCTTTCACGCGGCGGGCGGTTTTGTGATGGCGGGGATTTATGGGATGGCGGCCTATCGGTACACGGCGCCAAGAAAAATCGATCTGGAGGATGGCGCCTGTGCGTTTGCTTCGCAGTTTTTGGAAAAATACAATAAGCATTTCCACACTTCCTATACGATCTGGAAAGGGAAAGAGGAGCTGCTTGCAGCGTCGTTTGCTTTGCTGGTGCTGGTCGTGGTATTGGGCCTTATGATCCTTGCTTTGATGGTTCAGAAACGGGTTATTTTGCTGCTTTGCCCCGCTGTGGTGCTGTTGGGGGAAATGCTGGTCGGGTATGTGCCGCAGTGGCGGGGGATGGCGCTTTTTTTTGCCGCTGCGCTGCTTAGTATGGCAGGCGAGTGGCCTATGCGCAGGCCTGGAAAAAGGACGCTGCGCGCGCAAAGCGACGGACGCAGCCATAACCATAAGATCCAGACGGCTTTTTTACGCTGGCTGCCGGTGGCGGCGCTTGTTTTGGCGGCGGCTTTCGTTCCGGCAGCCGGAAAGGCGTTTGAAATGCCGGCCGCGCGTATGATGGAAAAAAATCCGCAGGTGAAGAGCTTTCAAAAAAAGCTGGAACAAAATATCGCGGGGCTTGCGTCCCTTTTTTGGGACAAACGCGAAGAAGATATCGATAACCGGGGCCGAGACTATACAGGCAGGGAAGTGATGCGGGTGACGGCCGCAAAACGTCCGGACGGGGATGTGCTTTTGAAAGGGTTTTGCGGGTCGGATTATGCGGATGGGCGCTGGACGTATGAGCAGGATAAATTTGAAAAGGCATGCGAACAGGCGGGATATACGCAGGAAGAAGCGGCACGGCTGCTGCTGCAGGCCGAATACGACAAATTTGCGGATCATGTCAAGCTGGGGTCCTCTGGGCCTTTTTATTCCGTAGTTGCATCGGATCAGATGATCCTGCAGGGAGAAGACGACGGGCAGGCCGCAGGCCGTTCCGACGAAACAATGACGGATTATACAATCGCATATACGGGCATCCGCGGGAAGAACGCCTATCTTCCTTATGTTTTGGACATCTCAGAAAATGAAAGCAGTGAACGCCTGCGGCTATGGGGGGACGCATCGCTGCAAAAGCCATGGGGCCTTGATCAAATACAGGTTCACGCATGGAAGCAAAAATTGAACGCGGATGCTTATTATATCATCCTGGGTATGGACTGGGGCGCGTATCTGCCGCAGCAGAAGAAATCCGCGGAACAAAAAAAGAAACAAGAACTGCTGCGCTGGTATCGGGACTATGTCTATCAGACGTATTTGGGCGTGCCGGATGAGGTTGCATTCCTTGGCCAGATCGAGCAATGGCTGTCCGGGCTTTCCGGTATGACGCAAAGCGGTTATATTGACGATTATATGGACGTTCCGTATGTATACGGATATATCGGGCAGACGGTTGCCCAGGAGTTGGCGGAGAATTTGGACTATAACCTGCATTTGGATCCGGTTCCGGAGGGCATGGATCCGCTGGATTATTTTGTTATGGAAAACAAACAGGGCTATTGCGTGCATTTTGCCAGTACCGCGGCTCTTATTTTGCGGAAAATCGGCATTCCGGCCCGCTATGTATCCGGGTATGTGGCAAAAAAAGCAGAGTTTCGTCCGGATGGATCCGGTTATACGGCTATCGTCAGGGATTGGCATGCGCATGCCTGGGTGGAGATATATATGGGCGGGACCGGATGGGTTCCGCTTGATGTGACGCCGCCAAACGGGCAGGAAACACCGCCGGCGCAATCTGATGCGGATCGCGGGGCGGGGACACAGGCGGATGCAGATCATACGGAACCGGACGAGGATACGCGGGCAGACGAAGATCTTTCGGAGGATCAAAAAGACCAGGACGAGAAAGAGAACCAAAGCCAGGATGGCCAAAACGGGGAGGCAGGAAACGGGCAGTCCGGCCTGTGGAATCTGCTGTTAAAAATTTTGGCGGCGCTCCTGTGCCTGTTGTCCGCGGCATGGCTGTTTTATACACTGTACCGCATGGCCCGCCAGTATGCCGCACAGCCGGTCAAAGATCTGTGGTCCGGCCAATACCGTACGGCGGTGCTGCGTTTGAACCGCAGAATATACCGCAGGCTGTGTCTGCGCGGAAAGATCCGGCCACGCAGCATGGATGACGCGGGATATGAAAAGGCGCTGGCCGCTGTTTGTACGGATGTAGCAAGGCAGGAGTGGAACCGTTATATGCGCATCGTAAGGGAAGCTGTATTTTCGGGGCAGGAGCAGCCGATTACCAAAGCCGACGCTTGTTTTTGCTGTGTCATTTACTGCAGACTGCATAAATGGCGAAAGAAGAAAGCAGCCAATAAGAAAAACGCGAAACGGCATCAGACCGGGACTACCTGCGCAAAGAAGATAGAAAATAAATGAAAAAATAGATATTTGCGGTTGAATGTTTATGTACATAAACCGATATAAACAACAAGGATATCCGCGATATCGTAGGAGGTATTCGAATGGGGGAAACAACACCGAGCGAAACAGAATGGCTGATTATGGAAGTAATCTGGAACGCGGGCAGGGATATTACCGCGTCGGAGGTGATTGAACGTCTGAAAGGTTCCCTGGATGTAAGCGCGCGGACAATCCGGGTACTGATTAACCGTTTGCTGGCCAAAGGGATTATCGGATATGAAGTGGATCAGAAGGATTCTCGCATTTACCATTATTATGTGGTGAAATCGAAAGAAGAGTGCCTGAAAGAAAAACAAGACCGGTTTGTACGGCATTATTTTGGCGGCAGCCATTCTTTGGCGGTTGCGAGCTTTCTCGAACAGGCGCCGCTAAACAGGGAACAGATTTTGGAATTGGAACAGATTGTAGAAAAATTAAAAGATGAGAACAATGGTTGAATTTACACTTGTTTACAGTATGGCAAAGGTGGTCCGTGTGATGGCCGCAGGTACGGTTTTTATGACGGCGGCGTTGCTTGTCTGCCGTTTCGCGGACCGCGGGCATTGGCGGTTCAAGCTTGGAATGCTCTGCCTGGTGCCGTTAGCATGTCTGACGGCTTATTCCAAAATATTTTACACAGGAAAAATAGTCTGGTTTACAGGATTTACCCAACAGATGATCAGCAAAGAGCTGGCGGTTTGTTATTTTAGCGCCGCGGGGGTACTGGCGCTGCGTAATTACTGGATGGGCAGGCGTCTGCGGCGCAGGCTGTGCCGGATGCAGCGTATGGACGATCCGGCGCTTCCGGCGGGCTGGCGGCGGTGGATGGAGGAAACGCCTGCGGCGGACGCGCGGCGGATCCCGCGCGCGGCACCTGCGGGCGCCTGGCGGAAGCTGCGGACATGCGGGGTACATCTGTGCGGGCTGTTTCATAGAAAGAGCCCTAAGATACAAGTCTATGTAACGGATGATAACAGCAGCGGGCCATTTGCCGGAGGGGTTTTAAAACCTTATATAGTAATTCCGCGGCGTCTGATAGAAAGCCTGACCGAAGAAGAGTTTTCCGCGATTTTGTATCATGAAGCGCTGCATCTGCGCCTGGGCCATGTGATTTTGCTGCATATTTTCGCGGCGTTGAAAATCGTATGGTGGATACATCCGTTTATTTATTTGTGTGACCGCGCGCTGCGGGAAAACATAGAATACAGCAGCGACGAAGGAAGCCTTTCTTATGGCGCGTTGTCCGTCTATGCATACGCGACCGTAATGTTAAAGACCCTGTACTGCAAAAACGAGGGCCGCTGTATAGGGGCAGGCGTGACAACGTTTGCGCCGGGCAGTTACCAGATTTTGAAAAACCGTATGGAAAAACTCGGGACCTTTCATCCGAATCCGCATGCCGGGATGGAGTATCAAAAGAAAAAAAAGCGCCTGCACCGTGCGGTTGGCCTCTTCGTTTCTTCCGGCGCGCTTTTGCTGCTTTTGACCTGCTATCCGAGATTTACAAAACTAAAAGAAATAGCCGTATACGACGACCAATTAAAACCGGTTACGTTCGACCTGGCTGCGGAAGGGATTCATGTGCAGGCGGAAGAAGAAAAATTTCAGATTAGTAAGGAGGAGTTTCAAAAACTGGTCGCCAGGCATAGGCCGAAAGGGGAATATCTGGTATTCAGCTATGATACCATTATGAAAGTACCGGGCGTGGGCGGCGGTGGGCAGGCTGTTATGGTCAATATGGAAGATCCGTCGGATGTGTTTATAATCGGACGTTATACATGGAAAGACAGGGTCAAACTATTTATGATGAAATATTTCATGTAACAGGCGGTGTAGTTGGCGGGACGTTTTGAAGAAAGGAGCATCAAATATGACAGTAAACATGCAGAATATAGGAAACGCGCTTTACTGCGGCGGTATGGGCGGCGGGCGAAAGAGCACGCAGGAGAAAATGGAGCGGCAGCAAAAATGCGAGAGCCAGGTGGATTTTTTCGAAAAGCAGAAAGAAAATCTAAAAAACATGCAGTGCGCCAGCCTGGAGGAAATTGCAAGGAAGCTGGAAATGTTCCATTCCTATGAAGACCAAATTGCGGCGGCAAAGAAACAGTATAACAACAGCCAGATGGCGCATGTATTAGACGAAGCAAAAGAGATCGGCGATCAGATCGCAAAAGCGGCAGAAAAGCTGGAACCGAAAACACCCGAAGAACGCCGGGAAGAGATGGCCGAAGAAGCGGCAGGAACCGAAGAAGAGAGCAATGGACTTCTGGACGAGATTATGGAAGAAATCGAAGAAACTCTGGAAGAAACAATGGAAAAAACAATGGAAGAAACGCAGGAGGAGCTGGAAGAGGCAGCAAAAGATCTGGCCGGAGAAAACCAGTCTGCGCTGGATCAGCAGGCCGGACAGATCGAAAAACTGCAGGAAGAAAAAATACAGGCCGCAACGTTTCGGTCGGACGATTTGTGGGAGAGATGGGCGCGGCATATTGATTACCAGGTGTAGGGGTATAAAACATTCGTTTACAGAGGAGGCAGAGATGGGGTTCTGTCTCCTACCGATTAAAAATTCTACGATTTCATTCGATAACCGCAAATGATTTGCAGGACATCGTAGCTTTTCTTCCATATGAGATTTCGCCTACAATTTCTACATGGCATCCTCTTTCGTGCGCTTTAATAGCCTGATCGTATTCCGTTTTGTTCAACTGAGCGGTGAAGGTTTTGGCTTTATCATTCGCGTCTAAATATACAACTGTAATCTTTCCGATTTCCCGTTTCGAAACATCTGGAGAGGATTCTAATTTCTTAATCCTGCCGATAATTCTTGCTGCCTTGATTTGCCTCGTCTTTGAGTTTTGCAATGAGTTGTTTCAATTGGCTGGTAATAATCATGTGTAAGTAATATCCTGTTTTGAATCCTGTTCGTGTTTTTCACGACCGGAGACCGCTCAGCGATAAACTCCATATCTGTATCGGTTGAATCCAGGGTAAGGCCGCCTAATGCCTCATAAAAGTTTGCACTAATCGTCTGGCCTTTGTCCTGCGAGATTAGTTGATCTATTTCGCCATTATCAATTTTACTTTTAATAAAAGAGATATTTCTCATAACGCGGTTTGTTACTTGTCGGGTTAGAGAATTTGCACACTGTTCCTCATCGGAAAAAATGCTCAATTGTTTGAAATCTTCATTTTTATCAAGTTCCGCAAACGGGCATACTACCGGTACGACATAACTGCCTATTTCTGTCTGCCCAAACCTGCAGTTCGATAAAAATTTAAAAACACGATCATCCATTCTACCCTGGTGATATTTTCTAGGATGTAGAATATCGAGTGCTGTTGCCGCTAATAATTTTTTTGCGTTTTCATAGATACGGATCGCATCATCAAACAATATATTTCCCATTTCAATGTCTTTTTTTCTAAACGTACTTTTAAAATATCTGTATTAGGATTCAAAAGATACAGCATAACCTGCTCAACAGATTTATGCTCTGCTTCGGCAACTGTCACAACCGCTTGGTACATTGCTTCTTTATAATCATGCAGTTTTTTTCTAGAGGAATAACAACTTGGAAAACATCATCTTTGTTTTCATATTGAAAAATTTTTATATAAGGTCTTTACTTTCATTTGTGTTCTTTGCACTGTGCATTTCCTTACAGTATATCATTTTTTGAGGGAGTCAATCCCCAAGTATCCCCGCCATACGCAGCAGATGCAGCGCATTTGTCGTCTGGCACCGCCCTTTTCGTATTTTATAGTCAAATAAGATCTGATTTTGATCATAATGCTCCGTAAAATAATAATTTTTGGCATGCACCAAATTATCAGACTCCAGGTCGCACAGTTCAAAATCATGGGTTGAAAGCAGAATGATCGCATAGGGCCGGGAAAGGTTTCGAACAGTTTCTTTTGCGGCGAAGATCCGGTCTTTGGAATTGGTTCCCGTATAGATTTCATCAATCAGAGCGATCATAGGCTGCTGTTTTTGACTGACCCCGATGATATGTTTGATGCGCAGCAGTTCCGCGTAAAAAGTGGAAATGCCTTCGTTGACATTGTCTTCTGCGCGCATGGAAGTACACACTTCCATGATAGACACGCACAGCCTGCGGGCCGTACAGTAGCCCCCGGCATAGGCCAAAACCAGGTTAACGCCGATACTGCGCATAAATGTGGTTTTTCCGGACATATTGGATCCGGTAATCAGACAGGTGCCGTTTCTAAGGTCTATATCGTTGCCGACGGCACGCGGTTCGCCAATCAGCGGGTGTTTGAGATCTTCTGCCTGCAGCATCGGCGCGGCAGTGCCGGACGCTTGTGTCTGCTGCGGGCATGGCGGTTCTGATAGTTCGGGCAGTGTGTGGGTCCGCCTGGTGTGCGATAGAACCCCCAGGCTAATGAGGGCTTCTATTTTTCCGATTATTTCCATCCATGCGCGAAATTCCTGCGCATAGTTTTTCTGCCAGCAGCGGTACCGTATCACGCAGCGAAAATCATACAGAAACAGGCAGTTATACAACAAGAAAGCATAAATATTATGCCGAATGACGACGGCTTGTGTAATGGATTCCAGTTCTTTTAGTGCTGCGGACGCGGAATTTTTACGGCATAGTTCTTTTTGCAGGCCGCACAGATACGGACTGTCAAAAGATTCCTGTTCCAGGCTTTCCAACAGTCTGCGGTAGGGCGCGGCGGTACGGTTTGCAGAATAAACAGGGGACAGCACCCGATTGTTGCGGGAATAGCACAACAGGGCAAAAAAAAGCTGGAAACAGGCGAATAAAAAGAACACGGGCAGTGTATATTGCCGGTACGTTTCCAATAAAGAGGCAAATAATAAGAACAGCGTTGCCGCGGGAAAAAGCCGCAGAACAACCCTGCTTCCTATGTGCGGTCTGTAAGCATTGCCGTGTGCTTCAAAAAAACAGTCCGCCGCTCGTCTGGCTTCTTCATAGGGCAGATCCCGCAAAATACGCGCAAGCGCTTCAAAACGCATTGTAAAAGCCGGTTTTTCGGCCAGTTCCTTTACAGACTGCTGGCGGCTTAGGATCTCTTTGGCCTGCTTTGTGGGGTGGTTCAGCCAATGTGCAAGCCTGTCCTGCCCCCAAATCGTACTGGCGGTACAAATATACTGATACAGGGAATGTCTGCCGAACAAATCCAAATCGGCCGATTCCTTTCGTTCTTCATGCAGATACCGGGTTCCATGGACAGGAAACTGCTTCCATCCGTCGTCAAAGCGCGCCAGATAATCTTGTGCAACCGACTGGCAGTCCGCCAAAAACCGCTGTCTGGCACACAGCGCATGGCAGCGGCAAACCAGCAGCAGGAAAACGATAATTAAAGCGGCGCCGCATGCACAAAGGGCAGAGCTGCCGTGCGCATATCCGTTATAAAGCAAAAGGATGCCGATCAGAAAGGACAAAGTACGCCAGAGCGTCATCCTGCTGCAAATAGAAGCGATTTGGTCGTATTCTTTTTTGCATTCGTCATAATATTGTTTGTAATATTGCGGATCACACACCGGATCAGGCACGGTATGGCGTGTGTCCGGCGCTGGATTTGCGTTCGCCCTGAAACTATTTCGCAATTTCTTCGGCCCCCCCTCATACATCGTTCATAAAATATCGCATAGTTTCACTTGTCTATTTTCCCGACCGTACATGGCAAAAGAGGTGATCCCCGGTACACTTTCGGATTTTTGCCATGCACGCTAGGGAAGCGTTAATTTCGAATTTTCACAGCTTTCGCGCTGCTATATTTCCCGTAATACGTAACCCCTTTTATCGTTCGAAAGCTTCGGACTTTCACATAATACGTTTTCCCTTTTTTCAGCTTCGCGGTATTTGTCCGATAAGTTTTTTGGAAAGTAGACCCAAGCGTATAATAAGTCCCGTTTTTAGAAGCGGCGTAGCGGATCTGACAACCGTCCGCATCTGCCGAAAACTTCAGTTTTGCGCTCAGTTTGGCATTTTTAGCAGATGTCAGCGACTGGATCGCGGCTTGCTTTGGCATGTGATTTTTTTTCAAAGCCGCGGTAATCTGCTGCGCAATAACCTTGTGCCCCTGCACGGAAGGGTGCGGATCCGGGTTGATATCTGCCAGATTTTCCAGGTCAAACCTTACATTGGTCAGCGCTTCCTTGCGAAATAGTGTGTACACGTCTACGAGCGTATAGAGCGGATTGTCTGTAGAAAATGCCTGATTGATTTCCTGGATATAACTTTCGGCCATCGTTCCGATCAGCGGAACCGAAGTAAACGGGTTATAAATATTCGTGACATAAATCTCCGCCGCGGGAGCTTTTTGGCGCAGCAGGGAAAGTATGGTTTGAAGCTGTTCTGGAAACGCGGCTGCCCGCGCGTGAAGCGTTTCGTCGTCTCTTAGCTGCGCAAGCAGTTTTTCCGACTGTTTGTAATATTCTTTGATTTTGGATGGATCTACCTGCGGCATTTGGAAACCGTTATCAAACATCGATTTGTCAATGGACTGGGGATCTATGTCAAAATAATCCATAACAATTTGGATGAACGGCAGCAAAAGGTCGTTGGAACCGATGGAAAGCGTGACCACATCAGTGTTTTTTAAATCGCCGTCGGCGGTACCCGAACGCAGAAGCCGGATACAAGCGTCGCTGTCGTCGCCGGTTACTGCAAAATTGCGGGAATTTGTATGCAGAAAATCCGCCACAAGCGCCTGGTAGCTGTCTGCAGGGCCGGTAGTTTGGCCGGCAGAGTATCCGTCCAGGCCATATCCGGCCGCAATACTGTCGCCAAACGCGGTATACACGGTTTTATCTGTTTTTGCCGCCGCGTTGACAGGAAAGATGCCGCCTGCCGAAACGGTGAGCATACATACCAACAGCAGGAATGCGTATCGTTTTTTGAACGTTTGTTTCATGACTCGCACCTCGTTTTCTTAGTTTGTGGTAAAACATTGAAGCTATTATAACAATTCCCTGATCAAATAGCAACGGGCAATTCCATAAGCGTAACGGGTCAGTTCGAGGGGGGATATGTTTTGGCTGCGCGGACGCCGGATGAGGGGCAGGGGCCTGGCTTGCGGCTCCGGCTCCAGAATGTTAAGAAATCCCTAAGTATTCTGCATTTACGTTGCGGCCTGCCCGGACGCGGCGCCTAATTCGCCCTGGCTGACGCCAGCAGCTAAAGGCGCCGCTTGGCTTCGCCCCTTAGGTAACTTTGCAGAATACTAAGGGTTTCTAAACATTCTTCCAACGTCGCCGCAAGCCAGGCCCCTGTCCCTCATCCGGCTGGTTCTCTCTGGCTCTGCCTATACATATGGCGCATGGAATGGCAAAATAGAAAATAAGAGAGAAGAAAGAGAGAAGATGGGATTTCACTGATCGTTTTTTATAGTGTGAT
>CAJUIH010000112.1 GCA_910586045.1 uncultured Eubacterium sp.
CCTTAGGGTATCAGGCAGAATACTAAGGGCTTCTAACCATTCTTCCAACGTCGCCGTAAGCCAGACCTGCGTCCTTCATCCGGCTGGTTTTTTCTGGATCTACGTAACATACCGTATATAGGATAACGAAACAGCAGATGGCTGACAGTATTTCACCGACCGGTTCTGGATCTTACGATTACGTATAAGATGCCAGTTGTAAAGCATGCGAAGATTAGCTGGGAGAGACGGTTTGCCGGGCAAACCGTCTCTCCCAGCGTCCGGCCAGCCAAAATGTAACGCCCGATCTGAACGGTTACTAAAAACAGAATGGAGGATAAAATACATAAATAGTTGCTTGACAATGGGTGCGAATGGATGTATCATGTTTTTAAAATAAATTTAGTTGGTTTCTAATCACGTTATTTTTAAGGAAGGAGATAAGTATGAAAAAGAAGTTATTGACGTTACTGCTGTCGGCAGCGGTTTGTGTTTCAGCGATTCCGGGATCTGTTGCAAATGCTGCGAAAACAACGACCACAACGATTATCGACAACGAGGAAAAGGGCGATGATGACATCGATGACGATGATGCTGCAGCGTCTACGGACGACGATGATGATGATGTGCCAGGCATGGAATTAACAAAATATGACCTTTCTGTATACCCGGCTAAGAAAACAATCCGGATTGGCCAGTCATTTACGATTGACATCACAGCTACCGATGAAAGCGAGTTTGCGGATCTGGATGATGAGGAATGGGACGAGCTTTGCGAAAATAACATAGACAGCATTTCATTCCGTTCTACAAAGACCAGCATTGCTTCTGTAAATAAGACGACTGGGAGAGTCAAAGGAAAGAAAAAGGGAAATGCGGTCATTAAGACTACGATTCACCTTGCAAACGGTGAAAGCGTGACGCTGAAATCCAAAATTTACGTGAAAAGATAAGCAGAATGGTGTTTTGGGGCTGATGTAAATCCGGCGCAAATATCACAGGTTATTTACATACAGTCCCTAAGAAAAATGAACCCCGGGTATTTGCCCGGCTGGAATAAAAGAGGATAGGATATATGGGAATATATTCTATCCTTATTTTGAAAGGAGACAACATCATGGGTAAATGGATGAAAATAGGCGCAGCGGTACTTAGTATGGCGCTTGTGGCGCCGAGTACCAGCATGGCGGCAGTTACCCCAAGCAGGGGCAAGGTACAGTATGAAAACAGGACGGGGAATTACTCGGATGCGGAGGAAAAGGAATACACCCGGACAGAGACAACGATTGTCAAAGTCGAGGATGAAATAACCGATACAACTACATCTACGACGACAAAAGATATCATAGAACCTGCGGATATTGTATTTGTAGTCGATTCTACTGGCTCTATGGGTCCGCATATCCAGAATGTGAAGACAAATGTGGAGAAGTTTTCCGAATATTTGGAGAGTAAAGGGGTAGGCGCGCGTATGGCTGTTGTGGAATATAAATATATTATTTCCGACGGTAAGGATAGTACAAAAATCCATACGGTAGACGGTTCCCCGTGGCATAAGACGACAAGCGAACTGAAAAAGACGCTGGATATTATAAAGTCCGGGATCGGCGGCGGGATTGGCGTGAATGAGGAGTCGCTTGTGGATGCGCTGGGGTTTGTCGCAAACGGCGATCTGAAATTCCGTGAGGATGCGCATAAGTTTGCAATCGTATTAACGGACGAAGGGTTTAAGGAAGACAACCGGCATGGTTATACAACGGATACGCTGATTCAGGCTTTACAGTCGAACAATATCAATACTTCCGTTATTACAGAAAACGGACTACAAAGCTTTTTTGAAAAAATGATCGGCAGCACAGGTATTATCGCGGATATCCAGTCTTCGGATTTTTATGGGGAACTGGAAAAGCTGGCAGACGTCATTTTTAAAACGATCACCGAAGAGGTCGTAAATAAAAATGTAAAACCGGTAGAGAGCGTTACCGTAACCAGCAAAGGGGACAGCGCGATTAAAATCGGAAATTCCGTGACATTGACCGCAAGGGTTATGCCGGAAAATGCAACGGAAAAGAAAGTAAGCTGGGTTGTGGACGACGACAGCATCGTAGAACTCACGATATCAGGCGATACAAGGAGCTGTAAGGTGACAGGCAAGAAAAAGGGGTCTGTAAATATTACGGCAGTAACAGACGACGGCGGTTTTACCGGCAATTACAAGGTAAAAGTGATCGATGGGAAAACCAGCGGCGGCAGCAATAATAACAGCAACAACGGTAATACGAACAGCGGCGGTGTAACGATCAATCGCGGCGATCAAAACGGCGGAAACGGCGGAGAAAGCAGCTCCGTTGTGATCAGCGTGGATGATATTGCCGTTTACCCGGCTAAAAAAACAATCAGCAAAGGAAGTAAATTCCAGATCAAGCTGACCGCAGATGCAGACAGCGATATATCCCAGGAAGAATTTGACGAGATGGTGGAAGAGAGTGTGGACTCCATTACTTATCGTTCTACAAAGAGCAGTGTAGCCAGTGTAAATAAGAAAACCGGGGTTGTTACCGGCAAAAAGAAAGGGACTGCGGAGATTAGAACAACGGTCTATACAGCAGATGGAAAATCAAGGACATACAAAACAAAGGTATATGTAAAAAATTAGTATTCATACATTACAGTTTTGCCACTGGTTCAACTGTAACCATTTTCATTCTTAGGAACCGTATGTAAATAACCTGTGATATTTGCGCCGGATTTTTCTTCAAGAGTGCCATGCAAAAATCAGGCGCATAGCGGGCTATGTAACAGATTTTTGCATGGTGCTATCGGAGAAAAAGACAAGCAAAGATCACAGGCTATTTACATACAGTTCCTTACTTCCGCTGCGTGACCGCAACGGAATACAATAGCTCTTTCTGTGGTTTTATCCCGAATGGGTTTACGGACAGTTCCTTGGAGCGTGTATGAAACATGTTTTCTGTGGAAAACGCAGGCCGCGGAAAACATATTTCTACTGGTCTATGGGTGCGGGACTGCATAAAATCATGTGAAAGAGTTATTTTATAAGGAGATTTTATATGAAAAAGAAACTATCGAATATTACAGCATGTATACTTGCAGTCACATTGAGCGCTGCACAGCCGGTAAGCGCGGCCGCATTTGAAGTAAGGCCGAACAAGGACATTGGTATTATTACATACCCGAATACCATTACGTCTAATTATTTTACGGTAAGTAAAAACGCGTTGACAGCAGAAGCGGATGGCACCATGGAAAACGCTTTTGTGGATGTATCATATACAAGAAACGGGAGCGGGTTCCGTGTAGAGGTTGACGAGGGCGCTGACTGGATCCGGATTGGAAGATCCAGCGCAGTTTTGGGCAGCCTTACTTTTTATGGCAGTTCTGGGAGGTTCTATGTAGCCGCCAGCAAAAATACTGGCGGCAGCGAAAGGAAAGGAACCATTAAGGTCACTGCGTCTGACAATTATGTAAAGACCATACAGGTGACACAGAAAGGGCTGCAGGCGCAACTGCAAGTGAGTGCGGACGAGCTGGCTGCGGACGCAGACGGTACGTTAAATACCAGCTATATCGATATCGATACAAAGGATACGGGCGGTGTATCAGTCGAAGCTTCCAGTACGGGCAGCTGGCTCAGAGTCGGGCGGAGCAGTGCGGTATATACTGGCACATCCCTGAAAGGAAGCGGCAGGATCTATATCAGCGCATCGGAGAATAAAGAAACGTCTGACCGGCAGGGGACGATTACGATTACGCATGCAGAAAGCGGCATAAGCAAGACAGTCACGGTGGTACAAAAAGCAGTACAGACAGAGTTGTCCGTGCATGTGACGGAACTGACCGCGGATGCGGACGGTAATTTCTCCACAAATTATATCGAGGTGGATACTAAGGGCACGGGTGGTGTATCAGCGCAAGCTTCCAGCACGGGCAACTGGCTCAAGATCGGACGCGGCAGTGCGGTGGATACGAGTACATCCCTGAGGGAAAGCGGCAGGATCTATGTGGCGGCTTCCAGGAATAGAGAGAGTAACGACCGTACCGGAACGATCACCATTACGCATTCTGACGGGTCTACGGAAAAAAAGGTTACCGTTACGCAGAAAGCGGCGGTATCGAATCTGACGCTGAATACGGACCGGTTAACCGCGCAGGCAGACGGGACGTTGGATGATTCCTATATTGAGGTAAATACAGACGGGACGGGCGGATTCAAGGCCCAGGCATCCAGTTCCGACGACTGGCTGAAAATCGGAAAACGCAGCGGCAGTTCCACATATGTTTCTTATGATGAAAGCGGCAGGATCTATGTATCGGTAAGCAAGAATACCGAAAGCAGCGACCGTACGGGAACCATCACGATTACCCATGAAAACGGAACACCGGAAAAAACGGTTGAAATCGTACAAAAAGCATTGCAGACGGAACTGCATGTCAGTGAGACATCGCTGACAGCAGAAGCAGGCGGGAAAATGCCGATATCTGTCGTAAATGTAGATACGAACGGGACGGGCGGATTCGAGGCGAAAGTATCCGATTCTGCCAGTTGGCTGAAGATCGGGAAAAACCTTGGAGACAGTTCCAGAAGCGTATCCTATACCGCAAGCGGAAAGCTCTATATAGCGGCAGCCAAAAATGAGACTACAAGTACCCGTACGGCGACTATCACGATTACCCATGAAAATGGAAACGCGGAGAAAACAATAGAGGTAAAGCAGGATCCGGCAAAGGAAGAGATTACGGTAAGCCGTTCGGAGCTAGTCGCAAATGCGGCAGGAAAGATCGTGTCAGGTTCCGTAAAGGTATCGACAAAAAAAACAGGCGGGTGCGAAGTATCTACGGAAGCATCCTGGATCAAGATCGGGAAAAGCAGAAACCCATCTTCCAATGATTCCATTACTTTATCGGATGGAGATACATTTTATGTTGCGGCAGAAAAAAATGTAGGGGATGACCGGACTGGCACAATCACGGTTACGCACCAAAACGGAGTTGCAAAAGCGGAAGTAACGGTGAAGCAGGATGGGGTATCCGCCAAATTAACGGTAGACAACAAAAATATAACCGCAAATAAGGATGGCAGTTTTTATAACAAGACGGTTTCGGTATCGACAGGCAGTACCGGAGGGTTTCGCGTAAAAGTGGCGGACAGCAGATGGCTGAAAATATCCCAAGACCGGAATACAAGTTTTGACGCTGGCTATTCTGAATTGTCTTTTGAAGAGGATGCAAAGTTTTACTTAATTGCTTCGGAAAATACAAGTGAAGAGCGTACGGCTGAGATTACAGTCACCCATGAAAATGGAAGCTTGACAGAGACGATTATTGTAAAGCAGGTCGGAGACGGGGAACATTATTTAACCATGTACACAGATCGGGCGGATTTTTATGAGCCGACTTCCGGAAAGAGCGGCGCAATTTCGGTAGGCGCGGATGATGATACGCATTGGGTTGCGGAAACGTCAAATAAATGGATCCATATTTCAGAATATTCTTATAGTTCGTCGAAAAATTCTTCGTTGGACAAAAGCGGGTCTGGTACATTTTATATTTACGTAGATGCAAATAACAGCTTGGACGAACGGGTAGGCAGGGTAACGGTCAGCGCACCGGGAATGAGTCGGTACGAAATTCGTGTAACCCAGGTCGGCAAAGAAAAGGATCTGCATGAACTGCTCGAAAATACAACGATCAGGCTGACCCGCCAAACCTTTAGTAAAGGCTTGACTTCCCAGATCAAATTTACATATCCGGAAGGCCTGGCAAGAAGCGACATCCAAAAAATTGTGTTTGCAAGCAATAAGAAACGGGTTGCTGTCGTTAATAAAAATGGCAAGATCACGCCAAAAAAGAAAGGGACTGCGATGGTCTATGCCAGGGTTTATCTTTATGACGGCTATTCGAAACAATTTAAGGTCAAAGCAAAAGTAGGAAAACGGAAAGTTACAACGGTTGTTCGGAAAAAATAAAGTTTTATTTCTCGCCCCGTTAGTATCCGGGCTCTGTAAGGTCTAAAACGATAGAAAGACCGGACGCCGGATGGAGAAAACGTTTCCTTTCTGGTATTCCGCTGAAGAAAAGCAAGTAGTTCTAAGTTTTGAGCCCTATCATTTGTGGTACCTAACGGACCGGAAGCTGCTGTTCCGGCGTGACAGCTTCCTTTTTCGGGTATCTGTGCCTGAAAATCCAGGGTGTACAGCAGAAAACTAAGAACTTCCAGCTTTTCTTCAAAGTCATACCAGAAGGGGAACTTTTCTCCATCCGGCTGTTCTTGCCAAGTCTTTATAACGTTTTCTTCTCCCGCAAAGATTTTTCTTCAAAATGTGTCTAATATGATTCGCTTTTCTATTGTTCTCTTCTTTCTGCATGTAGAAGAAAAGCAGGAAGTTCTAAGGAACTGTATGTAAATAACCTATGATCTTTGCTTGTCTTTTTCTCCGACAGCACCATGCAAAAATCAGTTACATAGCCCGCTATGCGCCTGATTTTTGCATGGCACTCTCGAAGAAAAATCCGGCGCAAATATCATAGGTTATTTATATACAGTTCCTAAGGTTTTTCGAAAAATTTTAAACTCTGCAAAGCAATAGGGCGCGTTTTCTGTTATACTTTATCGCAGGATGCTATGTATCCGGGAGAAAGCGGAAAATGCCTGATTAGAAAGGTGGGATAAAAGCTTGTGAATGACCAATTTATTCAAAGTATCACGATTGACTGGGAAAAGATCGACCGGGACAGTTATCTGCGTGACATTGAAGCAATCCGGGGGCTGCATACGCTGGCCTTTACCAAACCGGTTACTTTTTTTGTAGGGGAAAACGGAAGCGGAAAATCCACTATGCTGGAAGCGGCCGCGATTGCGTCGGGATTTAATCCGGAGGGCGGGACGAAAAATTACAACTTTTCTACGTATGATTCGCATTCGCAGTTGTGCGGGGCGCTGCGTATTTCCAAAAGCTTCCGCAGGCCGGGATGGGGATATTTTTTGCGGGCGGAGAGTTTTTACAATGTGGCTACGAAAGAGGAAGAATATGCGGATCCCTGGCATCCGTCGGAACGGCTTCATGAAAAATCGCATGGAGAGAGTTTCCTTGCGATCGCGCAGAAGCAGCTTCGTCCGGATGGGCTGTATTTTCTGGATGAGCCGGAGGCCGCGTTGTCGCCGCAGAGACAGCTTACGCTGCTGCTGGAAATTTTTGAATGCGCAAAACAGGGTGCGCAGTTTTTCATTGTGACGCATTCCCCGATTTTGCTGGGGCTTCCGGGTGCTGAAATTTTGTCGTTTGACGATGGGAACGTACAGGTGTGCGCGTATGAGGAGACGGAAAGCTATCGGGTGATGGAGATGTTTATTAACAACAGGGAGCAGTTGCTGGGGAGGCTTTTGCATGTGTAAGGAATGGTAGGAAAATAACTTTGATAATTTACTGAGGAGAAATATTTGAGAGTGCCATGCGAAAATCGGAGACGTACCGGGGTACGAAAGCCGATATAGTTTGGCAGAAAAGGTTTTTTAATGGAAACACTCCCTGGAAAGCGCTCGAAAGCATTTTCCAGGGAGTATGTGGTTTGTCTGAGTGGTGAAAGTAAGGCAGACTGACCTTTAGTTTGTGGATCCGCTATCTTGGAAAACGATGTCGAATAAAGTTTCCGTAGCCGAATCCGCCTGAGAACCGATTTTAATACCGCATTCTTTTTTCGTATTTTCAGATGATGACATTTGATTAGCCTTTACCCATAAAACAAGGTATTGTTCGCCGTCAGCACTGCTGTTATTTAGATCTTTCTCCCACTGATCATAACTTTCAATTTTTTGTTCTGTATATTGTCCGTCTGTTCCTTTCCAGCACAATTTTTGATCCGTTGGTACTTTAGCTGCGATCAGCAGGCCGACCCATTTGCCGCTGCCTTGACTTTGGACAGCGGACTCAAAGGATTCCATGCCGGATGATACATTTCCAGTTAATGTATAGGTTTCTTTGCCGTCTGCTGTAGCTGATGACAGCTTTCCGATTGGGGTAACTGCTTTTTGATTTTTTTCTGTCTGTTCCATAGTTGAGTTTCCGGACGAATTTACATTATGCCCCATTTCTACAATGTCCAATACACGGATCTTGAGGTCTTCCGTATCCGTATCGGTGAATGTAAATGTCATTTTAACAGGATCCGCATCGCCGGCCTGGATATACCGGACAAATGGATTTTCGGCAGTAGCTTTCGCAATTTCGTCTGCTTTTACCCATAATACAAATGTGTTCTGTTCATATAAGGCATGTTCCCAATCTGCATTGCAGGCGCTTCAATTACGTCTGTTTCGGTTAATTTACCGTCTGTTAATGTTTTGCCGAAACGCATACCTGTTAAAGGTGCATTTGCATGAATCTCCAGGCCTAGCTATTTGCCGGAACCTTGACAAACGTTACCGAAAGATTTTCAAATTCTGCTACTGTTTTGTAAGCAGTATAACCGATGGTAGTTCCTTCCGGCCAGTTTACGTTGGCACTCGAGATATCTGCTTTTTCAATCGTATAGGTATAACTCTCCGCTATACTGCTTCCGGCATAATCCCCTGCGCTTTCAATCGTAAAGGATTTTTCTCCGGCGTTTTTGATATCTTCCGGAAGCTTAACCGTATAATCCGTACCCTTTACAAGCTCTACGCCGTCCAGTTCTACTGTAAATGCAGGCTCTTGGTCTTTGCCGTTATAAGTATAGGTCTGGCCTGCCATGGTTACTGTGGCCTTTGCGATATCTTTCTTTTCATCCGTCGTGCCTGGATCATCCGGCGTTGTGCCTGGGTCGTCCGGCGTCGTACCTGGCTTTTCCGGTTCAGAAGCGGCGGTTACCGTTACGTCTACCCATCCGGTGACGCCGTCTGCCGTTGCAAGGATTCTTGCGGTGCCTTCCGCGACTGGTGTTACCAGGCCGGTTTCGTTTACTGTAACAGCGTCTCCGCGGCTTTTCCAGGTTACCTTTTCATTGGCTGCGCTGGACGGTGTAATGATCGCTTCGAACTGGTATGGCTTTCCTTTCGCTGTTAATGTCAGTCCTGACGGGGATACCGTGACGCTGCTTACGCGCGAAGTATTGCCGGTCGAACCGCCGATGTTGCTATTTGTGCCGGACGACTGGGTGTTTCCGCTGTATACCGGGGCGTTGCTGCCTGCGGCTATGTTTTGCGAGGTACCGTTCGGGCGCATAACCGGGACGGTTTTTTTGGTCTGGTTGTTGACCGTTACGGTCGTCTGTGTCTGCGTGATGCTTACCGTGCTGTCTTCCGCGCCTGCTAAGAATGTCAGGGCAGCCTGTACGGCAGTTGAGACAGCCAGCTTTATGCTTGTTGTAATCGTTGCGTCTTTGGCGCCGTTTTCGATAGATACCGGAATAGACGCGGCTGCGGTTGAGCTGCCGGTAAGGGTCAGGTTCATTTTAGTGGTAATGCTGATGTTTCCGATTGTGGCGTTGCCTTTTAATTCCATCGTGACGTCTGCGCTGGCTTCTTGGAGTGTGACGTTGGCGAGGCTGGAGCCTGCTTCCAGTACGATGCGCCCTTTCTTTGCCCGCATATGCAGACGGTTGCCTGTCACATATTCCCACCAGGTGTTTTCTTTGATCGCTTGGATGGTAATGGACTTAAATTGGCCCCGGTTTTCGATATCGGCATTTGGGGCGTTTACTGTTAGGTCGACGGTTTGATAGCTGCCGGACGGGATGGTGAATTTGTCCGCCGCGGTTGTGCTTACCGTGATTTTGGTCAGGTTTTTGTTTGCCAGCGCGCTGTCTAATTCCGCCTGTGTACCGACGGTTGCTTTTGTAGTGATCGCTGGCGGTGTAACGGGCTTGGTCGGATCTTCGGATGTGCCCGGCGCGGCAACGACGTTGACCCGGCAGCGCAGTGTTTTCTTATTGTTTTTCTTGCGTTTGGATGTGGTGACATTTACGCGTACCGTTGCGCGTCCCTCTGCTTTTCCTTTTAACAGTACATAGCTGGCTGTTTTGCTGTATACCATGGCAATTTTTTTGTCTGTCGTCGTTACTTTTTTAATTTTCCA
>CAJUIH010000113.1 GCA_910586045.1 uncultured Eubacterium sp.
TCCCAGCTAATCTTTGCATGCTTTACAACTGGTATCTTATACGTAATCGTAATACATAAAACGGATTCGTGAAATTTTATCAGCCGTCCATCTGCTGTTTCACATTTCTATGTAGTGTATGAGTGTGTGATACGCAGAACTAGAGAAAACCAGCCGGATGAGGGACGCAGGTCTGGTTTGCGGCGACGTTGGAAGAATGGTTAGAAGCCCTTAGTATTCTGCCTGGATACCCAAGGGGCGAAGCCAAGCGGCGACTTTAGCCATTGGCGTTAGCCAGGGCGAATTAGGCGCCGCGACCGGGGCAGGTCGTCACGTAAATGCAGAATACTTAGGGATTCTTACCATTCTGGAGCCGGAGCCGCAAGCCAGGCCTGCGTCCCTCATCCGGCGTCCCCGCAGCCAAAACGCAACACCTGAACTGTTACGATTGATTTCTTAAAAAAAAAATGATATGATAGGGGCAACGCAGGAAAACCTGTAAACAGATGAAAATATCGTTAGAAGAGGAAGTACTAATTATGGACAACAAAGAACAATCGCTTTTTATGCACAAAAAATGGAACGGAAAGCTGGAAACCATCGCCAAATCCCCGGTCAAAACACGCGAAGACCTGGCGATCGCCTACACGCCTGGCGTAGCGGAACCATGCCGGCTGATCGCCAAAGATCCGTCCCTCGCCTATACCTATACTATGAAAGCGAATACCGTCGCCGTCGTATCTGATGGAAGCGCCGTACTTGGGCTTGGCGGGATCGGCCCGTATGCCGCGATGCCCGTTATGGAAGGCAAATGCGTCCTGTTCAAAGAATTTGCCGGAATAAACGCCGTCCCGCTCTGCCTGGATACACAAGATACGGAAGAAATTATACAGACCGTGAAAAATATCGCGCCTGGTTTCGGCGGGATCAACCTGGAAGATATCAGCGCCCCGCGCTGCTTTGAAATCGAAGAGCGGTTAAAAAATATGCTGGATATCCCTGTGTTTCATGACGACCAGCATGGAACGGCCATCGTTGTACTTGCCGGGATTATCAACAGCCTGAAAATCACCGGAAAGAAAAAAGAAGCCTGCCGTGTCGTGGTCAACGGCGCCGGTTCCGCCGGGATCGCAATTACCAAACTGCTGCTGCGTTATGGTTTTACACAGATTACAATCTGCGACCGCTATGGAATCATCGGGCCGGATTATCCGGATTTAAACTGGATGCAGAAAGAAATGGCAAACGTAACAAACCTTGCACACCAAACCGGAACCTTGAAAGATGCCATAAAAGGCGCGGATATTTTTGTCGGGGTTTCCGCGCCGAACCTGGTAACCCCGGACATGGCCGCGTCAATGAACGAGGACGCTATTTTATTTGCAATGGCCAATCCGGTTCCTGAAATTATGCCAACCGAAGCCAAGGCTGCGGGCGTGCGGATCGTCGGCACCGGACGCAGCGATTTTCCAAACCAGGTCAACAATGTCGCGGCATTTCCGGGTATATTTAAAGGTGTGTTAGAAAGCCGGGCCGGACAGATTACCGACGAAATGAAACTGGCGGCTGCAGAAGCGATCGCCGCCCTAGTGCCGGACGAGCGGTTATGCGAAGAATGTATTATGCCGGAAGCATTCGACCCGCGGCTTGCGGACACAGTCAGCGCAGCGGTAAAACGGTGTTTAAATGACTGACGCAGGAGCTGATGGATTGTTTTTGCAGTATCGAAAAAATGCACCCGGAAGCGGGCAAGCGCAGCGAAAGGAACTACAGCCCCTTACAAACATCCACCCACTTTTCATACCCGGAATATGTTTCCAACTCCCGCACCGAGAGCGCAATGGCGCTGTTTGAGCTTCCGCAGGCCGGAAATACCTGCGAAAAGCGCTTGAGGGACACATCCAAGTACACTTTTACGCCATCATTTACCGCAAACGGGCATACGCCGCCCACGGCATGCCCAATCCGCGTCTCAACCTCTTTAGGCGCAAGCATCTTTGCCTTGGTGCCAAACTGCTTTTTATATTTCGGATTGTCAATTTTAGCATCACCGGCTGTGACCACCAGCACCGTCTCCCCGGCCGCGTCAAAAGAAAGTGTTTTGGCAATCCTTGCCGGTTCACAATGAAGGGCCGCCGCGGCAAGATCTACCGTTGCGCTCGATTCGTCAAATTCCAGGATTCTGTCCGCCATGTTATATTGCTGAAAAAATGATTTTACCTTTTCTACTGACATTACATTTTTCCTCCATTCCGGTATCGTCCGGATTCATCAAGTACAAATGTTAAAAAGGGTCCTGCGCGCCGGAACCGGCGGGACAGAACCCTTTTCTACGGCTGGATCTTCTAGCGGTACAGCCAGAACGCCCCGTATGCCGGAATCTGAATATCCTTTCCCTGTACAGCCGTTCCGGTAATCAGGTCTGTATACGATTCCTCATTTTCTTCCAGATGCACGTATTTATCATATTCACTGAAATTAAACAGCGCTACCAGCTTCTGACTGGCATTGGCACGAATAATCCCGAGCACGGAGTTATCCCCGGTCTCAATCGTCCAGACATCCGCGTCCGTATTAAATACTGCCGTTGTTTTCCTGATCCTTTCCAAGTTTGCAATGCCGTTAAACAGCCGCTCCTGCACGCTTCCTTTTTCCATGCGTTTTTCCGCCAGATCCCAGCGGAACCTGCCGCGGTGCAGATATCTGGAGTCCGCGCAGCGATCCGGATCTTTATGGTAGGTATAGTCATTTTCCTGGCCGATTTCATCCCCGCTGTAGATCATCGGAATCCCGGACTGCGTCAGCATATAAGCATGGAGCATCAGATCCAGTTTGACTGCCTGTGCCAGCGCGGCGTCATTTCTTTCAAAGGCCGCTTTTTCAATTCCGCAAAGGGAAGCCGTCGTACCGCACAGCCTTGCATCCCCGGATGTTGGATCTGAATTGTAAAGTTCGCCTCTTGCAAACGAATCCGTATACTGCCCGGTCAGAAAATCGTTCAGATATTTTTTGTGGCTGACCTCTCCGATTCCATACTGCATCAGCCAGACATAATCCAGTCCCCAGCCAATATCGTCATGGCAGCGCAGATAATTTAAAAATACATATTCTTTCGGAAGCCTGTTTACGATATCCATCTGCAGCTTCAGCAGCCGGATATCCCTGGTTGCCACGCTGTGCCAGGTGGTCGCCATCGTAGTCACGTTATACAGCATATGGCATTCCGGTTTTTCCACCGTACCGAAATACGGCGCCACTTTTTCCGGCTCCATGACCACTTCCCCAAGCAAAAGAACGCCCGGGCATACGATTTCACAGATCATACGCATCATGCGCACGATCGTATGGACCTGTTTTAAGTTTCTGCACGGCGTATTCAGTTCTTTCCATATGTAAGGCACCGCGTCAATCCGCATCACGTCAATCCCCTGGTTCGCCAGATACAGGAAGTTATAGACCATTTCATTGAATACCCTTGGATTTTGATAATTTAAATCCCACTGGTACGGATAAAACGTCGTCATGACAAAATGCCCGGCATCCGGCAGCCACGTAAAATTGCCCGGCGCCGTCGTCGGAAATACCTGCGGTACTGTTTTTTCATACTGTGCAGGGATGGAATAATCTTTATAAAAGAAGTAACGGCTCATATACTCCCCGTCCCCCTGCCTTGCTTTCTGCGCCCATTCGTGGTCTTCCGACGTATGATTCATTACAAAATCCATGCACACATTCATACCCTTTTTATGGCATGCGCCGGTAAGGCTTTTTAAATCTTCCATCGTGCCTAGCTGCGGCTGTACCTTGTGGAAATCGGCAACCGCATAGCCGCCGTCCGACCGCCCTTTCGGCGTATCCAAAAACGGCATCAGATGAATATAGTTTACCTGGCACTGTTCCAGATAATCCAATTTTTGTTCCACGCCTTCTAAATTTTCTGCAAAATTATCAATGTAGAGCATCATCCCCAGAATATCGTTTTTCTTATACCAGTCCGGCTCTTTCTCACGGGCCAGATCGCGCTGTTTTAAATCCTTTCCGCGCTGTTTGTCATATTCATAAAGCTGTGAACATAATTCACCGAACATATCGTCATTTTGATATAATTCCATATAGAGCCAGCGCAGCTCATCATGATGTCTTTCCAACCTCTGTTTAAACTGTTCTTTTCCCATCCATGCACCTGTCCTTTCTATAAATAAAACCAGTTTTTTCCCGCACATACCGTCCCCATTGCCATCCGGCCTGCTGTCAGTTTATTACCGCGCTCCCTGGATTATGCCCTTTCCCGTATCAGATTTTCAATTTCTTCTCTCGACGGCATCACCCTTAGCGCACCTTTTCTTGTCGTAATAATCGAAGCGCCCGCATTTGCAAACGTAAGCAGCTCCGTTAAATTTTCCTCTGTCAGATTTTCCAGTCCGTGTTCAAGCACATAATTCAGCGCGCATCCTCCAAACGTATCTCCCGCGCCTGTAGTCTCAATCGTATGTTCCTGCAAAAACGGCTTGACTTCCACAGCCAGGTCTTTATAATACGCCCGGCTGCCAGCCTTTCCCAGCGTTACAAACATTAGCGGAATGTCATAGCGCTCCCGCAGTATGGCTGCTCCTTTCGCATAATCCGAAGTTCCGGTCAAAAATTCTACTTCGTTATCGGAAATCTTTAAAATGTCGCATTTGCCCAGGCCGTATTCGATCTCCCTTTTGGCATGTTCCAAAGAATCCCACAAAGGCTCCCGCAGATTCGGGTCAAATGAAATCAAAAGCCCGCTGCGCTTTGCTGTGTCAATCGCAAACCTTGTCGCCTCCCGCACCTGTTCATGCGTGGAAGATAAGGTACCGAAATGAAAGATTTTGCCGCCTTTTATTACCTCTTCCATGACCTCTTCTTTTTTCAGCATCATATCCGCGCCCGGATTGCGGTAAAAGCTGAAATCGCGGTCCCCGTCCGGCTCGGTATGTACAAATGCAAGCGTCGTGCGTACCTGGTCGTCAAAGACAAGATTTGTTACATCCGTCCCGCTTTTTTCCACTTCTTTCGCCAGCATTTTTCCAAAATTATCATTTCCTACTTTTCCGATAAACGCTGTTTTTTTCCCCAGTTTATTCAATATGGCCAAAACATTGCATGGCGCCCCTCCCGGATTTGCCTCAAGAATCGGATTTCCCTGGGAACTGATACCATTTTCCGTAAAATCAATTAATAATTCTCCTAATGCAACTACATCATAACTTTTCATGCTGCCTCCTTATTACCGCCTGTCATGCCGGTGTTTGATTTCGGTCCATACATCTATTGGTATTGATAAAACTATTTACCTGTATACTTTACCATATATTTGCGCAATTGAAAATTATTTTTTTGACAAATTTCAATAAAAAAGGAAAGGAAACCCCTAATTGCTTTCCCTTTCCTTTTACGCTGTCCGCTACGCGTTCCCCAAAAAGATTTCCGGATTCGAATAGCACCACTGCGCCCAATCCCAGTTCGCCACGGCAAACCAGTCCGGCACATAGTCCTTGCGCAGGTTATAATGCTTTAAGTAATAAGCATGCTCCCACACATCTATGCAAAGGACCGGAACCTGATTTTGCGTAATCGGCGTATCCTGGTTTTCCGTCTGTATGATAGTAAGATTTTTGTCCGGATCGGCCACCAGCCATGCATAGCCGGAACCAAATACATCCAGCGCTTTCTTTGTAAACTCTGTTTGGAACTGTGCAAAGCTGCCATATACCCAGTGGATGCTTTCCGCTAACGTCCCCTGCGGCTTTTGTTTTGGATGGGCGCTTAGCCCGTTAAAATAAAACCAATGGTTAAATACGCCGCCTGCGTTATTGCGTACATCCGTTTTCATATGATCCGCCAGCACATCCAGATTTTTCAAAATCTGAACCAGCGCCGCAAATCCGCATTCTGTCTTTTCCCCGAATGCAGCCGACTGCAGCGCCGGACTTCGGTCAATGAGCGCGTTTAAATGGTCAATATAGGTTTGAAGATGCTTGTCGTGATGCAGGTACATGGTCTGAATGTCAATATAAGGTTCCATGGCCTGGTAGGAATATGGTAATGGTTCGTTTACAAATCTGCAATAAGCCGGCATATCGATGCTCCGAAACGTCATTTGAATTATTTTATGCGAAACGAAGCAGATGGTGACGCAGCTTCAAATACAATCCAGATTTTTCAGCGCCAGATACCGTGAGAAATTAAAATTGCGCAAATTCATATTTTTTTGTGCCTCATAGACCTTATATACATACATCCCGTACCACTGTGCTTCATAAAACGCTTCGTAGCTGTCATACACAGGCGCTTCTTCCCCTGTCCCGTTATTTTCTCCCGGGCTGTATGCTCCAGGACTTTCATAGGGAATCTGCTCTCCATAACGCAAATATCCCTGCGCCCCCGATCCGCTCTCCAATCGTTTTTTTGCTTGCAGGGCGCTTTGGCGCATCTGCGCCTGCTGCTCTTTGGAAGCCTGTTTCTGATAAGAAAATACAGCCGGGGCGGCATCCATAGACAGCCTGCTTAGATATGCCCAGTCGACTGCCTGGCCTAAATCCGCTGCGTGTGACAAATTATAGGAAGCAATCAAATAGTCTGCATGGGAAAATGAAACGATCAGATACGCCATACCCGCCACTGCCACGCAGTAACGAAACAGCGGAAATTGCGGCTTTAAAACCGACGCCATAGCCCCTCCCATAAAAAGTGCCAGTACCGCAAGCGCCGCCAGTACAAGCACCCGCAAAAAAGTAAGCTGATAGGACCCGATATACAAAAACATCCGGTAGGCACTCGAAGCCGTCATAATAAACGTACAGACGCAAAGCAAAAGCAGCAGGGCATCCAGCACTTTGTGACGCTTGAAATAACACTGAAGCAATAAAACAAGGACAAAATTAACCATACAGACAAACAGCAATTGGAAAAATCCGCTGCGCGCATACTGCGCATAGCCAATTCCATCCGGCAGGCGCTTTTGCCCGGCAAACAGGTAAACAACCTGGATCCCGCAAAATACCACATACATTGCCGCGATCGGCCCGGTAAATGTAATGGCGGCCACCGGTTCTAATTTCACCCGCTGTACCTGCTCTTCCTGCCGCCTTTGCAGGCAAAGAAACCGCATGCCGCAGTAGGAAGAAAAAAAGCCAAACAGCAGCAGCAATACCATCCGCATGGCATTGAGCGGCATACGGACCAAAGATAACACCCTGCCGGCCATCGCTCCAAAAACCGCGTCCGCACTGATAAGAAAGGCACCCAGGACCAGCAATCCCGGCACCGCGCACAAAAGCCCTATCAACACCGCACGAAGCGTCTGGTTCTTCCGTTTCTTTTTCTCCCGGTAAAATGCGCCCCCGTCCACAAACGGGGTCAGCATACAGCCGCAAGCTCCAAATATTACGGTCAGAAGTTCCGCCACATGTTTTCCAAATCCCCATCCTGTATCGTTATCATACTGCTGGATCAAAAAGAGGAGCAAAAGAACCAAAAATCCAAGATAATTTCCCGCAATGATTCCCTTATGATCCGTCATGCAGGTGGAAACGCCTAACAGAAGCATCCCCAAAACATAGCATTTACCGCCCTGTGTCCGCCCGTTTTTTAAACGTTTCCTAACCGCAGATACGTAAAACACCGTTGCGGCCGCAAAAACCGGAACCGTAATTCCGCTTGCATTCTCAAACAAACAAAACGTATAAACAAGTGCATACAATAAACTGGCCGGACCCAGGATCCGGAAAAATTCCGCCTGTTTTTTGGAATCCTGCAAATAGGCACTAAAACTTTCTTCTGAATCTTGCTGCTGCCACATCTTACTGATCTCCTTCCTTTAACGGTTCCTGGTCATCCGGCACATATTCCAGCAGATCCCCAGGCTGGCATGCAAGCGCACGGCAGATTTTGTTGAGCGTATCGAGTTTGACAGCCCTGGCTTTCCCATTTTTCAGGATCGAGATATTCGCCATGGTAATGCCGACCCTGCCGGCCAGTTCCGTTACGCTCATCTTGCGCTTTGCCAGCATAACATCGATATTGATAATAATCGCCATTTTCTCCCTCCCTGGCATGCCAACAAGCTAAATCGTAAGCTCATTTTCCTTTTTCAGTTCGTACGCTTTTAAAACAAGATGCGACAATGCCGCCGCGCAAATTGCCACAATGAAACTCATAAAAACGGCAAAAATCAAAAATAATGTAATAGCCGGCTGCACATACCGCAGCAAAAACAGCGCCGCCAGCGCCGCCGCCCATAAACCTGCCAAAACAACCGCCAGCATACTGATCCGTTTAAACGCGTCCGCATTTTCTTTGGAAAAAGAATTGTCTTTTCCGATTTCCCTGCATACATTCCAAAACTGATACAGGATCGCGTAACAGCCCACAGCTATTATACAGTTGTAAAATAGCCCCGGCCAATATAAAAATGCCGCTTCCGGATAGCCCCGCTTCATCTCCGCCGCCAGCAAAGGCACCACAAAAAAGAAAACCGCGGCCCCCATAATGCCGATTGTCCATGTAATCGCTTTTAACCATCTTGCGATTTCAGACTGCTTCAAAATAGATACACCCCCTTTCCGGTTGTTTCCTTTTCTTGCATTATAAACCGTTAAAGGATGGAAGTCAATATATTTTTATTGTTTTTCGATAAATTTTTATTCTTTCTCTGTAAAATGACGCCGCTATCATGCGTTTTTCATAAATGCTGTCACCTTATTGTAAATGCCGCCTGCATCAAGGCCGTATTTTTCCAAAAGCTGCACTGCCGGCCCGGATTCCCCGAAAACATCCTGCACGCCAATCCTAAGCATCCTTACCGGGCATTGTTCAGCCAGGACCTCGGCGACCGCACTGCCAAGCCCGCCTAGTATCGAATGTTCTTCTACGGTTACCATGTTTCCTGTTTTCCCTGCCGCCTTTACCACAAGTTCTGCATCCAGCGGCTTGATCGTATGTATGTTGATTACTCCCGCGTCAATACCGTCTGCTTTCAGGCTTTCTGCCGCACGCAGCGCTTGAGACACGCACAGCCCTGTTGCAAGGATGGTAAGGTCAGCCCCGTCCCGTAAGGTAACGCCCTTTCCGATTTCAAATTTGTAATCCGCCCTGTCATTTATCACAGGCACTGCCAGACGACCAAACCGCAGATAGACCGGCCCGTCCAATGCATAGGCTGCCCGCACTGCAGCCCTTGCCTCCACGTCATCCAAAGGGCTGATGACTGTCATCCCCGGAATCACGCGCATCAGCGCAAGGTCCTCATTGCACTGGTGCGTCGCCCCGTCCTCACCCACGGAAAGCCCGGCATGCGTCGCCCCGATTTTCACATTCAAATGCGGATACCCTATGGAATTGCGCACCTGCTCAAACGCACGCCCCGCGGCAAACATTGCAAAAGAGCTTACAAAAGGTACTTTTCCGGCCGAAGCCAGCCCTGCGGTAATTCCCATCATATTGGATTCCGCAATCCCGCAGTCAATATGCCTGTCTGGAAAGGCTTTCTGAAAAATGCCTGTCTTCGTTGCCGCCGCCAGATCCGCATCCAGCACTACCAGATCATCCGCTTCTTTCCCAAGCTCTGCAAGCGCACTGCCATAACTGTCCCTGGTCGCGATTTTCTTTATTTCTGACATAATGCTTCACCCGCTTTCTTTAGTTCTTCCATTGCCGTCTCGTATTCCTGGTCATTTGGCGCCTTGCCATGCCATCCGGCCTTATTTTCCATAAACGAAACCCCTTTCCCTTTTACCGTCTTTAAAATAATTGCTGTCGGCATCCCTTTCACTGCCCTTGCTTCTGCAAAAGCTGCCCGCAGCCCCGCCATATCATTCCCATCCGCTACCTGGACCACATGGAACTGAAAAGCCTTGAATTTTTCATCAATCGGATAAGGGGAGCATATTTCATCAACAGAACCGTCAATCTGCAGCCCATTGTTATCTACAATTACACACAGGTTATCTATATAAACGGCGTAAAATTTCAGCACAATATCATTTGTTTCTGGCCCGCC
>CAJUIH010000114.1 GCA_910586045.1 uncultured Eubacterium sp.
TTATCTGAACTGTTACAAACTGCTGCTGAAATCCTAAGATTTCCAAGATTTTTCTTGCATAACCGCTTTCGCATTGTTATAATAACTGCGTGGGGAGTCCATGTAAGTGGGCTGAGAGTAAGCTGTCAGCGCTTAGACCCGTAACCTGATTTGGATCATGCCAACGTAGGGAGTCAGTAATGGAATGTACAGGGCGATATCCGCTTGGCAGGGTATTGCCCTGTTTTGCCGTGCATTAGGAGGGAATCGGTCATGAATTGCAAAAAAGAGGACCTGCTGCTGTATGCAGTGACGGACAGGGGATGGCTTAACGGCCGTACTTTGTATGAACAGATAGAAGAGGCGCTAAAGGGCGGTGTGACTTTTTTACAGCTTCGCGAAAAACAGTTATCTCCCCGGCAGTTTTGGGAAGAAGCGGTCACGGTTAAAAAGCTGTGTGCAAAATACCATGTGCCGTTTTTGATTAACGATGATGTGGAACTGGCCAGGCAGGTGGATGCGGACGGTGTCCATGTCGGACAGAAAGACCTGGATGTGCGCCAGGCACGCAGCCGTTTGGGACGGGATAAAATCATCGGGGTTTCCGCAAGGACACCGGAGCAGGCGCGTCTGGCGCAGGCGCATGGGGCGGATTATCTTGGAGTTGGGGCGGTATTTCACACCGGCACCAAGCAGGATGCTGCGCCAATCAGCCAGGAACGATTAAAAGAGGTCTGCGCCAGTGTAACGATTCCGGCGGTGGCAATCGGCGGTATTACAAAGGAAAACATAAAGGAACTCTCCGGCAGCGGAATCAGCGGGGTCGCGGTAGTCAGCGCGATTTTTGCACAGCCGGATATAGAAAAAGCAGCCCGTGCGCTAAAGGTGCAAGCTCTGTCTGTAGTTGGAATGGGGGTATGACAGTAAAAGTGGCTGTGCGGATATTCGGATCTTGCGGCAGTTATTTTGGAGGGATTTATGCAGCGATTTATCAAAGAATTTATGGAAAGGGAACAGCCGGCAGGTATGATTTTTGACGTAGATGGGACGATTTTGGACTCTATGCCGGTCTGGCTTCACAGCGGGGAACGTTACCTTGCTTCGATTGGTGTTTTGGCCCCGCCGTCTCTTGGAAAAATCTTATTTTCCATGACGATGTACCGGGGCGCGGAATATATGAAAGAAACGTATGGACTCGCGCAGGAACCGGAGGAAATTATGTCTGCGATTATAGGCAGTGTAGCGCAGGCTTATGAAAAAGAGATTCCATGTAAACCAGGCATGCATGCGTTTTTACGGGCGCTGCGGCAGCGGGGCGTCCCAATGACAATCGTAACGTCCTCTGATAAAAAGCTTGTGCTTGCGGCATTTAGACGGCTTGGGATCGCGTCTTATTTTACCGACATCCTGACCTGTACGGAATTTGGCAGCGGAAAAGACCAGCCGGAGATTTTTCAGGCCGCTGCGTCCATTATGCATGCCGGCCCGTCCAGCCTGTGGGTAGTGGAAGACGGATTATATGCGGTCCGTACCGCCGCAGCTGCAGGTTACCGCACGATCGGTATTTTTGACGAGGCAAGCAGGGAGGATGAGGCGCAGATCAGGAAACTGGCGGACTATTATGTGGATTTTAAAACAATGGAAAGGAGTAGCTATGAGAGAATATACAACGCAGATGGATGCGGCAAGAAAGGGAATCCAGACAGAGGAACTGAAAAAAGTAGCGGCTAAGGAACGTATGTCGCCCGAAGAACTGCTGCCGCTTGTAGCGGAAGGGAAAGTGGTGATTTGTGCCAATAAAAACCATACATGCATAGATCCGGAAGGCGTCGGTTCCATGCTGCGGACAAAGATCAATGTCAATCTCGGCATTTCCCGCGACTGCAAGGATTATGACATAGAAATGCAAAAAGTCATGGAAGCGGTGCATATGGGCGCCCATTCCATAATGGACCTTTCTTCCCATGGGGATACGATCCCGTTTCGCAGGAAGCTGACGGCGGAATGCCCGGCGATGATCGGCACGGTTCCGGTCTATGATTCCGTCATTCATTACCAGAGGGATTTGGATACGCTGACGGCAAGAGATTTTATTGACGTAGTGCGCCTGCATGCCGAAGACGGGGTGGATTTTGTTACCCTGCACTGCGGGATTACGCGAAAGACGATTGACCAGATCCGAAACCACAAACGCAAGATGAATATTGTATCCCGCGGCGGTTCCCTTGTTTTTGCATGGATGTGCATGACGGGAAATGAAAATCCGTTTTATGAATATTATGACGAGATTTTAAAGATCTGCAGGGAATACGATGTAACGATTTCCCTTGGAGACGCCTGCCGTCCGGGTTGTCTGGCGGATGCTTCCGATGTATGCCAGATTGAGGAACTCGTGCGTTTGGGCGAACTGACCAAACGGGCATGGGAAAAAGACGTACAGGTTATGGTCGAAGGTCCCGGCCATATGCCGATGGATCAGATTGCGGCAAATATGAAAATACAGCAGACGATCTGCCACGGCGCGCCGTTTTATGTGCTGGGGCCTTTGGTTACCGATATTGCGCCGGGCTACGATCATATTACATCCGCGATCGGCGGCGCGATTGCGGCGGCATCGGGTGCGGCATTCCTGTGCTATGTGACGCCGGCGGAGCATCTTGCGCTGCCAAATGTAGAAGACGTGCGCCAGGGCATTATCGCTTCCAAAATCGCTGCGCATGCCGCCGATCTCGCAAAAGGGGTGCGCGGGGCGGCAGAACTGGACAACCGGATGGCGGATGCCAGGAAAGCGCTTGACTGGGAAGCGCAGTGGGCATGCGCGATCGATCCAGAAACAGCTAAAAAAGTCCGGGACGAACGCAAACCGGAACACGACGATACGTGTTCGATGTGCGGAAAATTCTGTGCCGTACGCAGTATGAATAAGGCGCTTGCCGGAGAGCATATTGATATATTATAAAGGGATTTTGAACTATGAAAAAAAATGAAAAAACCAATGTGATGCGCCTGCTGGAGCAAAACGGCATTTCCTATCAAAGCCATTTTTACCAAAATACAGGAGCACTCAGCGGGCCGCAGGTTGCCGCCGCCTTAGACCAGGATCCCGGGCAGGTATTTAAGACGCTTGTAACCGTCGGAAAAACCGGACAGCACTATGTATTTGTCATACCGGTTTTAGAG
This sequence comes from uncultured Eubacterium sp., assembly GCA_910586045.1. Classification (GTDB taxonomy): domain Bacteria; phylum Bacillota; class Clostridia; order Lachnospirales; family Lachnospiraceae; genus Eubacterium_J. The sequence continues at coordinate 3,160 of CAJUIH010000114.1, forward strand.
ACCCTTGCGCTTAAACGGGCCGCGGACGCGGTCGGAGAGAAAAAAGTGGAAATGATCAAAGAAAAGGAATTGCTGCCGCTGACCGGATACGTGCACGGCGGCTGTTCCCCGATCGGAATGAAAAAACAGTTTCCGACGGTTATTGACGTTAGCTGCGAAAACTATAAGACGATTCTATTTAGCGGCGGCAGGATCGGCTGTCAGGTGGAGTTGTCGCCTGCGGATTTAAAGAATATGATTCCATACACGCTGGCAGACCTTTCAGAGGATCATGAAACTGGGGAATGAGCCGGGCGGGATGCCATTCATAGATGAAAGATGGAAAAGGAAGAGGGGGCTGATTGTGAATAATTTTAAGCAGATGTGGGATTTTGAAGTGAAAAAAGGCATTGACTTTAAGCACTGCAACCGCGTACATCCGCTGATGCAAGGCAGGGTACAACAGCTTTTGCAGGAATTAAAAAAAGACGGCAACATCCGAAAAATTGTGTTGTTTGGCAGTTCCCTGGAATTTCGCTGCAGCAGCAACAGTGATATAGACTTGTATATAGAAAAAATTGATTGCAATAAGCCATTCGTAAAAGAGCCAGTTTTGGATTGTGAAGTGGATATACTTGCGGATTTGGATCATAACAGCAGATTGTATCGCCAGATCGACCAGACAGGTCTGATTTTGTATGAACGGGGGAGTGACGATGTGTGATATTCGGCTCTTTAAAAGTGCCTGTATGGACTATCAGGCAGCAAGCACACTCTATCATTCCCCGTTCCAGGATGAAATGTTTTTAAATACGGTGGCCTATCATTTACAGCAATGTGTGGAAAAAATGCTAAAAGGCGCTTTGGAATGCGTAGGAGTAACCGTGCCGCATTCACATCGGATTTCTAAGCTGCTGCAGATGATTCAGCATAATGGTGCAAATTTGATCATTACAGAATGGGTGGACGAGCATGCGGAAATGCTGAGCGAGTGGGAAGCGGAATCGCGTTATAATATGGATTTTATCGTGGAACGGCGAAAAATTGAAAAAGCTTTAGAAGAAATTCAATTTTTTTTGACACAAAACGGTATGATGCAGACGCCGCGTAAAGAATTGCAAAACGAGCAGGTACGGAAGAAGCTTTTGTCTTTTTTACCGGAAAACAAGCGCGGATGCAGTGATTTTGAATTGAATGGCTACTATTTGATGTTTGCAAAACGGCTGTAACAGTTCAGGTGTTACATTTTTACCCGCCGGACGCAGAAAGAGACGGTTTGCCCGTTGCAAGCTTTGTGATGCACAGCTAGAGAAAACCAGCCGGATGAGGGACGCAGGTCTGGCTTGCGGCGACGTTGGAAGAATGGTTAGAAGCCCTTAGTATTCTGCCTGATCCCCTAAGGGGCGAAGCCAAGCGGAGCCTTTAGCTTCTGGCGTTAGCCAGGGCGAACTAGACGCAGCGACCGGGCAGGCCGTTACGTAAAAGCAGAATGCTTAGGGATTCTTAGCATTCTGGAGTCGGAGCCGCAAGCCAGACCTGTGTCCCTCATCCGGCGTCCCTTTATCCAAAATGTAACTCCTTATCTAAACTGTTACAAAAGGATGCGGAAAGGAAATGAAAAAATCTTGCGTATGAAAGCGGAATATGTATATAATAAGGATAGCTGTTAGATTTTACAGAAAAGGAGAAACGGATGAAAGTTGGAATTATTTCAATTAATGCACATACCAAGGTACTAAATTTTGCATCCCCGCTGCATTCCTACGCATTCTGGTCGTTTTTAAATGAACATGGGATTGAGGCTAAAATTATAGACTACAAACCCATTTATTACCGGAAATACAACCCTAAATACCCGTTGTTTTATTATATTGACCATCCGCGCAAAACGGAGGAAGAGCAGCGCGAATATCTGAAAAAATGGAAAAACCTCTTTTGGGAACGGGAAAAGCGTTACCAAAGGTTTCAGGAGTTTATCGACAAATATTATGTGAAGACAAAAAGATGTTATAATGAAAAGACGCTGGATCAAAAAAAGTTTGGATTTGACTGTTATATCTGCGCCACGGACGTGATCTGGAAATGGAATAAGGGGTATGGTTTTGACAGGGGATTCTTTTTAGCCTGCGGCTGTATGAAAGGAAAACGCAAGATCGCGTATGCCGCCAGCCGGGGTGCGAGCCAGTATACGCCGGATCAGGAAGCGGAATTTAAAACGTATCTGCGCGATTTTGACTATATTTCCGTACGGGAAAAAAGCCTGAAAGATTATTGTGAAACACTGACGGATCAGCGCGTGACACAGGTGCTTGACCCGGTATTTTTAAAGAGCAGGGAATTTTATGAAGATCTGGCCATCGAACCAAAGGAAAAAGGGTATGTATTAATCTATATCGTGATGGAAAAGGCGCCGTCTCTTGTTACGGCCGCCGTAAATTTTGCGAAAGCGCATAACCTGGAGGTCATCGAGCTGAGCGAGTTATTGGAAGACCGCACCATTCCGGAAGGGACGCGGCATGAGATCGTATATGGGATCGGCGTAGAGGAGTGGCTTGGCTATATGCAGCATGCGGAATATATTTTTACAAACAGCTTCCATGCGTGCTGTTTTTCCATTATTCTGCACAAAAAGTTTTGGGCCGGAAAACGGGCCGGGGACAAGGTCGATTCCGTGCTCGGGCTGATGGGGTTAACGAACCGCCGCCTTGGGCCGGACTGTGAGGACGGCACCTTTGCGGACGAGCCGATTGACTGGGACGAGGTAGAAAGCCGCAAAGAAACGTACCGCCGCCAGTCCGCGGAATATATTCTTAACGCGATTCATGGAATCCCGGAGGAACCAAGAAAACCGGGGGACGCGCACCAAACCGGGGCGAACCCGGCAGATAAAGAAAACAAACAGGAAGCACAGCCGGATCAGGCGGAAACGGAAAAGCGGCAGGAAACACAAAAGACAGGCAGTATTTGGAAAAAAATAGCGGGTGCGGTAAAAAAATAGAAAGGTTTGCAATGGGGGCAATACAGCAAATATGGATAAAATTTTGTTGGTGGAAGACGACAAAGAAATCAGCTCGATGTTAAAAAATTTTTTAGTCACAGAGCATTACGAAGTAGTGACTGCATTTGACGGAAAAAGTGCCTGCGGCAAGTTTTTTTCGGATTCTTACAGCCTGGTACTGCTGGATTTGATGATACCAAAAATGAACGGTATGGCAGTGATGGAAAAAATCAGAAAGTCCCATACCGTTCCGATTATTATCCTGTCGGCAAAGGATACGGATTCCGATAAAACACTTGGTTTGGGGCTGGGAGCGGATGATTATATTACAAAGCCGTTTTCCGTTACCGAAGTACTGGCGCGGATTAAGGCGAATATCAGAAGAAACACCCAGTATGCCGCAGGGGACGCAAAACAGCCGGAAATCCTGCAAAAAGGCAGCCTGGTTATGAATCTGAGTGATTATTCCGTGATAAAAAACGGAGCCAGGATCGAACTGACCGCCAAAGAATTTGATATTTTAAAATTACTCATGCAGAATCCCCATAAAGTGTACACCAAAGAACAGATTTATTCCCAAGTTTGGAAAGATGCCTATTTGGGAGATCAGAACGCGGTCAATGTGCATATCAGCAGGCTGCGCAATAAAATCGAGGACCAGCCAAAGGATCCGCGGTATATAATCACGTTATGGGGCATTGGATACAAACTGGGGGACACAGCCGATGCGTGATCAGACAGTATTGTTTTTTCTTGCGGTTCTCGTGGTGGTTTTATTTTTGATTATTTTGTATCAGAGGTTTGCCTTTCGCACAGGTATCCAGACAACACTTCGACAAATCAACGAGAAATTAGAGGAAATTGTAGAAACGGACAGTGAAGAGAAGGTAATGATTTTTACGGACAATCCCGTTTTGATGGATTTAGGGGCCCAGATCAACCGCTTGCTGGCAGAACGGCAGAAAATGAAAGCAGATTACCGCAGGGCGGAAATTTCTTCCAAAAAAATGCTGTCAAATATTTCCCATGATATGAAAACACCGCTGACTGTTTTATTGGGGTATTTGGAAATTATGCGCCTTGCCCGTGCAGACGATGAAATGCTCAAAAAAACCGAAACAAAGGCCAAGCAGGTCATGGAACTGATTAACCAGTTTTTTACATTGGCAAAACTGGAAGCAGGAGATACGGATTTGAAGCTTGGCAGGATCAATATTTGTGAAGTATGCAGGGAAATCGTATTAGAGTTTTACGAATTGCTGATCCAAAAAGAGTTTCAGGTAGAGCTGTCGATTCCGGAAACAGAACTTTATGTACAGGGTGACTGGGACGCGCTGCAGAGAATTTTTCATAACCTGCTTTCAAACGCGATACGGTACGGCAGCGACGGGAAGTATTTGGGCGTCTTTCTGCGTCAGGATGACGGCAGCGTTTGGATTGATGTCATTGACCATGGGAAAGGGATCGGGCAGGATTCTCTGCCGCATGTGTTTGACCGGCTGTATACGATGGAAGATTCCAGAAACCGGGAAATACAGGGAAACGGCCTTGGACTGACGATTGCAAAAAATTTGGCTGACCAGCTTGGCGGCGGCCTGTCCGTAAGCAGCATACCGGATGAGAAAACGGTTTTTACTGTACTCCTAAGAAAAATCAACTATTAATTTTTAAGGAACAAAAATGTTACGGCAGCGGCCAGGGCGCCTGGGGAGTTTTCTGTTCTGCGCTGCTGCAGCCGCAGGAAAAGTTTCCATCCCCTGGCATCCGTTCGGCCGTATGCCGGATCGTTTCTTCTAGTTCTTATGTTTTTGTTTTTCAAAGAACAGGTCAATTTCCTTTTTCACACATTCCGTTGACAGCGATTTCAGCAGATAACCCTCCGGTTTCAGTGCAATTGCGCTTTTGACGCTGACAGGGTCTACCTTGTTTGTTAAAAACATAACTGGAATAGCTGTAAACTCTTTTTCAGAACGGATCATTTCCAATACCTGTTTTCCATTGCAGACCGGCATTTCATAATCCAGCAAAATTAAATCCGGTCTTGTAAGCGTCATGCTGCGTATGGCTGACAAACCGGATTTTGCGGTTGTTACTTCATAGTCGTTTTCCAGCAGGCTAATCATTGCTTTGAGCATAAAATCCGAATCATCTACCACGAGCAGCCGCTTTTTCTTTCCTGCTGCGGGTTTGGTTTTGGGATTTTTTCTGAAGCATTTATCGATTTCGGCCATCGCGTTTTCTGTAATCGGCCAAACGCCGTTTTCGCTCCGGATCGGGCCGCTTGCGGCTGCGCAGTATGCGAAATACCCTTTTCCCGTATCAAACAAAAGGCTGAATTGCGGGCTTTGCTTTTCATAAACCCGCTGGAACTGTTCGTAGGTCAAAATCTGTTCATCTTTCAGCGTAAATTCTTCTGCATGCGCAAAAAACTGCATGGTACGTTCTGCAAGATGCCTTGCCAGATATCCTGCTACATGGATCAGCATAACGCTTACGGCTGCTGCTTTTCGATCCGTTACGCTGCCGACGGCATGGATAATCATCGGTTCTTCAAAAATCAGAAAAAATTCCAGTTTCTTTTGATCTTTTGAGCGGTAAATCAGACGATCATAAATGCCGTTTCCAAACTTTTCACCGCCATAGCAATTGCTGATTAGCTGCGGGTTTAACTGAAACATGCTGTGCAGCAGGTTTGCAATTGTCTGTCCCATTACGGTTTGTTCTTCTTCTGGCAGAAGATTTTCCCAGTGTTTTACATCATTGCCGCTTACAATCAACTGGTCTTCCACTAATGTATGTCCGACCAGCCATCCTGCACATACACCGAGGAAATGGCTGATGGAGTTTTCGGAATAATTGGTCTGCTCCAGTTCGCGCTCCAGTGCGGGCAGCGTGCGTTCACGAAAATTTTTGTGAATACGTTTATGTGTCACCAGTCCTTTATAATCAATGGAAGCCATATAATCTTCTTCATTAGCAAAATGCTGGAGCGTATGGTCCTTGAAGTATTTGACCGCTTCCTGGCAGGCCCAGTGGCTTTTTTCTTCCTGTTGTCCAAAATGAAACAATTTATTTAAAATATGGAACAGTTTTTTATGTTCCTGATCAATTAAGGTAACTCCGATTTCATACCTTTCATTCCATACAAATTGAGTTTCCATATGCGTTTCCCCTTTGCTGCTCTTTTGGTTCGTATAGTATAGTGTATTCGTTTCGCTTAAAAATTCCCCTGCTTAGGTCTGTTTTTCTATGTCCATTATTTTCGTTCCGTTTCTAGTACACCGTTCACTAAATAACTCATAGTTATGCTTGTCTATTTTCCCAATGGCACTGATTCACGCCATTGCTTCGTAAAATTTCTAGTCAATGGAACAAAAGAAAGAAAGAAATTTGTAAGAATTGGGCAAGAATTATGCAAATATGTCATGCTATAATGAGATCAAACATAAGGAGGAGGAATGGGATATGTCAAATATATTGCAGACAAGCCACCTGTGCAAGACGATTGGTGGAAAACAGTTAGTGGAAGATATAAATATCCATATGAAAAAAGGAGAGATCTACGGATTTTTGGGACCAAACGGGGCAGGGAAAACTACCGTCATGAAAATGATTACCAACTGATGGAAAC
>CAJUIH010000115.1 GCA_910586045.1 uncultured Eubacterium sp.
AAGGAGTCCAGAGCTTTTTTTACTCAATCATCTGCAAAACTCAGGATACAAAATAATATCTTTTACGGCAAGTATTTTTTAATCAAGAAAACCGCGTCTTTCGAGAACTTTTAAAATATTGCGTCCTTCGTCCGTCCCTTCGATGATTCTTCTTGCGCGTTTGGAATCGCCGATTGTATAAATTTCTACCATTCCGTCGTCAAATTCCGCTTTTAATTCGTCCAGGACCGGGTTGTTCGCGCACATCCCAAGGCAGATAAATCCATAGTCGAAAGGAAGATCTTCGATGGAACCATCCGGGTTTTTTACGGTAAAAGCATCTGCTTTGACTTCCTGAAGCGCTGTGCCGGGCCGCTGGTGTACGCCGTATTTTTTCATAAGGGTAGCGGTGGCTACTCTTGTGACCGGATCCAGGCCGTTTCCAATGGCGGGCAGCATCTCGACGATAGATACATCCGCGCCCTTTGGCGCGAAATATTCCACAACGTCTAACCCAACGGCGCCGCCGCCGATCACACAGACTTTTTTGCCGGAAAGGTCCTGCGGGTAAGCGGGAAGGTCATGGATCATTTTTAGAATGGAAGCTACTTTTCCGCCTTCTTTGTCAATATGTTCTTTTAGGCCGGTAATCGGCGGGAGCAGCGGCAAGGAGCCTGTAGCGTTTACAATAATATCCGGATTTAAACTTTTGATAAACGGGATATCCGCTTTTTTCCCTTTGAATAGAAACAAATTTTTCAGTTTTTCTGCCCGTCGGATCTGGTATTTCGGGAAGTCGGCCAGACGTTTCTTGTCCGGAATTTCAGAAATCATGACAGACAGCCCGCCAAGGACTTCTTTTTCTTCGATTAAAAATGTCGTGCATCCGACTTCCGCGGCGGTACAGGCGGCTTCTAATCCGGCAGTTCCGCCGCCGACTACGACTACATTACAAGGTTTGTTTACCCTGCGCTTTCGATATTCATCACCCATAAGTGTGGACGGGTTTACCGTGCAGCGGATCGGACGGTTGTTGCCGATCCGGTTTCCGGCGCAGCCTACATTACATGAAATACATTTGCGGATATCCGCGGGATCGCCAAATTCGACCTTATTGACCCAGTCAGGATCAGCGATTAAACCGCGTCCCATACCAATCAAGTCGGCGTCGCCCTTGGCAAGGATGTCATCTGCCGCCTTTGGATCCCGGATGTTGCCCATGGTCATAACCGGCTTGCCGTAGGTTTCTTTTACTGCTTTTGCCATATAGGAGCGCCATCCGTCCGGAAGGCTGTTCATGTCGATCTGGTATTGCAGGGAACCGTTTAGGCCTGCCGATACGTCGAATACATCGACTTCTTCCTGAAAATACTGCAGGTATTCCAGACAATCGTCCAACGTATTGCCGCCCTCTAAAAACTCATCGGCGCTGATGCGGCAGAAAATAGGAAAGAAGCTGCCGACCTGTTTTCGGACTTCTTCGATGACCAGCTTGGCAAAACGCGCGCGGTTTTCGTTTGATCCGCCAAATGCGTCCGTGCGTTTATTCGTAAGCGGGGATAAAAACTGGCTGATTAGGTAAGAATGGCCGCAGTGGATTTCGACGGCGTCAAACCCGGCAACCTGCGCACGCTTGGCGGCTTCTCCGTATTTTTTTACTATAGTATGAATTTCATCCACTGAAAGCGGCCTTGGGATCTCGCCGCCGTCTTTGGATGGGATGTCGCTAGCGGAAGCCGGCTGCATTCCGGTGCGGATCGATTGTGCGGAAGCGCCTGCATGGTTGATCTGGATGCATGCGCAGCCGCCCTGCTGATGGATTAGCTCTGTCAGCTTAAAAAAACGCGGCAGATAGCTGTCGTGGTCGATGCGGATCTGGCTGGTACCGTTGGAGCCAAGCGGATAATCTACATTCGCATTTTCTACAATGATAAGGCCCGTGCCGCCCTTTGCACGCAAATCGTAATAGTTTAAATGCCATAAACTCATCATGCCGTCCGTTTCGCCGTAATTAGTCCCCATAGGCGTCATGACGATCCGGTTTTTGAGTGTCATTCTTCTGACCGTAAACGGATCAAAAATGTTTGGATAATCTTTTTTCATGAAAAAACCTCCATCCTAAATTTCATGCATTTTATTTTATGCATTTCTATTCTTTCCTAGGTGGTTTCTTCCGTTTGTGGCAGTTTTATCATAAACCCAAACGAGAAAAAAGAAAAATACAATTTTTTATGACAATTGATAGCATCAGGCTATTATTCTGCGAGATTTGATTGCATTTTCATAAATTCAATGAAACGGGTGATCGCGGGTATCTGGTAATGGTTTTTCAGCCAGGTCATGAATACCTGGTGTGAGAGGGAAATGTCGCTAAGCTTTAAGATTCGGACTTTGGACGGATCCAGACAGTCTACATTCGCGGTAAGCGCAATACCGAATTTTTCAGAAACCAGAGCCATGATCGCGTTTTCATCCGAACATTCGCACAGGATTTCCGGATGGATTTTTAACCGGCGGTACAAGTCATGGGTATAGGTTCCAAGCCCTGAGAAACGGTTGTACCCGATTACCGGGTAGTTGCAAAGCTCCATAATCGATACCGCATCATACGCGGCCAGCGTATGGCCGATCGGTACAATCATCACGATTTCCTGGCTTAGAATCGGGAAAAAATCCAGATCCGGCTCATGGTCGACAAACGAACAGAAACCGACGTCAAGCTGCCCTTTTTTGATCCCGTCTAAAATATCTGTGGTCTGCTCCTGCTGAAAGTTAAACGTAACGTTGTGGTTTTCTTTCCGGTCAAGGAATGCGCGCGCCATATGCGGCATATAGGAATTGGCAAGCGGGAACACGTAGCCGATATCGATCCGGCCCCCGGAGTTGGAGAGCTGTTTCATTTTGTAGGTCGCGATCTGGCATTCGTCCAGGATCCGGTTTACGTACTCAAGAAACAGTCGCCCGCTTTTGGTAATGATGATCCCCCTGCCGGATTTTTCAAAGAGCAGCACGCCCAGTTCCTTTTCAAGCGCGGAAATCGAACGGCTTAGCGATGGCTGGGAAATATAGAGTTCTTCTGCGGCAAGGTGGTAATTTTCCGTCCGGGCGACCGTTTGGAAATATTGCAACTGGTTTAACGTCATGGAAAGCCTCCTATGGGCTGTCTGGCTGATCCGGGCAGGAGATGCGTTGCATACGGATCGGCTGGTACAGGCAGCACACGTTCTTTTGTATCCATTCGGCCAAAAGGTTTGCGGCTTTATTGGCTGAAAGGAATATGTTTCGGTACCATTCTAGTATACCAGTTGTTTGGATAAATTGATAGCCTAAACGTATTGATTTTAATAGAAATAGATATTTGTGCACAGGCGGGCGCCTTGCTATAATAAGGGCAACAAGTTTGTTACATATTTAACGAACGCGCAGCAATGTATCATAAACCTAGCAATGACAGGTTTCTTTCGTTTGTGGTGAATGAAGAAAATCGTTATCGAATTTTAAAACGCTGCGTAAAACCATCATAAATGAAAAGGAGAAATGAATTATGGCAGAGAGAATTAATGGACACACAGAATTAGTTGGGCTGATGGCATATCCGATTCGCCACTCCAGCTCGCCTGCAATGCAAAACGAGGCGTTTGCCAAGATGGGCTATGACCTTGCGTACCTTGCTTTTGAGGTCGGCGCGGATGAAATTGAAGACGCGGTAAAGGCAATCCGCACATTAAAAATGCGCGGTTCTAATGTATCCATGCCGAATAAAACGATTGTAGGACAATATTTGGATGAGCTGTCGCCGGCTGCCGCGTTGTGCGGTGCGGTCAATACGATTGTAAATAAGGACGGGCATCTGACCGGGCATATTACGGACGGGATTGGATTTATGGCTTCGCTGAAAGATAACCAGATCGATCCGATCGGCAGAAAAATGACGATCGTAGGATGCGGCGGCGCGGCTACGGCGATCGAAATCCAGGCTGCGCTGGACGGTGTTTCGGAAATGTCGATTTTTAATATCAAAGACGACTTTTTTGCGCGCGGGATGGAAACGGTAGAAAAAATCAACAGCCGTACAAACTGCAAGGCGGTGCTGTATGACCTGGCGGATTTGGATCAGTTAAAAAAAGAAATGGATTCCAGCTACCTGTTTGTCAATGCGACCGGGGCAGGGATGCATCCGCTCGAAGACGTGTCCGTAGTTCCGGACCAATCATATTTCCGGCCGGAGTTAATCGTAGTCGATGTGCCGTATTCGCCGTTGGAAACGAAAATGCGAAAAATGGCGAAAGAAGCCGGATGTAAGACGATGAACGGCCTTGGCATGATGCTGTTTCAAGGATCCGCGGCTTTTGAACTCTGGACCGGGACCCCGATGCCGATCGAGCATATGAAAGAGATTTTACATATCAGTTACGAAGATTAATCCGAGAAAGGGGGAGGGATATGAATAAGAAATATGTGCCAAGTGCGCTTGTATTGTACTTAAATTATTTTATTCATGGAGTCGGCTGTTCCGTACTTGGGCAGGCGGTAATTAAAGAAGCGCTCGCCGCAAGCTGGGGCGTAGAGGTCATGGCGATTACGGCGATTTCGGCGGCGCTTGGCCTTGGGCGTTTAATCGCGCTTCCGTTTGCGGGTCCGTTGTCGGATAAATTAGGACGCCGCATTTCCGTAATTATAGGCAGCGCTTCCTATGCAGTATATTTGATTGGCCTGGCGTTTGCGTTTAACGCGGGGACAGGCGGCGGTTATCAGATTGCTTATGTCTGCGCGATTGTCGGCGGTGTTGCGAACTCTTTTCTGGATACCGGTATTTATCCGGCGGTGGCCGAGATTATTTACAGCGCGCCGAGTGTGGCTACGATGGGCATCAAATTTTTTATCGCAATCTCACAAATGCTGCTCCCGTTCTTCCTTGGGGTAGCGGCTACGACTACGGCAAGCGGCATGGCGTCTTATAACCCGCTGTTTCTTGTATGCGGGGCGGCTTATATTGTGCTGTTGGTATTGATTATCTTTTTCCCGCTGCCGGATACCGACGCGTCGGCCGGGGCGGAAAAGAAAGAGGGGTTAATCGAAAGCCTCAAGCATACGCATTTTTCGATCGAGTCTATTTCTATGATTTTGATTGGTTTTACCTGTACGGGGACGTTCCAGCTTTGGTTAAACTGCGCGCAGAATTATGCAAGTTCCGTTGTGGGATGGGAGGATCCGTCGATTATGCAGACGTATTATTCTACCGGTACGATGGCCGCTTTAATTGTGACAGCGCTTCTTACCAGAAAAATCAAAGATGTACGGTTTATCCTTGTATATCCGGTGATCTGCCTTGCGACGATCTGCGCCGTATTGATTGTCCCTTCGCAGGCGACATGCATTGCCGGTTCCTTTTTGATCGGATGGGCCGGGGCAGGCGGGCTGCTGCAGATTGCGACATCCGTATGCAATATGATTTTTCCGAAAATCAAGGGGACAGTGACGGCGCTTGTTATGATCGCGTCTTCCTTGTGTAACTATACGATACTGACCGCGGCAGCAAAGATGTCGCCTTCCGGGGTTATGGTTATGAATATCGTACTTACCGGAATCGGGGTTGCGCTTGGGTTGTTTGTGAATCTAAGATATGAGAAAATGGTAACGGCCGCCAGCAGTGAAAATTAAGGTATACGCACGAGCGATCAAGTTTACCATATCATGCAGCATAACAACGCTCGTAAGTCGGCGTTATTTGGTAAATTTTAGTGTGCACGAGTATGAATTGGATAGAAATTAGGATCGAATTAGGGTAAAATTAGGATAGAAATTAAGATAGAAATTAAGATATATATTCGGTGATTGAATACTGCACAATAAACCCGATAAACGGCTGGCCAGAAGCAAATGATATTGTGCTGAAATTTTACGCCGTTTATATAGAAATACTGGATAAAAATACTGGATAAAAACGCAGCATAGAAATGAAGTAAATTTAGGATAAAAAATTTAGAAAGGAGACAATAACAATGAAACCAGTAAAGGTACGCAACCTAATCATCGGCGAAGGGATTCCAAAAATCTGTGTCCCAATCGTCGGGGAAACGAAAGAGGATATCCTGGCGCAGGCGCGCTCATTTGCATCGATCCCTGTGGATGTGGCGGAATGGAGGGCCGACTGGTTCGCGCAGGTATTTGATATGGAAGCAGTACTTGACGTATTGAAAGATTTAAGGGAGGTATTGGGGGATACCGCGCTGTTAATGACATTCCGCACATCGAAAGAGGGCGGGGAAAAGGCAATGGATGAAAAAGCTTACGCGCAGTTAAATATACAGGCGGCGCAGTCCGGTTTTGTAGATTTGGTTGATGTGGAAGTATTTACAGGGGATGAGATTGTAAGCCAGATCATAAAAGAAGCGCATGCCGCAGGCGTTAAGGTAGTCGCTTCCAACCATGATTTTGAAAAGACGCCGGACCAGGAAGAACTTGTTAACCGCCTGCGGAAGATGCAGGCGCTGGACGCCGATATCCCGAAAATTGCAGTGATGCCGCACAATCAAAAGGATGTGCTTACGCTTCTTGCGGCGACAGAGGAAATGGTCCGTAAATATGCCGACCGTCCGATTATTACGATGTCTATGGCCGGCACAGGTGTAATCAGCAGGCTCTGCGGCGAGGTGTTTGGCTCGGCGTTAACGTTTGGCGCCGCTGCCAAGGCGTCCGCGCCCGGGCAGATGGGCGTTTTGGATTTACATACGGTACTGCATCTGCTGCATGGCGCGTTATAATACAATACTGCAAAATGTGTTAGGGTAAACGTTTGCTGTGTGCGGGTGTTTGATTTTGGGAATACAAACGCGCCCGCAGGCGGCAGGCGGTTTTCGGATGCGGTTGATTGGAGAGGGGGATTCTATGAAAGCGGTCAAATGGCTGGATGACAATCTGGAAGAGTTTTGTATGGTAGTACTTTTGGCTGCGATGACACTGATTATGGGCGTTCAGGTATTTTGCCGTTATGCGCTTGGTATGTCGCTGTCGTGGTCAGAAGAGCTGACACGGTATTTGTTTATCTGGAGCGGGTTTCTCAGTGTCAGCTACTGCAGCAAAAAATGTCTGTCAATTAAAATTGAGCAGTTTGTGGCAATATTTTCAAGAACAGGGCGTTCGGTTTTTAAACTGGTCAATCATACGTTTGAACTGGTATTCTTTTCCCCATGTATTATATCCAGGCAGCCCCATTTGTGTCGTTTTTACTGGTTGCATTTCGGATTTTGCAGCGGTGGGTCATCGAGTTTCGCATCGCAAGGGGTGAAAGTGTCTACGACCCTGCCCATCCGGAGCGCAATACGCCGGAATCATTTATTGAAGCGAATACGGAGGAATAAGATATGCCGGTTGTTGTATTGTTTCTTATATTTGTAATAGGGCTGGTCATTGCGATTCCGGTATCGATTACATTGGGCATCACGTCTGTGCTGCCGGGTGCGTTTGACCCGTCTTTTACCGTCGGCGCAAAATATTTGATCCGGGCGATGTTCGCGGGACTAGACAGTTTTCCGCTTCTTGCGGTGCCGATGTTTGTTTTGTCAGGCATTATTATGGCAAAAGGGGGAATTTCGAGGAAAATTTTTGATATTTTTTCATACTTTATTGGGAAGCTTACGGCGGGTATGCCATGTGCGGTCATTATTACCTGTCTTTTTTATGGGGCAATTTCCGGGTCGGCCCCGGCGACGGTCGCGGCTGTCGGCAGCATGACCATTCCGATTCTGGCCGACCTGGGATATGACAGGGTATTTGTTACTTCCGTTGTTGCGGTAGCGGGTGGATTGGGGGTGATCATCCCGCCGAGCATCCCATTTATCATGTATGGAATGGCATCCGGGGCGTCCGTGAGCGATTTGTTTTTGGCAGGAATCGTCCCGGGAATCCTGGTTGGAGGGCTTTTGATGCTGTATGCTATTTATTATTGCAGACAGTATGGGGAAGATAAAGAAAAAATCCGTCAGGAGGTAGCAAAGCTGCACGCAAAAGGACTGTTTAACGTATGCAAAGAGAGTTTTTTTGCGGTATTAAGTCCGGTCATTATTTTAGGCTGCATTTATTCCGGCATCGCGTCGCCGACAGAGGCGGCTGTGATCTCCGTATTTTACGCGCTGTTTATCAGCCTGTTTATTTATAAAAGTATCCGTCCGGCGCAGCTATGGGATATTTTTGTAGAAGCGATCAAAACGTTTTCGCCGATTTTATTTATTCTTGCGACATCTACGGCATTTTCCAGGGTGCTGACTTTGATGCAGGTTCCGCAGACAGTCAGCGAATGGATTTTAAACCATTTTTCGAATCCAATCATAATTTTGCTGGTCATCAATTTGTTTTTGCTGCTTGTAGGGATGGTTATGGATACGACGCCGGCGATTTTGATTCTGACGCCGATCCTGCTTCCGATCGTAGAACAGATCGGGATGCATCCGGTCCAGTTTGGCGTTATTATGGTTGTAAACCTGGCAATCGGATTTGTGACTCCGCCAATCGGCGTAAATTTGTTTGTAGCCAGTTCGCTTACGGATGTCCCGGTTATGGATCTTGCCAGGAAAGCCATGCCGATGATCGGTTTCTTTTTAGCGGCGCTGCTTTTGATTACATTTATACCTGGCATTTCGCTGCTGTTTTTATAGGAGGGGTTCCATGAAGAAAAAAACGTTTTTGGTCAAACTAGGCACGCTGCTTCTTGGAACGGTGCTGTGCGGGGTATTAGCAGGCTGCGGCCAGACAGGCGGCCAGCGTTATGCATGGCCGTTGGCGACAGCCAGCCCGGAGGATACGGTAACGCAGATTTTTGCGGAAAAATTTGCCGATGAAGTATACGAACGAAGCGGCGGGTGGATGAAGATACAAGTTTATGCAAACTCGACGCTCGGCGGCGACCGGGAGCTGCTGGAGACGTGCGCGGACGGGGATATCCCGTTTGTAGTGCAAAATACCGCACCGCAGGTGGCATTTATGCCGGATCTTGCCGTATTTGACTTACCGTGCGTATTTGATTCCCTGGATGCGTGCAGGAAGAAAATTGACGAGGAACAATTTTACAGTTTAATCAGCGGCGTATACACAAAAGGCGGCTACCATCTGCTCGGGATCGCGGACCAGGGGTTTCGTGTGATGAGCACCAACAAACGGGTGGACGCGGTATCTGATTTCAGCGGACAAAAGATCCGTACGATGGAAAACAGCTACCACCTGGCATTTTGGAAAGCGTTGCATGCGAATCCGGCGCCAATGAGCTTTTCGGAGGTGTACATCGGACTGCAGCAGCATACGATTGACGCGCAGGAAAACCCGTATGAGGTTATTGTGTCGAACAAATTGTATGAACAGCAGGATTATGTGGTCGAAACAAACCATCTGCCGCATTTGATCCCGCTGATTGTAAATGATGATTTTTTCGCCGGCCTGACAAAGCAGGAACAGGAGGTCATACAACAGGCGGCAAAAGCTGCTGTAGCGTATGCGAGAAAAGCTTCGGATGAACGGATCGCGGACCGTATAGCGGTGATTGCGGAGTTTGGGACACAGATTGTTACGCTGTCGGATGATACAAGGCAGCAGATGCGGGCGGGTGCAGAGGATGTTTACGAAAAAATCCACGAAAGCATAGATGGGCAGATCTATGAGGCGTATTTGGGCCGCTGAATACCACAAACTGTCTGGCCGGACGCATGGAGAGACGGTTTGCCCGGCTTGCTGGCGGCCCTCCAGAATGTCAAGCAGCCCTA
>CAJUIH010000116.1 GCA_910586045.1 uncultured Eubacterium sp.
CCGGTCGCGGCGCCTAATTCGCCCTGGCTCCCGCCAGCAGCTAAAGGCGCCGCTTAGGAGATCAGGCAGAATACTAAGGGCTTCTAACCATTCTTCCAACGTCGCCGCAAGCCAGGCCTGCGTCCCTCTTCCGACTGGTTTTCTCTGGCTCCACATAACATACACTACATAAAAATGCAAAACAGCACATCATGGATGGCAGACAAAATCTCACTATCCGTTTTGGTATTACAATTACGTATAGGATATTAGTTGTAAAGCCTGCGAGAGTTAGCTGGGAGGGACGGTTTGCCCGGCTTTCCGGCGGCTTTGGAAGAATGGTTAGAAGCCCTTGGCATTCTGCCCGGTTACCTAAGGGGCGAAGCCAAGCGGCGCCTTTAGCTGCTGGCGTCAGCCAGGGCGAACTAGGCGCCGCGACCGGGGCAGGCCGATCCGTAAATTGCAGAATGCTTAGGGATTCTTACCATTCTGGAGGGCCGCCGGAAAGCCGGGCAAACCGTCTCTCCCAGCGTCCGGTTAGCCAAAATGTAAAACACCTTATCTGAACGGTTAGGCATCTTAACTTGACCGAACTGATTTTCTGAAACAACTATTGAGGCAGGGAAGATGCTGTGGTAAGATTAGATGTAACGGCAACTGACACAAGGAAATACCAATCATATATTTCGCAGGTGATAAGGAGGAAAAAACAGATGAAGATAGAAGCGGATCATCACAAACTGCAGTACAGCGGGCGGATTGACTTTACGGATCCAAAAGCGCCCGTATTTATTTATCCATGTACATTTGTACGTATGCGTTTTACAGGCAATACCCTAAAAGCATATGTGACCAACCGCAGGGCATATCTGGATAATTATATGGGCTGTATTTTGGATGGAGCACAAACGGCGTACCGTCTGCCAAACGAGGGGGAAGCGGAATTTGAAATTTTGGCGCAGAAAGACGCCGCGGCGCAAGTTCATGAGGTGATGCTGTTTAAACGGCAGGATGCCTGCCATGAGATAACGTTTTGCGGCTTTGTACTTGCGGATGATGGAGCGGTATTGGAATTGGAAGACCTGCCTGCACGAAAGATCGAGGTGTATGGGGATTCTGTTTCGGCCGGAGAAGTATCGGAAGCACTTGCGTATGTTGGAAAAGAAGACCCGCTTCATCAGGGGGAATATTCCAATAGCTGGTATTCGTACGCGTGGATGACCGCTCGCAGGCTTCATGCGCAGCTTCATGATATCGCGCAGGGCGGGATTGCGCTTATGGATCATACGGGTTGGTTCAATGACGAGCGTTTGATTGGTATGGAACAGGTCTGGGACAAGCTCCATTACAATCCGCAGCTTGGAGGGACAGACGCATGGGATTTTTCCCGTTATATCCCACAGGTCGTGATTGTGGCAATCGGGCAGAATGACAGCCATCCGCAGGATTATATGAAAGAAGACGCGGCCTGTAAAAAGGCGGAGGTATGGCGTGCGCATTATAAAGCGTTTTTAGGGAAAATCCGTATGCAATATCCGGATGCGCATATTATATGCTGTACAACGCTGCTTTGTCATGATGCGTCCTGGGATCATTCGATCGAACGGGTTTGCCGGGAATTAAACGACGAAAAAATCACGCATTATATGTTTCGCAGAAACGGGACGGGGACGCCCGGCCATTTGCGGATCCCTGAAGCGGAGGAAATGGCAGAAGAGCTTGCCACCTATATGGAGGGCCTTTCCGTTTGGAAGCAGGAGAAAAAATAAATGACGAATCGTTCCGATTTTTTGTCACACAGGTGCGGGAGTGTTGTCTTATTATTATATGGGAAAAACTTTGTGTGGAAGTGCCGCAACGGAATCAAAAGGGCCGGACAGGTTCCTTTTGAAAATTTCCCATATATAATAGAATCTGCACTTCAGAAAAGAGGAAACGTATGAAACCATTTACGAACGAAGAACTGACGGATTTGATTCAAAAAGCCACGGCTGGCAATCAGGAAGCGTTAGAAGCAGTGCTGGCAAGTGTACAGGATTTGGTGTTTAATCTTTCTTTGCGTATGCTTGGAACTTTTCAGGATGCAGAAGATGCGTCGCAGGATATATTATTGAAAGTTATGACGCATTTGTCTTCCTTCAAAGGAGAAAGCGCATTTTCTACCTGGGTATTTCGGATTGCATCGAATCACTTAAAAAACTACAAAAAACATATGTTTGCCAAGCATCCGCTCAGTTTTGACTTTTATGCGCAGGATATTCGAAATGCGGACATTGAAAATGTGCCGGATCTGACGCAGGATGTTGAAAAATCAATTTTGGCAGAGGAATTAAAGCTTTCCTGCACCAATGTAATGCTCCAATGCCTGGATCCCGAAAGCCGCTGTATCTTTATACTGGGTACGATGTTTCGGCCAGACAGCAGGATTGCCGGGGATATTTTAGGGATTTCGCCTGAGACATACCGTCAGCGCCTTTCCAGAGTCCGCAGGAAAGTAGCGGATTTTCTGAGCGAATACTGCGGCGAATATGGAAATGGAACATGCCATTGCGCAGACAGGGTGAACTATGCGATCCAAAGCCATAGGATCCAGCCGAAGCATTTGGATTTTACCGCTGCGGTTCCAAAAAAGACGCAGGAAGTTAGGGAAGCAATGGAGGAAATTGACGTGATTTCCCATGATTTTTCTTTTTGCAGAATGTACCAGTCGCCGGAAAGCCTGAAACAATTCTTGAAAGATTTTCTGAAAAGCCCGTCTTTTTCAATGGTAGGAAATGCGTAAGCTTCCTTTTTGGTATTCCGCTGCTGGAAAGTAAGGAATAGTAAGGAACTGTCCCGAAATAACTTACTTATCGTTCGCAGGATTTTTCTTCGATAGTACCACGCAAAAATCAGTGATAAGGCCCGCTATACGTCTGATTTTTCAGCGGCACTCTCGAAGAAAAATTTTACGCAAAAAAATCTTATGCAAGTTTCATCATAGGGGTGCGTGATCAGAAAAGAAAGTCCTTGACAATATCGAGTATCGATCATATAATGTCCATATAAACATCGATACTCGATATTAAAAAATAGAAAGGGGTGTTTCGCATGAAAACAAAGAAAAGGGTTCCGCTTTATTTTCAGTACAGAACTTGCGACGCTTTTTCTGAGTATCTGCGTATGCAGTCCAAACAGGGTTGGCATTTTAAGGAATTTCGGTTTGGGATGGTATTTGAGGCAGGGCAGCCGCGGGAACGTTTTTTTGATGTGGAGGTATTTCCAAACGGGATGGAAACCGATTTAAAGCCGGAAAAAGAAGCGGAAGAGTATGCCGAATACTGTGAGGCGGCGGGGTGGAAGCTGGTGGACAGTATACGAAAGTTCTGTGTCTTTGAAAAAGTTTCGGCCGATGCGGTTGCGATTGTGACGCCGCGGGAACGTTTTGAAAATATACGCAGGGCGGAATGGCAGCGCTGGGGAAAGTATGTGAGCATGTATGCGTTTCAGCTTTCGCTGCTGGGCGCGAATTTGGTATGGAACCGGTATGGATTATTTATGAATACACTGGTAATCTTGTTTCTGTTTGTAGCCCTGCTGTTTGCAGGGGAACTGGTTTGCGGCGTCTGTTTAGGGATTCAAATGCGCCAATTTGGAAATTTGCTGGAAAAAGGAGAGATTCCCGCATATCATGGACGTCAAAAGCACAGATTCCGGTACGGAAAGATCGGGAATACTTTTCTTGTGCATTTTTTCCTGGTTGGTGCCTTATTAGGACTTGCCGCGTATGAAGCATACCGGCAGGGTCAGACATTTATGCTGTGGTATGCCGCAATTTCTTTGGGCGTATTTCTTGCGGCTGACATTTTTTTGATTTATTTCCGGCCGGGCAGGGGCGGACGTTTGAATCTGGAGCTGGTTCTTTCCTGCGCGCTCCCTGTTTTTCTGCTTTTGGCGCTTTTTGCCTCAAGTGACAAGATGTCCGGCCGTTCCTTGGAAGATTTACAAAGGCAAATGCCGTTTACACTCGATGAGATTAGCCGGCCGAAAGGGGAAATGGCTTTAGCGGATGTCGGTTTTCATGAGAGTATTTTGGGAAAAGTCATTTTCTGCAATATGGTGTATGAAACCGCACATGAAACTATGCCGGATCCGGAAAACCCGAATGATTATCCGGATTATGAAAGCGACAGCCTTATGTACCACGTTTATCAAAGCCGCTGTCCCTGGGTGGTAGACATGGTCTGGAAAAACAGCAGACGACAGATCGGAAATGGCTGGCAGTCCTGTGCAAAGGAATGGGGCGCGAAAGAAGGGTACACGGCAGGCGGGTCTTATGTCATCCGCTACAAAGACAAGGTCGTAGATCTTTTGACCAACCAGCCGTTTACGGACAGACAGATTCTTAGGGTCCGGCAAAAACTGGGGGTAGTGTAATGGCAAGGGAGGCATTTCAGACATTGACAGAACCGATGTATTACATTCTTTTGGCACTGCTCAATGAATGCTGCGGCGTAGATATTATGGAAAAAGTAATGGAACTTTCCCATGGCCGTGTCTGTGTGGGTCCTGGAACCTTGTACGCGATGCTCGCAAAATTTGAAAAAAATGACATTATAAAAAAGACCGCGGAAGAAGGACGCAGAAAATCCTATATTATTACGCCGTCCGGCAGGGAAATGCTGCGAAAGGAGTATGAGCGGCTAAACACCATGGTGCGGGACGGGGCTTTTTATATACAGTCTGAAAAACCGGATCCTTAGAATCCGTTCGATTACAGATTTCATACACTGTGTTTTTATCATAACTTCAAGTTATGTCATCTATATTTAATATATATTAGCATTATAACAAAACATATGCTATCCTATAACCATCAAAACAGAACAAAAGGAGGAATAAACCATGGGCATGACAATGACCCAGAAAATACTGGCAGCCCACGCCGGGCTTGCCGCTGTAACGGCAGGACAGCTAATCGAAGCCAGCCTGGACCTTGTACTGGGAAATGATATTACCTCACCCGTCGCGATCCATGAAATAGAAAAAATGAATGTAGACGGGGTCTTCCATAAAGACAAGATCGCACTTGTTATGGATCATTTTGTACCAAACAAAGATATCAAATCCGCGCAGCACTGCAAATGTGTCCGCGAATTTGCCTGCAAACATGAAATTACCAACTACTTTGACGTCGGGCAGATGGGCATCGAGCATGCGCTGCTGCCGGAAAAAGGACTGACTGTGGCAGGGGACGTGATTATCGGGGCGGATTCCCATACTTGCACGTACGGGGCGCTTGGGGCATTTTCAACCGGCGTAGGCAGTACGGATATGGCTGCCGGAATGGCAACCGGAAAAGCATGGTTTAAAGTGCCGTCCGCGATCAAAGTAACCATAACCGGGAAGCCGAAAAAATATGTCAGCGGCAAGGATGTGATCCTGCATCTGATTGGAATGATCGGCGTAGACGGCGCTTTATACAAATCATTGGAGTTTGCCGGTGACGGAATCGCGCATCTTACGATGGATGATCGTTTTACGATTGCGAATATGGCTATTGAGGCCGGCGCCAAAAACGGCATTTTCCCGATAGACGCACAGGCAAAGGCGTATATGGAAGCGCACTCCAAACGGCCGTACCAGATTTATGAAGCGGATGCGGACGCACCGTATGACCAGGAGATCGTCATTGATTTAAGTACGTTAAAATCAACGGTTGCTTTTCCGCATCTGCCGGAAAATACGAAGACGATAGATGAAGCGGGCGATATAAAAATCGACCAGGTAGTTATCGGTTCTTGTACAAACGGGCGGCTGGACGATCTAAGATGTGCGGCGGAAATCTTAAAAGGCAAAAAGACGGCGCCGGGTGTGCGGGTGATTATTATACCGGCGACGCAGCAGATTTATCTGGACGCAATGGAAGAGGGGCTGTTAAAAATATTTATCGAGTCCGGCGCGGTTGTCAGCGCGCCTACCTGCGGGCCATGTCTCGGCGGGTATATGGGGATCCTTGCAGAAGGAGAACGCTGCGTTTCCACAACAAACCGCAACTTTGTAGGACGCATGGGCCATGTAGAATCCGAAGTCTATCTCGCAAGTCCGGCGGTTGCGGCGGCAAGCGCCATTGCGGGGCGGATTGCAGGCCCGGATGCATAACAAAACGGTGAGGAGGGAGAAAAGAAATGAAAGCAGTTGGCCATGTATTTAAATATGGAGATAATGTAGATACCGATGTCATCATTCCGGCTAGATATCTCAATTCTTCGGACCCGGCAGAACTTGCGCAGCACTGTATGGAAGATATTGATACGGATTTTGTAAAAAAAGTACAAAAAGGCGATATTATCGTGGCGGATAAAAATTTTGGATGCGGTTCCTCCAGAGAGCACGCACCGCTTGCGATCAAGGCATCCGGTGTAAGCTGTGTCATAGCGGATACTTTTGCCCGCATCTTTTACCGGAATGCCATTAATATCGGACTTCCGATTATCGAATGTCCAAAAGCCGCAGCAGGCATTGCGGCAGGGGATGAGGTG
Source organism: uncultured Eubacterium sp. (assembly GCA_910586045.1). Classification (GTDB taxonomy): domain Bacteria; phylum Bacillota; class Clostridia; order Lachnospirales; family Lachnospiraceae; genus Eubacterium_J. The sequence continues at coordinate 6,501 of CAJUIH010000116.1, forward strand.
GAAGTCGATTTTGACAGCGGCATGATCTATAACCGGACAAAGGGCACGCAGTTTCAGGGACAGCCGTTTCCGGAATTTATGCAAAAGATTATTGCGGCAGAGGGGCTTGTAAATTACATTAACCAAGGAACATGAAGCTTGACCGTATGATCGGGATTTTGTCCGTTTTGCTGCAGCAGGAAAAAGTGACCGCACCGGATCTGGCAAAGAGGTTTGAGGTTTCCCGCCGTACCATCAGCCGTGATATCGATGCGCTTTGCAGGGCAGGAATCCCATTGGTAACCAGACAGGGGTTAAACGGTGGCATTTCCATTATGGAAGGCTATAAAATGGACCGTACACTGCTTAGTACATCCGATATGCAGGCAATCTTAACGGGGCTTCGAAGCCTGGACAGTATCAGCGGTACCAACCGCTACGCCAGACTAATGGAAAAGCTGTCGGCGGGTTCGTCCGGACTGCTGATGGGGGACGCGCATATGTCCATCAATCTGGCTTCCTGGTACAAAGATTCGTTGTCCCCTAAAATAGAATTGCTGCACAACGCGATTCTTTCGAGTCAAAAGGTCGCTTTTTCCTATTATGCGCCAAAGGGGGAATCGCAGCGGACAGTTGAGCCGTACCATCTGATTTTTCAATGGAGCAGTTGGTATTTGTGGAGCTGGTGTGCGTGCAGGGAAAGTTTCCGCTTGTTTAAGCTGGGGCGCATGACGGATCTTAGACTGGCCGGCCCTTTTAAAAAACGCCAGGCTCCGCTCCCGGACTTGTCTGCCGAGCGGATGTTCCCAAATTCCTATCAGGTTTTGGCGGTTATTCAGCCGGAATATAAATGGCGGCTGATTGAAGAATACGGGCCGGAAAGCTTTACGGTCCAGCCGGATGGTACGTTGCTTTTTTCTTTTGGTTTATTGGATAAAGCAAGCATTGTAGGCTGGATTGCATCCTTTGGAGCCGGAGCGGAGCTTTTGGAGCCGTATGAGTTTCGCCGGGATATTGCAGCGTTTGCAGAAGAAATCCAGAAAAAATACAAACAACCATGACAAATAGATGTCATGGTTGTTTGTCCATTGTTAACTGTTTATGCAGGCGGTACAAAGCAAAAAACAGAAAAGGAAAATTATATGAAAACATTGATTGTAACAGGAGGAACCGTAGATTCCGCGTTTGCAGCGTCTTATCTCAGGCAGCAGGCGTTTGATGATCTGATTGCGTGCGACCGCGGTATTCATTTTTTTGCGCAGAAAAATATCCGTCCAGACGCGATTATCGGGGACTTTGATTCCGCAGACCAGGATGAGCTGTCGCGTTTTCGTGGCGACCCTGCCATTGCTTTTCATACGTTTCAGCCGGAAAAAGATTATGCGGATACCGAATTGGCATTGAAGCTTGCCATTGCGCGCGGCGGCAGCGAAGTTCATATTTTAGGCGGCACGGGGACAAGGCTGGATCATGTGCTTGGAACTGTACGCATGCTGGGGATTGCGCTGGAATCGAATGTTATGTGTTATCTGGTCGATGTCAATAACAGGCTGCGTCTGATCCGGGGCAGGACTGTGATAAAAAAAGCAGAGCAGTACGGTCGCTATATATCATTCATCCCTTTGACAAATGAGGTACGCGGGGTAACGCTTAGTGGGTTTTACTATCCGCTTTCGGATTATACGATGGGCGGATTTCATACGCTTGGAATCAGCAATGAAATCGTGGAAGAAGAGGCGGTGGTTGACTTGCGGGATGGCATTTTGATTATGGTGGAAGCCAGCGATTAAAAAATAAAGGGTTTAAAAAGTGCCAAAAAGGAATGATCAGTTACTCGCAGACTTCCATATTTCTAAAAAATCTCGTTGCAGACAGCCCTACAATACAAACTATGATACCCGTCGGGATTAAGACAAAATATACAGCGCTGTGGAATCTGTCAAACAGAAAACCGTACACGGTTTGTCCTAAGGGCTGGACGCACAAAGTAACCGTTGCTGTATAAGCCATCACTTTTCCTATGAAATGATTTGGCGTCCTCTGCTGTATGAGGGAAACAGCGAAAATAGAAAATATACTGATAACAGCCTGCATGCCGCAAAATGATACAACCGTAACGCCATACTTTATCATGGCATTCACTGGCAAAAGGAAAACTATGCCAGCAGGGATCATAAAAATACCAAGAGCAGCAAGCAGGAAAGATAATGTATGGATTTTCAATTTCTCTGCCAATATTCCTGCGGCAATGCTCCCCAAGATTGTAGCGGCTGCTAACGCACTTTCCGCAGCCCCATAATACTTTGCATTAAATCCAAGGTGCGCCCGCACAAGAAAGGGAAGCCCAACTATAGTAATACCCATCACAAAAAACCTTGCGAATGCCGTTAAAAGCAGCATTTTTGAAATAGCAGCCTGTTCTTTTGAAAGATACTGCACGCTTGATAAAAAATCCTGTTTCACAATCTGAAGCATGCCGCCTTGATTTGGAATACGCTGAAAACTCAATTTTATAAAACATTCAAACAGGGCAGTAATAAAAAACAGACAACACTCGCATACATTACGGGTTTCAGCCCAAACATGGCATATAATACACCGCCCAACATAGGGGCAATCAGATAGGATAAAGATGCCGCTTGATTTACAACGGCATTTCCTTTCATAATATTGTCGCCTTGTAACATGGTGGGAATACACGCTTGAACAGTAGGCGTTTCAAACGCACCCAAAATAGAAAGTATAATAAGCAACGTACTGATTACGGCAATGGCATTGCTTTCCGACAGGAATAGTGCCGCACATAAAACGGATACGCCAGTCAATGCGTCTAACGCCACCATAATATTCCGTCTGTCTGCCCTGTCCGCCAAGATGCCGCCAAGCGGTGACAAAAGAATGGTCGGGATTGTAGCAGCAGACAATATCCCTGCAAATATGGCTGCCGAACCAGTCACTTCCAGTACATACATGGACAGTGCCAGTTTCAATATAAAATTTCCAAACAATGAGGTTAGCTGCCCCAAAATAAGGAGCGTAAAATTTTTCGTAAATAATTTTTCCGTCATGGCTGATTCCCTCCTTTTTCCTTGAGAGTACTCTCGGAAACTCACAGCCCTTGAAAACACTGTGGTTCCATAGTGCCCC
>CAJUIH010000117.1 GCA_910586045.1 uncultured Eubacterium sp.
GAAGGGCTTAACATCGTGAAAGAACATCTGGATTCCAAGAACTTCTATGCTTTTAATCCGGAATTTGATATCCGGCGAAAATAAAATAACAGACTGACACACCATAAAAAGCCAGAATGCTTTTCCGGTCCGGACAGCATTCTGGCTTACTCATTACACACGGACAATGAACGCCTGCCCCGTTATTGCAAAAGGGACAGCACGCCCTGCCGGTTCTGGTTCGCCTGCCAGTGTAGTTTTTTAAACCGCCCTTGGGATTTGGTTATAATGGAAAGGCCCGCCTGCCTATGATACCCGGATCATTTTGCAACCGTAAATTCACATTCCCAATACCCCTGCATTTTTAAAGGCTGTTCCGCTTTCTGGATCCCATAAACAGACGTTACCACCAGCCGATAAACTTCCCCTTTCAAAAGCGTATCCGCATCAACCGGCTGCATCAAAACCGCTTTTTTATCTTCCAAAATCCCAGCCGTCTCCTGTCTGCCATGCGCCGCGTATACTTCTGTTCCAGAAGCATCCAATATCTGATAATCCCCCAGCGCGGCCTCTCCTCCCGCAAGATAACGATATGGCATCTGTTCCATTTCCAAAAATGTAATTTCCACCGGAAGCACCAGTTTCCCCTCTTGGAAAACGGCTGCGGACGCTTTGATCTTGATCTCCTGTGCCGCGTTTTTATATTCTGTCCCTACTACAGCGCCATCCCACCATCTTACGGCATCCTGATAAAAACCGTGCAGGGAATCCCCAATGGCGGGCACCTGCAGATACAAAACCGTACAGAGCAAAACAGATGCCGCCGCTGTGATCTTTGCCCGTCTCCATTTGCATCCGCGCTCCCCTTTTTGCATATCGGAAATATTCGCAGCCTCCTGTACATGGCGCAGTTCTATATTTTCAACCGCTTCCGCTATTTTTTCCCTTGTCATAGCTCATACCCTTCTTTCTTTAAATATAGTTTGAGTTTCCTGCGGATCCTAAGCAGGCGGACCGATACACTGTTTTCACTCAGTTTCATATGCATCGCCAAATCCGCTATCGAATCCGCATACCAGTACCGCCTTACAAACAATATGCGGTTTTTTTTATCCAGCGTATCCAAAAAACGGCTGATAAAGCCCGACAGTTCTTTTGCTGATAATTCTTCCTCCACATTTGTTTTGGATGCAAGCGTCGCTTCCAGCTCGTCCAGCGCAACCGTATACGTACTGCTGCGCTTTAACGCTGTATTTTTATGATATTTCATAATGGAAATATTTCGTACAATCCGGCATACATACGCCAAAAGCGCATCCGGATGATTCGGCGGTATCGTATTCCAGGCCCCTAAATACGCGTCATTGACGCACTCCTCCGCATCCATCGGATTATTTAAAATATTGTTCGCAAGCTTTAAACAGACCGCCCCGTATTTCGCCGCAAGCTCGATAATAGCCTGTTCGGAGCGTTCATAAAACAACAGAATGATAGTTTTGTCATCCAAGCCTTTCCCTCCCTCTCGTTTCCTGCTTCCTCTATTTACTATGGATCGGCGGCAAATTCTTACACGCTTTTTTTCTTTTTTTCCGAAACTTTCGTTTTTTTGGCGCAAAAAAAGCACCAGCCGTTTCTGACTGATGCCTGATTCATTTCATGATAGGGCAAAGTTCTGCCGCAGCCACTTCCCTCTCCAAAGCCTGACCAAAAACAAAATCCCCCGCACGCACAACTCCCCGCACATCGCGAGCCAGACGCCGAACAGCCCTGTCACAGGCGCCAGCAGGCTGGCCGCGGTAATCCGGATGCCCCACATACTGACCAGATTTAAAATACTTGGAATCCGTGTATCGCCTGCCCCGCGCAGCGCGCCTGCCGCTACAATCGAAGCGGCATAAAGCGGCTCCGCAAACGCTTCGATCCGGAGCACCTGCACGCCAAGTGCCTGCACGCCTGGATCCGGCGTCAGCATTTGAAAAACATACGGTGAAAACAGAAACATCAAGACCCCCGTCACCGTCATCAGCCCAACACCCAGGAATACCGAAAGCCATGCGTAACTTTTGGCAAGGTCGCGCCTGCCGGCCCCGATACTCTGTCCCACAAGCGTTGTCGCGGCAGAGCCAATCCCGTACCCCGGCATATAACACAGGCTCTCCGCCGTCACCGCAAGCGAATTTGCCGCGATAGACGCCATGCCCAAAGGCGCGATAATAAAAGTCAGCGCGACCTGGGCGCCGCATAAAACGATATGTTCAAACGCAACCGGAATAGAAATATATGCTGCGTTGCGGTAGTAGGTTGGATCCGGTTTCCAGGCTTCCTTTCGAAACGCAAAAGACGGCAGGAATCTTCTGCACGCGGCCGCCAGCATACATACCGCAATAACGACCTCGGACAGCGCCGTCCCAAGCGCCGCCCCGGCTACGCCAAGCCCTGCCCCAACCAGCGTTACACTCTTTCCAAAAATCTGGATTTCCCTTGTCGGAAATATCAACATGAAATTAAATACAATATCCAGCATACACATCGCAATATTCAGCATGCCCGGCGTTTTCATATCCCCGCTGCACTGCAGCATCCCTCCGGCAAACTGGCGAAGCTGCGTGGCCGGCAGGGCGCAGGAAAACAGGAAAAAATAACGGGATGCCGCAATACATAGATCCGCTTCCCCACCCAGCCAATACGGCAGACGCGGACTAAGCACAATACCCGTAACAGACAAACACGTACCGAAACCGAGCGCCATAACAAATGCCTGGCAGAAAACCTCCCGCGCCTTATCTGTTTTTCCTGCTCCAAAAAATTGGGCGGCCTGTACGGAAAAACCAGTCACCGCGGACACGCATAACCCTCCCAAAAGCCAGGAAGAACTGGTCACCAGACCGATGGCGGCGGAAGCGTCCGCACCCAGGCTGCCTACCATCGCCGCGTCAATATACTGCATAATAATAGAACTGATTTCAGCCAGGATTGCCGGGATACTCAGCTTTACAACCAGCACGGCCTGCTGTCTTGGTGTCCGGTCCTGCATGCCTGCAATCGGATCAAGCGTTATTTTTTGGTTTCCTTTTTTATGGCTTCCTGCTTTTTGCACTGCCGCCCCTTTCTATCTGCAAATGTCTCGTTCTTTCCGGTTACAGCCGAAACTTGGATACCTGGCCTTTGAGCATAACCGCCTGTTCGGACATCTTTTCACTGACTGCCGCCGAATCCTTTACGGCGTCCCCATTACTGTTCACAACGTCCGAAATCCGCCCCAGTTCCTGTGTAATCCGCTCCACCGCACAGGACTGTCCGTTTGCCGCTCCAAAAATAGAAGTTACCGCATCCGATACATTTTTCGCACTTACGACCACTTCCTGCAAAGCCTGATTCGTAAGATCTGAAATATGGCTGCCCGTTTCAACCGCTTCGACTGCTTCATGGATCAAAAACGCGGTATTTCTGGCTGCTTCTTGGGACTGTCCCGCAAGCATGCGGACTTCTTCGGCCACAACCGCGAACCCTTTGCCTGCTTCTCCTGCCCGCGCTGCTTCGATCGCCGCATTCAACGATAAAATATTTGTCTGTGCGGCGATATCTTCAATCGTATTTATGACCTGAATAATCTCTTTTGATTTTTCTCCGATCGTCTGCATCGCGCGCATCAGATTCAGCATGTCACTGCTGCACGTTTCAATTCTTTGATGGGTCCGGATATTTTCTTCTTTCGCAAGATCCGCAAATTTCGCTGTAGAACCGGCCTGCTGCTCAATATTGCCGATCGCGTCCGCAAGCGCCTGTACGGCCAATGCCTGCGCCTGTGCCCCTTGGGACATAAAATCCGCCTTGGATAATACCTGTCCGGCTTCCGCATTCACCTGATTGGATACAAGCGAGATTTCTTTCAGCATTTTTGTAAGTTTGGACTGGATCACCTGAAGGCTTCCTGTCAGCGTTTTAAGAGCGCCGATATAATAATTTTCATTTTTCGCTACATCTACGGTCAGATTGCCGTCTGCGATTTCACTTAAAATCCTTTCGATATCCCCGATCGCCGCCTTTAAATGGCTGCATACATTATGGGCGGCCTTTGCAATCATGCCGATCTCATCATTTCTGTCATAAAACGGCTCCAGCCCTTTATCTGCTTCCAGATCAAATTCACTGAACCGTGAAATCGCTTTTTCCACAACCAAAAGTTCTTTTCCGGTTTTATTTAAAACCGCAAGCGTCGCCAAAATAATGATAACCGCGACACCAGCGCACGCGGCCCCCATTAGAACGCGCACCGTCATTACCGAACCGTATACTTTGGAATCCTCCGCCTGTACCATAAACACCCAGCCGCGGTTGTCCAGATATTTGTACACAGCAAGCTGTTTTCTGCCTTTTTCATCGCGGTATGTATAGGACGCCGTTTCGGCACTGCCGTCTTTTTTCACCTGTTCAATAATCGCGCGGTGTCCCTCCTGCTGTATCTTGGTATTAAGCAAAGACGCATCCTCATGGTAAAGATAGACGCCCGTCTGCGCATTCATAAACACATACTGGCATTCCGGGAGGTTTTTCAGTTCCAGGTCCAGCAGCGCATCCATCAGCCGGTCTGCGTATACGCCGGCCCCTACATACCCGATGCAGGACTCTCCATCATAGATCGGACAATACATGGAAATCACCATGTTTCCTGTTCCCGGGGACTGCATAATGCCGAGATTGGTCAGTTCCTGTGTTGCCAGAATCGTATTTTGAAATTCTTTTAAATCGTCCCCTTTGCGGGTCTGGATGCCAATGGCTTCCTGGGCCGTATGGGTCAGCACATACGTATCCGGATCCGCGATATACAAACCTTCGAAAATTCCTTTAATTTGCGAAAAATCCACCGTATACTGCCTGGCCTCCCGCAAAAGCGCCGGATCATCCGGATCCGCCAGCAGCGCCCTGACCTCCCCGCTTATAGCGAAAGCCCGCAGATATTCTTCCGCCGACGATACATAATCATCGATGATAACCGCCCTGGATTCTACCGCGTTTGTCATTTGGCTGGTAATATGGTCCCTGACGATAGATGCTGTACTAAATGCGATTACAATCCAAAGCAGCAGCATGCCTGTCAGCGTAATGGCTGTCGTCAGGATACTGATTCTGGATGCAAGTTTCCGGTTTTTCATAAATCCTTTCATAAATCTAACAAAAACTTCCCCTCTGTAAGGAACTGTATGGAAATAACCTGTGATCTAGGCTAAAATCAGTTCCTAACCTATTTTCTTCCGCATCTATTCTAGCATATTCTTTTATCCTTTTCAATATTTCAAAACCAATTCTGTTTGTAAGTAAATATTTTGCCGTGTACCGCTGCCAAAACAAAGCCGTCCGCCCAGACGCATTCGTCCCAGGCAGACGGCAGTACAGGCAATCCCCGCCGCGGCGTGTTTTTTACATACGCTCTTTGTCCAGAGCCTCTTTCGGCATATACCTGCAAAAGATCCGCTCCAGTATGATTTCATACAAACATCCAGCACCCGCCGGTACAAGCAGGCACAGCGGCGGCAGCAAATACACGGCTAAAACGCATACCGCCAGTACGGCCAGTACCAAAACCGACCACGGCAGATGCAGCAAAACAAAAATCGCGGTATTTTTCATCGTATCCTTGATCCCGTTTTCAAACCGGGCCGCGTAAGCAAACAGATACATGCACCAATCCGTCCAAAACAGCAGCAGGGCAGCGAATCCGTAACACAAAATCCCAAACGGCTTACCGTGTCCCATTGCGATTTTCATAATCCGGTAGTCGGTAAATAGAAATGCAAAGATCCCCAGCATAAGCAGCCAGATTTTGGTCATCTGCTTTCCATTTGATTGGAAAGCGCTCCAAAAACTCTGCCAGACATACCCGCGGCTGCCGCGCACGCACTTGTGGATCGTATAATAAAATGCAGTGGATGCCGCGCCTGCCGTTACGATCGGCAGGCTGAATACGATCCATAAAAAACTGGCGTAAAAACAATCCACTATTTTGTTCATCATACTGAAAAACGGATTCTCATAACCAAACTGGCTGTTCATATCTGGCTCCTTTCTGATTTTTGCCCATACAACACTCGTTTCATTTGCGCGCCCATACCGACTCCCGGCAGTTTTTGCAGGGCGCTTATGTTTCCGCTACAGAAGCGATCAGCTTTACGTCCCCGGTCAAATGCAGGCTGCCGTATCCATGCGGTATGATAAAATGGTCTCCTTTTTGTATCGGGACAGTATCCGCCATACCGCTTCCTTCCAATACCGACAGCAGCATATACGGATATTCCTGCTTTAGGGTATAGCTGCCCGCTGCGTCCAGGCGAAAGATCCGATAATAGCCGCAGCGGTAAATCTCTTCTAGCTGGTTTTGCGGGATGTTTCCCGTATGCCGGATGCAGGCGTCCGGACTGGCCGCCGGGACGGTAATTACGTCCATGCTCTGGCGCAGGTGGAGCGGCCTTCTCCTGCCGTTGTCCAGCCTGCCGTAGTCGTACAGGCGGTACGTAATATCGCTGCTTTGCTGTGTTTCCAAAATCAAACAGCCGCCTTTTATCGCATGAACGGTGCCTGGGTCGATCTGGATAAAATCGCCTTTCCTAATCGGAACCTCGCGGATCAACTGTTCCCAATTTCCCGCTTCGATCCATTCCTCCAGCTCTTTTTTAGTTTCGGCATGATGGCCGATGACAAGCGCAGCGGACGCGGGGCAGTCCAGTACATACCAGCACTCTGTTTTTCCAAAAGAGCCTTGTTCCTCCTGTGCGGCATATGCGTCGTTTGGATGTACCTGGATGCTTAAATCGTCCTTTGCATCGATCATTTTTACCAGCAGGGGAAACCGGTCCCCGGCCGGATTTGCGAATAGCTGGGGATATTGTTTCCATACGGCGGATAATTTTTTTCCGGCAAGCGCCCCGTTTCGGATCGTTCCATCCCCATTCGGATGCGCGGATATGCCCCAGCATTCCCCGGTATGCGCCCCTGCTTTCGCATAGTGAAATTCATCCCTAAGACGGCTGCCGCCCCATATATTTTCCGTACACACCGGGTCTAAAAATAAAAGCTGCACCGGGTCCGCCCCCTGTGCCGAAACGGATCGATTGGCGGAATCTGCCGCTACCAGGCTGGCCACGCCGATCATCCCGGCATTGTTCCCGTTTTGGGCAATGACTACACGGGGTACATAAGAAACCTGCGACCCGAAACAATTTTCCTGCAGAAACTGATGCAGCGGACCCGTCAGCTTTTCGCCCTGCACACTGATACCTCCGCCCAAAACCAGGATATCCGGCCGGAAAATATTGGCAAGGTCCGTAAGGCCGTCCGCCAGATACCCGATATAGCGCTTCACCAAAATCTGTCCGCACGCATCGCCTGCCCATGCCGCGTCAAACGGCATTTTGGCGTCCATCTGATCCAGGCTGCGGCCGCACAGTTCCCACAGCAGGGAATCCGGATGCCGCGCAGCCATTTCTTTCGCATCCGCAATCAGGGCCGTCGCGGATGCGTAGGCTTCCAGGCAGTCCATCCTGCCGCAGGTGCACCGCCTGCCAAGCGAACCGCTTTTGATATGCCCAAGCTCCGCGCCGCCCGCATGCGCGCCTTCAAAGATCTTTCCGTCCAGTATAATGCCGCCGCCCACGCCGGTTCCAAGCGTAAGAAATACGGCGTTTTGACAGCCTTTTGCGGCTCCTTTTACGACTTCTCCGAGCGCCGCGCAGTTTGCGTCATTGTTTACAAAAACCGGAACCCTTACATACTGGTGCAGTTCTTTTGCAAGCGGTACGTGATCCCACTGCATATTATTGGAATACAGTACTGTTCCGCTGCGGCTGTCGATGGTGCCGGGGCTTCCAACCCCGGCGCCTATGCAGTCCTGCAGACGGAAGCCATGACTGGTCAATAGGGAAACCGCCGTATTTCCCATATCCTCGATGACCTTTTGATAAGGACGTTTTGCATTTGTAGGTATTGTCGTCTGTGCGAGGATCGTATAGGATGTATCCAAAACGCCTATTTTCATTCCAGTCCCTCCCAGGTCGATTCCCAGGATGACTTTGTCCGTTTTTCCTGCCATCTGCTTCCCGCTCCTTTATGATTGCTTGTCCGCGCCTTTTAGCCCATATACTTCAATTTCATAAATACGGGCCGCGCTGTCGCTTCCCTGTGTCGGCTTATTGATCGTCAGGCGTACAAACCTTGCCTTTGCAGGAGAGAAAGTATCGTGCGTCGATCCAGCCGCATTTTTAGTCACGCTTCTTACTTCTTCAAAGGTACCGCCGTCTTCGCTGACACTGATCACATAGGATTTGGTATTCATATCCGCTGATTCCCCGCCTGCTTCGGCATGGAAAACATCCACGGCGCTGACCGTATGCACCTGCCCAAGATCCAGTGTGATTTCATGCGGCGCGCTTCCTGTCGCGCACCATTTTTTGGACGGATCCCCGTCCACCGCAAATTCCGGCGCTTCATTTTCATTTACAAAGGTATCCGCTTCCGCAGCCGCCCCCTTGGACAGCAGTTCCAGTCCTTCGGCTGCCTGATTCGTAATGACAATATACGCTTCCTTAGACGCTTCACTCTCGCCGGCTTCATTTTCCGCTTTCAGCGAAACCGGATACACGCCCTCTTTTTCATACACCGCGGTTACGCTTTCGCCCTGCGCGCTTTCCTGGTCGGAGCCTTTTAGCGTCCAGGTAACCGTCTGCGTATTCTGGGAACAAAGGCTTTGGAACGTAATCGTATCTCCCGGCGCCGCAATCGTCGTATCCGCCGTAAACGCCGCTTTCGGCAGGCTGTTGTCCGGCCATTCCATGTTGACCTGCGCGCCCGTGCCTTCTTCCAAAAGCGCATTCACTGGGACAACTTCAAATACGGACTGGTTTGTCTCGTCCGTACGCGGCAGCGTATGGATATAAAAGCTGGTCGTATTGGAAACCCCAAGCAGGGATCTTGTTTTGTCCTGGTTGATCCGGTACACTTCGTAATAATCCGCATCCGCATCGGAGTCCCAGGACAGGCGCACGCCCGCGTACATCGCGTCTTCGTCAAACTCACTGTCCAAAACCTTTACGCCGCTTACCGCGGCCTGTTCTTCTTTGCCTGTTTCAGCCATGGTAATATTGCCAAAATAAAACTGCGCGTTCGCCGCGTCCGCATCGGCTGTTAACCGGTAAGAAAGCGTCCGGATCGTTTTGCCTGCAAGCGCGGACGCATCATAAGTTACTGTCGTCCATGCTTCCCCGACTTTCTGATCTCCCTCCAAAACCACTTCCGTACCGTCGTCCAGCGTCAGTACCGCATCC
>CAJUIH010000118.1 GCA_910586045.1 uncultured Eubacterium sp.
ACATTCTATAACAAAATGTTATGCTTTTCAGATGTAATATTATTGATCTATTTCAAAACAAATACCGCAGGGAGAAAATCCTGGCAGAAAGGAAGAGCGGGACATGCAGGAACTGGACTATACAAAGATGGGTGCGAGGATCCGCCAGGTTCGCAAAACGAAAGGCTGGTCACAGGAAAAGCTTGCAAAAAAATGCGGCATCAGCCTGAATTTTATGGGGAATATTGAGCGGGGCACACGCAAGATGAGCATGGATACGTTCGCAAGCCTGTGCAGGGAGCTGGAGATGGATGCGGACGCATTGCTCTGGGGCGTTACGCAGCCGTCGGAAACGGCTATGCAGGGGATGTGGGGTCAACCGGGACAGGAGAAAGAAGATCGCGACAGCTATGCGATGTATGTCCGGATCATGAAGTCTGTGGCGGATATTATGAAAAACGGGGACAGTATTCCATGAACGGGAAGAAAATAACCCAGCTATTTAAAATATACTGGCCGGATAATGGCGGCGGTATCGCAAAGGTGATGGAAAGCATTGCCGGGGGACTGCCGGAATACCGCCAGGAGATCATTGTGTGCCAGCAGGAGCGGCATAAAAAAAGTACGCGGGACTGTTACCAGGGGGTGCCGGTATTCCGGTGCAGGCAGTGGTTTGATTTGCTGTCGACGCCGGTTTCTTTCCGGTATCTGTATGAGGTAAAAAAACGCACAAAGGATTCCGATCTTGTGATTTACCATTTTCCTTATCCGGTAGCGGATCTTGCGGTTTTGCTTGGCCTGTATTCCGGGAAGCTGGTTGTGTGGTGGCACTGCGGGTATGAAAATTATCGCTGGCTGGCACCGTTTTACCGCCCGCTTGTTTGGCACACGCTGAAAAAGGCCGACCGGATTTTCGTGTCTTCCAAAGGGAATATCCCAAACTCGCAGATCCCAAAGCGGTATTGGAAAAAATGCAGGGTGGTTCCGTTCAGCGTCAGTGATGCATGTCTGGAACGAGGACGCGCTTATGCCGCAAAATGCGCCGGACAGGATCCGGAAAGATCCGGTCAGGAGCGGGTAACGATCCTGTTTATCGGAAGGCTTGTCTGGTATAAAGGATGTGATATCCTGCTGCGGGCATTTGCGCAGATGCGGGAACTGGGATGCAGGCTCGTACTGGTCGGCGCGGGGCCGCTGGAACAGGAATTAAAAAAACTCTCCTGTTCCCTGGGCCTTTCGGATGTGGAATTTACAGGGATGGTGTCGGAAGAAGAAAAAATGCGCCGGATCGAACAATGCGATTTTCTGGTGCTGCCCTCAACATCCAAGGCAGAGGCGTTTGCCGTTGTACAGTTAGAAGCGATGGCATTTGCAAAGCCTGTGATCAATACGGCATTGCCGAGCGGGGTGCCCACAGTCAGTATCGACGGGATAACTGGAAAGACGGTAGCGCCGGGCAGCGTCCGGGAACTGGCAGGGGCCATGCGGGAACTGGCGGAGGATGAAGCGCTGCGCCGCAAATACGGGCGGAACGCGCTGCGGCTTGTACAAAACAGATATACGCAGGAATTAATGGTTGAAAGATACCGCAGCGTATTGCACGAACTAAATGCAGAGCTGCCGTCAAAACATAGAAAACAGAAAGAATATACAAAACATAAAAAATATAGAAAGCAAGAAAAGCAAGGAATGCAGGTATGAGCATCTATCAAATGACCGCTGCCATAGCGGACAGGCTAAAGCCGTTTCTGCTTCGGATTTTCCCAAAGCCTTTTCTGTTAAAAATAAAAAAGCAGATCTTAAAATTCCATACATGGAGGCTGAAAAAAGAAAAGATCGAGCCGTTTGAAAGACGGCGCTACCGGGACGGGATCAATCTGTTTGGAAATATCCGGGGCGATTTTGGACTTGGGCAGAGCTGCCGCCTGGTCGCATGGGAACTGGAATACAGCGGCGTACCGTTTGGCGTTTGTGAATACCATAGTTCAAAAACCCTGCATATGGATGATCATAGCTGTGACCGGATGCTGCAAAAACAGCCGGAATATAATATCAATTTATTTCATATAAACGCGGCGCAGTTTGTATCCGCCTATTACCGGATCGGCGGTCATGTATGGGACGGGCGCTATAATATCGCATTCTGGCTTTGGGAGCTTGAGGAGTTTCCGAAAGAATGGACAGGCTGCATTAAGATCCTGCATGAGATATGGACGCCGTCGGAATTTGTCAGCCGTGCCATTCGAAAAAAAACGGACAAGCCGGTCATTACGATTCCTTACCAGGTCAAAGCGCCAATAGATGCGGCTTACGACCGCGCCTATTTTCACCTGCCGGAGGATTCATTCTTATTCCTTATGATGTATGACAGCCTCAGCGTGATGGAACGCAAGAATCCGGCCGCCGTACTGAAAGCGTTTCAGAAAGCATTCGCAAAAGAAAACCGGGAAGTAGGGCTTGTGATCAAACTGAACGGAAATCAGCCAAAAGAAATGGACGCGATTAAAAAATTTCTGGACGGCTATCAGAATATCTATTTTATGACAGACGTGCTGTCAAAGACAGAAGTGAACAGCCTGACAGCCTGTGTGGACGTATACGTATCGCTGCACCGGGCGGAAGGGTTTGGACTGGTAATGGCGGAAGCAATGTTAAACGGCATTCCGTGCATAGCGACAAACTGGTCTGCCAATACCGAATTTATGGACGCACAAAGCGCCTGTATGGTCGACTACCGGCTGGTTCCGATCCCGAAAGATATCGGGCCGTTTCGCAAAGGGCAGTTCTGGGCGCAGCCAAATGTAGGGCAGGCGGCGGAATATATGAAAAAGCTGTATCTGGACAAGACGTATTATCAGAAAAAAGCGGATCATGCCAGGCGGCACGCAAAAGAGCAGTTTGACCAGGAGCGTATAGCCGGATTGATTCGAAATAGGGTCAGACAGATCTACCAAAGCTGCCATACAAAAGGCGGGATGGCAGGGCGGACGCCGTAAAAACGCGGTAGCAGGAAAGCCGTGGCAAAGGCTCATGGCGGAAAAAAGAAAAATGGGAAAAGGAAAACAACATGAGTGCAAATAAGAAGAAAACCAATAGCAGAAAAGAAAATACAGGTGTTTGGATCATATGCTGGAGAGAATAAAAGAAATCTATGCCTACCGTGAAATGGTATTTTCACTCGTACGCAGGGACTTAAAAGGGAGATACAAGGGTTCGGCGCTTGGTTTTTTTTGGACATTTTTGAATCCTCTGCTGCAGCTTGCCGTATATACGATGGTATTTTCGATGATCATGCGCGCGGGGATTGCCGATTATTACCTGTTTTTGTTTGTAGCGCTGATCCCGTGGATCTTTTTCAGTACATCGCTGACAGGGGGCGCGGGGTGTATCCTGGCACAGCAGGACATGGTAAAGAAAATCTATTTTCCAAGGGAAGTACTGCCGCTTTCCTATGTGGCAAGCCAGTTTGTCAATATGCTGTTTAGCTTTATTGTCGTATTTGCCGTACTGGTTTTTGCGCGGTATACGCTGAATCCGCAGGCAGTGTTTTGCCTGCCGGTTATTATGGCGGTTGAATTTCTTCTGGCGCTCGGGTTTACGATGGTGATGTGCGCGGTTACCGTATTTGTCAGGGACTTGGAATATGTGCTGGGCATCCTTGCGATGGCGTGGCAGTTTTTAACCCCGGTCATGTATTCCATCGAGCAGGTGCCAAAGGAAATGCAGTGGGTATTTTTGTTAAATCCCATGACCTATGTGATTACAGCGTACCGTGACGTGCTGTATTACGGAAAAATACCAAGGTTAGAAACATTGCTTTCTGCGGCTGCGGCCGGTGTATTACTGCTGATTATTGGATGGACATTATTTGAAAAGCTGCAGAAGCATTTTGCGGAGGAATTATAGTGAAACCAGAATATGCCCAATATGCCATAGAGGCGATCAACCTGACAAAAAAATTCAAAGTATATCTGGACAAAGGCCATACCCTAAAAGAAAAGGCGCTCTTTCGAAAACGGAGGAAGTACGAATCACGGGTTGTGTTAGACGGGATCAGCTTTGCCGTAGAAAAGGGCGAGGCCGTCGGCTTAATCGGGCATAACGGCTGCGGCAAAAGCACGACGTTAAAGCTCTTGACCCGGATCATGTACCCGGACAGCGGGACGATCCGCATGCACGGACGGGTATCCAGCCTGATCGAGCTTGGCGCCGGGTTCCATCCGGACATGAGCGGCAGGGAAAATATCTGCATCAATGCGTCCATTTTCGGATTGGACAAAAAAGAAATCGAAAGCCGGATGGGGGAGATTATCTCGTTTTCCGAACTGGAGGACTTTATTGATAATCCGGTACGGACCTATTCCTCGGGGATGTATATGCGCCTTGCTTTTGCGGTGGCGATCAATGTCCAGGCGGATATCCTGCTGATTGATGAAATCCTGGCAGTCGGAGATGCAAATTTCCAGGCAAAATGCTTCGAGCGTTTGAAAGAGCTGAAAGCGGGAGGGACGACCATTGTGATCGTATCGCATTCGCTGGGGCAGATCGAACAGATCTGTGACCGGAGTATCTGGATCGATGGCGGCAGGATCCGGGAAATTGGAACGCCGGCGGACGTCCACCCGCGCTATCTTGCCTATATGGGCGGAAAACGGAAAGAACGGGCGGCAATCGAAACCGAACGGAAAGAACAGGAAGCGGCAAAGGCGGGCGCGCAGGAAAGAGCAGGCGCAGGGGCAGCGGGCGTACAGGAAAAGGCAGGCGCGGGCGCAGCAGGCGTACAGGACGAGTCCGGAGAACTCGGCAGCCTGGAAGTAAAGATCGTAAAAAGCGAGCTGTTAGATGAAAACGGGGAGGCCTGCAGCATGTTCCAGGCAGGTTCCAAAATGACCATACGGGTAACCTATGAACGTACGGATGCGGCCGTCAAGGAAAGTGAGTTCGGATTCCATATTTTCCGCAGCGACGGCCTGGACTGCTATGGGACGAATACGCTGATTGACAAGGTAGAGAATATAACGTTAGAAGACCGCGGTGTGATATTGGTCGAGTTTGCGCAGGTCATGCTGCTGCAGGGCAGGTACCGGGTGGATCTGGCGTTCCATGATGAAACGGGGCTGACCTATCATCACGTATACTGTGCGGCGTTGTTTGAAATCATGAATTATTTTAGCGAAGCAGGACTGATCCGTCTGGAACACCGCTGGGTGGTTAATGGGCGGGAATGCGGGAGGAGATCGTAATGGAACAGGTTGCACAAAGCACAAAGGATGCAATCGATGGAAGCTTCTATTACTGTAAAAAGTGGGGAAAAGAGGATGCAGGAAATCGATATTGAAAAAATTATGCAGGAAATCAGGGCGGATATTCAGAAAAAAGGTTATACCGCAGATATGCTCAGTTTCACGGATGTACCTATGCGAAGCAAGGAATGTCTGGCAAATCAGGCCGGGGATGTCTATAGCGGACTGGCAGACCTGCCGCGCAGGATGCGGGAGAGATCCCGTATCAACTGGAAGCGCCCCGTCCCGGCAGGATTGAAAGGATTTGTCAAAAAAATCATTTATAAATGTACTGGATTCGTGGTTGCGCCGATTGCGGAAGAACAGACAGCTTACAATAAATTGGCGGCTCTATCTGTTAAAAACATATGTTTGGAAATCAAAAAAGAGAAAAAAGGGATGCATGCAATGGAAAAACGGATCGCGCAGATGGAACGGCGGATCCTGTCACTGGAGCAGAAAATAGATAATTCTGGTAACAGCAAGACAAGCTTATCTACAGAAAAATATGCAGAATTTGATGGGAGCGCCGCACACGGAAAAGAAAACTGAATTGCCAGGAGAATACGATGAAAATTGTTCAGATGTTGTCGACGATTTCTTATGGGGATGCCATAGGCAATCATGTTATGGCGTTGCGTGACGCGATTGCGGGGATGGGATATGAAACGGCCGTTTATGCAGAAAACATCCACCCGAAAATGAAAAAAGAGTTGATCCAGCCTATTCCGAAATTTTTTGAAATCGAAGAACAAGATGTTATTTTATACCATTTATCTACAGGAACCAAACTTAATCATGCATTAAGAAAATATCCGGGCAGGAAAATTATTATATACCATAATATAACGCCGCCATATTTTTTCAGAGGCTACAGTGCAAGTGCCGTCCGGCTTTGTACGGAAGGCATAAGGGGTATGCAGCGGCTTGCAGCGGAAGCTTCCTATTGCCTTGCGGTTTCCTCTTTTAATAAAGATGATCTCCGAAAAGCAGGATATCACTGCAAAATAGATGTACTGCCAGTATTAATTGCATTTGAGGATTACGAACAAAAGCCAAACCGAAGGATCATTCAGAACTATGCAAAAGACGGGTATACAAATATCCTTTTTACGGGCAGAATCGCACCAAACAAAAAACAGGAAGATGTGATACGGATTTTTTACCAGTATCAAAAAAAATACAATCCAAAGTCACGGTTAATTTTAGTTGGTTCCTATGAGGGGATGCAAAATTATTATGATCGGCTGTTGGATTACGTAGACCGGCTTGGCATGAAAAATGTAATATTTACAGGCCACATCCGTTTTCAGGAATTACTGGCCTATTATAAAATCGCGGATGCTTTTGTTTGTATGAGCGAGCATGAGGGTTTTTGCGTTCCGCTAGTCGAAGCAATGTATTTTCAAGTTCCGATCCTGGCATATGACAGCACAGCAATAGGGGAAACGCTTGGGGGATGCGGGTTTTTAACACATACGAAAGATCCGCTGCTGAATGCGGGCCTGTTAAACTATATTTTGTCGAATCCTTTCGTAAAACAGGCTCTTATACAAAATGGAAAAGAAAGACTGGCCGATTTTGAAAACAGCCGTATTGCGGCGCAGTTTGAACGGTACATAAAGAGTTTTTTGGGTGAACAAAATGAATAATAAGATCTGCTTTGTGGTGCAAAGATATGGACTGGAAGTGAACGGCGGGGCAGAACTCCAATGCCGTATGATGGCAGAACGGATGTGTGCTAGATATGGACAGGTGCATGTTCTGACGACGAAAGCAATTGATTATACGACATGGAAAGATGCTTATGATGCGGATCAAGAATGGATAAATGGCGTGCTGGTTCACCGTTTTTCGGTGAAAAAACCTCGAAAACGACATGTATTTCATTTGATTAACCGCAAGTTTTTATCTACTGGTTTGACGGAGAAAGAGGAATATGAATGGGTTGAAAAACAGGGGCCTTTTGTACCGGAATTAATTAGATATATAGAACAGGAGCAGGATCATTTTGACGTATTTATCTTCTTTACCTATCTTTATTATCAAACGGTAATCGGTATCCATACAGTAAAAGAAAAATCGATCCTAGTTCCGGAAGCACATGATGAACCGTTTTTAAAAATGAAGATCATGGAACGTGTATTCCATGCCCCGCGTTTTTTTTTCTTCAACACAGAAGAAGAAAGAAAGTTGATTCATGCGAAATTTCACAATGAAGACATTTGTAGTGAACTGGGAGGCGTTGGAGTTAACGTCCCTGAATATACAGACGCAGACGGATTTCGAAAAAAGTATGGTCTGGATCGTTTTCTCATTTATGTTGGCAGGATTGATGAAGGGAAAAATTGCCATATTTTATTTCGATATTTTCAAGCATATAAAAAAAGAAACCAAAATGCAAATGGCTTGAAATTGGTCCTGATGGGGAAGCCTGTGATCCCGGTGCCGAAAGACAAAGATATCCTGAGCCTGGGTTTTGTAGATGATCAGGAAAAGTTTGACGGGATTGCAGCAGCGGATCTGCTGGTGCTGCCGTCTGCATTTGAAAGCCTGTCTATTGTGGTGCTGGAAGCTATGAGTTTAGCGACGCCTGTTGTGGTTAACGGGGCCTGCGCTGTATTGAAAGGACACTGCAAAAAAAGTAACGGTGCATTGTATTATCGAAATTATTTTGAATTTGAGGGCGCGGTGAATTATATATTGGATCATCCGGGGATAGTAAAGGATATGTGCCGCAACGCGAAAAGGTATGTGGAAGATAATTATAACTGGGACCGCATAGAGGAAAAGCTTTGCAGCCTGATCGAGCGAATATAGGGGAACACACATGAAAAAAATAGGGGTCGTAACACCGTGGTTTGGTATGGACATTCCAGGCGGCGCGGAGGCGGAAGCCAGGGGGCTGGCGCTCCATTTGACGCAGGCAGGCGTGAAGCTGGAAGTTTTGACAACTTGTGTAAAGGAGTTCGCAAGCGACTGGAACGTAAATTACCATAAAGAAGGGCTGACGCAGGAACAGGGCATTGCTGTGCGCAGATTTCGGGTAAGAAAGCGTGATACATCTGCGTTCGATGCAGTGAACCGCAAGCTGATACACAACCAGATTCCCTTAACCAAGGAAGAAGAAAAAATTTTTGTCAAGGAAATGGTAAATAGCCCGCGCATGTATGCGTTTATGAAAGAGCACGTTGATGAATATGCCGTATTTTTATTTATTCCGTATATGTTTGGAACGACATATTATGGAATGCGGGTATGCCCGCAAAAATCCGTACTGGTCCCCTGTCTGCATAAGGAAAGTTATATGACGCTGGCCTTGTACAAAAAATTGTTCCGTGGAATAGGAGGGATGATTTTCCTTGCACAGCCGGAATACGAATTGGCGCAGAGCGTATACAATCTTAGCCAGGTAAAGACAGCGGTCATTGGGGCGGGTGTGGATACAAATTTAGAATATAACGCCAGACGCTTTCGGGAAAAATATCAGATTTCCGACGAGTTTATTCTGTATGCAGGACGAAAGGACATGGGAAAAAATGTCCATACACTAGTGCAATATTTTGCGGAATACAAAAAGAGGAATGATACTTCCATAAAGCTTGTATTGATAGGAGGCGGAAGTGTAGAGATTCCGCAGCATATGAAAGGGGATGTGATCGACCTTGGGTTTGTACCAATACAGGATAAATATGACGCTTATGGGGCAGCAATGATGCTCTGCCAGCTTTCGGCCAACGAGAGTTTTTCCATTGTAGTTATGGAAAGCTGGCTGTGCGGCAGGCCGGTTTTAGTAAATGCGGCGTGCGAGGTTACAAAATGGTTTGTACAGGAGTCAGGCGGCGGGCTGTATGCGCGGGATTATTTTGAATTTGAAGGCGCCGTCCGATATGTGGAGGAGCATCCGCGGGAAGCGGGGCGGATGGGACAGAATGGAAAAGAGTATGTCCAGGAACATTTTTCATGGGATGTGGTTGTGAAAAG
>CAJUIH010000119.1 GCA_910586045.1 uncultured Eubacterium sp.
GTTTATGATAATAATTCTTCTGACGGAACGGATGCACGCGCAAGGGAAGCCGGGGCAATTGTACGGTATGAATACCAGCAGGGCAAGGGGGATGTCATCCGCAGGATGTTTCGGGAGGTCGATGCATGCTGCTATCTGATGATTGACGGGGATGATACGTATCCGGCGCAAAGCGCCAGAAAAATGACAGACCTTGTGTTAGAAAAAAATATAGATATGGTGGTCGGCGACCGTTTGAGTTCTACTTATTTTACAGAGAATAAGCGACCGTTCCATAATTTTGGGAATACATTGGTGCGCTGGGGGATTAATACGTTATTCCAAAGCGACATCCAGGATATTATGACAGGGTATCGGGCATTTAGTTACGAATTTGTCAAAACATTCCCTGTCTTGTCAAAAGGGTTTGAAATTGAAACGGAGATGAGCATTCACGAAATCGATAAGAATATGTCGGTGGAGAATGTTGTCGTAGATTATAGGGACAGGCCAAGCGGCAGCGAATCCAAATTGAATACATATGCAGATGGCATAAAGGTAATCGGAACGGTCTTATGCCTGTTCCGCACCTACCGGCCGATGTTGTTTTTTGGCATGATTGCAGTCGTTCTGGGCGTATTGGCTTCTTTATTTTTTGCCCCGGTGCTGTATACCTATATGCAGACAGGGCAAGTGCCGGATTTTCCGACATTGATTGTATGCGGGTTTGCGGTATTGGCAGCCATCGTATCATTTTTTGCCGGATTGATCCTGTCTGCAATGGTACAAAAAAACCGGCAGGATTTTGAAATGTGGCTGCAGCAGGTTGCGGACATAAAAAAGAAGATGCTGCGGCAAATTGGGGGGGGGCAGGAAAGGCAAGGTATTCGTAAAGGAGAGGGAAAAGAATGAAAAGGATCCTGACATTGGTATTTTTTTGCAGCTTTTCCAGTAAACGCTATTTTGGCAATCAGTACCACAAAAGATGTGATTTTTTCCGGCATGGCCTTATTCTGCCTTGTCCTTTTCGCGCAGGCAATAGAGGCTGCTTCAAAAAAAGAAAGAAGAGCCAGCCTTGCCTTGCTGTTTCCTGCTTGTATCATAATGCTGTTATTTCGGAATAATGCAGTTTATGCATTCTATCTCTTTCTGGCTGGTGCCCTTCTGGCTGCAGTTTTTGGGAAAGACAAATTCTTTCGGAAGGCATTTTTATACATCGCTTGTTGTTTATTTACATATAAGTCCATCGACATGGCGCTGACAAAGGTGTTAGATGTATCAGAAGGGAGCGTCGCAGAAGCTTTCAGTGTGCCAAGCCAGCAGTTTGGCAGGATATACGGGGCATTGGAACCGTATGGGGCGGATCAGGAAACGCTGGATTTAATTCGAAAGTATTATGATATGGATAGGGCAGTGTATCTGCCGCATCTTTCAGATTATATGAAAGGCTATCTTGACCTGGAAAACAATAAACTCACAGATTACATAGGCGATTCGATCCGTTTGTTTTGTGAATATCCGGCAGTCAGTATAGATTCATTCCTCTATTTGATTGAAGGCGCATGGAATATCGGCGATACTTCCCATGCACAGATCTATGGGGAAGGGCTGGATGCAAGGCAGGGGTATCTCCTTACGGATGTGAAAGAAAATTATGGAATTTTGCATAAAAGCAAATGCGCTTGGCTGGAGTCGTTTCTGGAACATGCATTCTCCAATAATGAGTATCAGAACTGGCCAGTGATATCGTTATTGTTTTCGCCTGCATTGTATGTATGGATATTAGTAATCTGTACGATAGTACTTATCAAAACAAAAAGCAGGTATTATTTTTTTGCAGTCAGTTTCCTGTGGTTTTTGCTTCTGACAATTCTGGCCGGTCCATGTGTCCTTATTAGATATTATTATCCGTTTGTTGTCTGCAGTCCGGTGCTGGTTTGTATGGCGAAAATCTCTGTGTGCGGGAGCAGCAGGCTGGCGGAAGACTGGAATGCAGATGGTCTGCTAGACAGGTGTGAGACTGGTTAAGATTGCGTACGGCCCGGCGTCTTGTTTCTTTCATGATTGATATATGATTTTAGGAAAAAAAGCACGTTTGTTTTTTGCTAATATTTAGGAGGTTCAGCGGATGAGGCGGATAATATGTTCCAGTATCGTTTTTATGATGGCAATGGTTTTGGCCGCGGTAGGAGTGAAATATGAGTCCGGGGAGGGGGCGGGATTGGGTATGGATTCCGCTGTCATTGTGACGCTTAATACGGGGGACGCAAAACTCTTTAAGGGCAAGATTATTTCGGGGACAGACGGCCATATGATTATTTTTAACCAGGATGGGACTGTTTATTGCGAGTATACGGATATTCCGCTGAATTGGCTTTCCGTCTATGAACCGGAAAACCTGGTTATCGCTGCCAGTTGGGGCAATGGGCCGCTTTTGATTGAGCTGGACGACGACTGGACGGTGAAACGTAAAGAAACCATACCAGCGCCAAAGAAACCGGATACTACATTGATTGATCCAACATTAATAAAGGCAAATGATACGTATATCCTGTCTTATATTGAAATCGAAGGAAAGATTAATAATGGAGACCCCGGAACTGAAAATGGAGTTTATACCGTAAAATGTATGGAATCAGGAAATTTGAAAGACTGGGTATCGTTATCGGATATCCTTTCCTGTAAAAAAAACATGGAAGATGCCGATATGGTTTTCCAGGATGGGAAATTGTATTATTTTTTTGAAAAAGAGGAATATGATAAAGGGCCGTCTTCGATCAATGTAATAATATCGGAAGATCATGGCCAATCTTGGCAAAAGGAAACAGAGCTGCTTGCGGCCGCTGCAGATCAAGAGCTGGCCAGTGTGGAAGCGGCAGAGGACGGATATTTATTGTACTATAGCAGCGATATCGATGCGCCGGGCACAAGCTATGACGGCGCAAAGATATATCTGGCATCATTTACCAGGGATTTTCAATTGAGAAGTACCCATGAGGTGGATATTGGAGAAAGCAAAGGGATTCTGCTGTATGACACGAAACGGGCGTCTGAGGGGGTGTATTATTTGTACGCGCGCAATTATTGCAAAGAAAACAACTTGGTATTGCATATACGTTAGTTACATGCCTGACTATGGAATATATTGAAAATGCCAAAGAGGCTCTTTTTCGCTGTTGACCAGGGAATCAGGGCTTCTTTTATTTACGGGTACAACCGGCTATTACATCTCTCATAGGTTCCCGCCGGATATTTTTTTGAGAGTGCGCGGGCAGTTTTTGGGGCTTTTATCCATCGTAAAGACATGGTATGATAAAGCGGAACGATACCATCGAACAAGCGATAGTTGCGGTTCATATTTTTGGAAAAAATAGGAGGCAGACATATGGAGCAGAGAAGACGGACGCCGCTGATGGGATGGGCGTCATGGAATTGTTTCCGTACGGATATCAGCGAGCAAAAAATCAAGGAACAGGCGGATGCGCTTGTGGCAAGCGGCCTTGCGGCATGCGGCTACCGCTATCTGAATATTGACGACGGTTTTTTTGGCGGCAGAGATGCGCAGGGCAGGCTGCAATTTCATAAAAAACGGTTTCCGAACGGTATGAAAGTTATTGCGGACTATGCGCACCGCCTTAATCTGCTTGCCGGAATTTATACGGACGGCGGGGATAATACATGCGGATATTATTATGACAATGAGATCGAAGGCGGGTTTCAGGCCGGATGCTACGGCCATGAAGAGGAAGATCTGCGGATGCTGCTTTTAGAGAATGATTTTGATTTTATTAAAGTAGACTGGTGCGGCGGTCTGCGCCTTGGGCTGGATGAGGAGGAACAGTATACAAAAATCGGCAGGATCATCGAACAGATCCGCCAGGAAACCGGAAAACCGATTGTCTACAATATCTGCCGCTGGGAGTTCCCGGGGGAATGGGCTGTGCGGCTTGCGGATTCCTGGCGCACGGGGCTGGATATTGAACCGAATTTTGCGTCGGTACTGTATCAGATCGACCGAATGAAGCCGCTGGCGCGTTTCTGCAGCCCTGGTCATGTAAATGATTCGGATATGATGCAGATTGGAACCGGCATGTCTGAGGAAGAAGAACGGACACATTTTGCTATGTGGTGTATGCTGTCGACTCCACTGATGATCGGCGGCGATCTGACCAAAATTTCCGATGAAGTATTGGATATTTTAAAGAACAGGGAACTGATCGCTTTAAATCAGGACACTGCCTGCAGACAGGCGGTTGTGGCAAAGGAATATCGGGACGCGGCGCAAAATCTGACTGCAGAGGCCTGGGTCAAGGAACTGTCGCCGGATTCGCATACGGCAGAGGGTAACGCCCGGGCGTCCGCAAAAACACAAAAGGCAGTTGCGCTGCTTAACCGCAGCGACTCTGAACAGGATCTGGCTTTTGATTTGAAAGAGGCGGGCCTGGATGGGGATATTTTGTCTGTCCGCGACCTTTGCCGGCATCAGGATCAGGAGCCGGCGGCGTTGCTGCGGGAGCGGGTACCAGCCCATGGGATTTGCGTTTTTCGCGTGGAAAGTACAAAATCCTGTGCCTATACGGATTGTCATGCACAGGCAAAGGTCGGAAAAGAAAAGTTTGTGAAAATAACGGAGCAGGAAAAAGAAAAGCTGATGCGGCAGGGCGCGGTATTGGTAGATGTACGGACGCGGAAAGAATACAGCCGCGGACATTTGGACGGTGCGGTCAATATCCCGTACAGCGACATTTACCTGCGCGCGGAGGAAGTGCTGCCGGATCCGGACAAGCCGCTGATTGTGTACTGCGCGACGGGTAAGCGGAGCTGTATGGCGAAAGAACGGCTGGATTTTATGGGATATCGGAATGTGTCGTATTTGGGAGGGGTATTTGACGTATAAGAAATAAAAAATTCATCCTATAACAGGCAGGAGTTTGAAAAAGGAATCCGGCCGGAAAGAG
The DNA here is from genome assembly GCA_910586045.1 of uncultured Eubacterium sp. Classification (GTDB taxonomy): domain Bacteria; phylum Bacillota; class Clostridia; order Lachnospirales; family Lachnospiraceae; genus Eubacterium_J. Next base: position 4,938 of record CAJUIH010000119.1, read on the forward strand.
ATCTGGAATCTTTCCGGCCGGAAATTGTTTGGTTTATTTACTGGAACAGGAGGTTCGCAATCCGGTTCGGAAGCTGGTTTGCCTGCGCGAGGACGGATTCGGATGCCTGTGTCGTAATCTGGTTTTTGACATGGTCAATCATCTCTTTCGCCATGTTGGCGTCCCGTATTCTGGATTCGCTTGCCTGTACATTCTGCGCCGCGTTTTTATTATTGGATTTTAGGAAATCAATCCGGTTTTGCAGCGCGCCGTAGGTACTGCGTCTGGTGCTTAGCTGGTCGATGGCTTTGTCCAAGCGGTCGAGCGCTTTTTCGGCGTATTTTACGCGTGATACGGTAACCGTGTTAATCCCGAGGGACATCGTATTGACGCGGAAGCGGTTCAGTTCCAGTCCCTGGTGGCCGAGCGCGCCGACTTGGAGCATAAATGGGTCGAGGTCGTCGCGTTCGTCTTCTTTGTAGAAAATGAGGCCTTTGGCATCGCCTCTGATATCTCTGATTTCATGTGCACCGAAACGTTGATAGGTCAGTCTTAAATTTCCATTTACAATAGATGCCTTTAAATCTTTCAAAGGTGGATTGCCATCTTCACCATTTTCCAATTTACGGTTAAATAAATCAATAAATTGTTCTGCAGAAACATAATTTTCTGGAAATGTGTAACTGTAAGCCTTTCCATCCAGTGTAAATGAAAAAACATTTTTTCCTGGCTCAAATGGTATGCCGTTAGAAATATCTTTTGATCCAACAGCATAAGAAAATTCTTGTTTTTTTGTGGAAGCATAAAAAATTGAGTAAGCGGCCTTTCCACGAACACTGTCTAAGGTATAGCTTCCGGCAGGGGATTCAATTTTTTGGCCATTTTCGGTTCTTTCAGTAATAGCAATTTGCAAGACTTGTGAATCGTCAATTCCGCCTACATCACTATCGTTGATCAGGCCAAATCCAACTTGGATGTCCAGTTTGAAGTCGATATCATAATAATCGACATCGTCTGTGTTTTTTACTAAATTCTCCAGATATTTGTCAATTTGTTCTTGAAAACTTATCGTAATTTTAGCTGCAATTTCTTCGCTGGGATATGTTCCTTCTCCTACTACTTCGCTTAGGTTAGCATGTAATGGTATACAAAATCCTTTGAACAGGCTAGGAGGAGATTCCGGTGTATAAGTGAAATCAACATCAAAGGTATCATTGATATCTTTGATGATTTCAATTTGTTTTCCTCTTATTTCTTCCCGCCCTATAATATAGGAATATCCGTTTCCGTGTTGATCAACTATATGTTCAAAGCTATGTTCACTTTTAATATTTTTTGGCGTTCCTTCCTCTATCCTGAAATCACTGCCCAAAATGGTTTTGTAAAATTTGGATGTTGGGTCAATCGAAAAGGAATTACTGCCTTTATCAACTGCTGTTAATTTTAGTCTGTTAGAATCTAGGCTTACACTTATTTTGTCTTTTAAACTACTGCCGTTAATTGCTGTTTCTAGTGCGTTTTTTAAACTTTCTAATGATGTATATGTATTATTTGGTATTTTGATCGGCGGCTGTGGTGTTGTTCCATCCTTTAAAGAGATGTCGACAATCATTCCATCAGGTGGTTCATTTATTTCAATTGGTACAAATATGCCATCCTGAAAGAAATGGTTTACACCTGTAATGTAAGTTTTGCTTCCATCGGTAAGGGGAACCGATTCTGGACCTAGAGGTGTAGGTGTTGTTCCTAAAAAAAGTTTCCAGGCGGACCCAGCGTATGGGGTATTAGGGTCTGCATTTATACTAATGGAAGTTTTTGTCTCTCCATTTCTATAGGTTGGCTTAGTTTGCAAAACCAGATGGTTATCTGGGGAAAGGGATGCTTTTAGAAGCAAATCCCGGTTTTCTAATTGATTATTTAGCTCATTAATTAAGTCTTCTCTTGTATTATATTGGCCGTGAGATAATCTGATTGTTCGTGCTACAGTTGAACTGGGCGGATCCAATATAAAACTGATGGTGTCATTTGTGTCATTAACTTCAATATAGCCTGGCGGATTGGAGAGAGGAATTTCTTTTGTCAAGGTAATTTCTGCTGGTGTAAAAGAATCTCGCCATGGCTGGCCCTGATAACGTGTTTCGGTACCTTCAGCCGTTGCTGTTTCCTTATTTACGGCATCAACTTCGTCACAGAGAAGTTGTTCATAAACGGGTGTATGCGTGGTGATACTGATCGGGCTATTATCTGTTTTAGCATTTATAGTCAGATGATTACCGGCGCATGAAAATTCAATTTTTCCATCTAATTTTGTACCTGTTAATTTTGCGTTTAAATCACTTTCTAATTCAGCCATTGAACCGTATGTTTCTTTTAATTCTATTTCATCTCGGAACATAGGATTTCCAGGATCTATTTTTAGCGTACGGTCTTCCTTTGTTAAGTTGCTAAAATCTAGCGGAATCATCGTTGTCAAATCTTTACGGCCTATTAGCGCTGCAAGGCTTGGATCACTTCCAGGTTCAAAAAAGGGGTCGCCTTTTGGATAAACTGTATATTTGAATAATGTGTTATAGGCGGGAGTTTCTTCTACGGAGATAGCATATCCTTTTGCTGCCTGATGAGTTTGTATGGTGATAGTACCATTGTTGTCCGAGGCAAATAAATATTTATCCAAATGCTCGCCGTATAAAATATCTGTTTTAGCAAATAAGTTATTCAAGTGTTCAGCCATCATGTCAGCCTGATAGGATCCAGGGTCAAGTTTCAATCCAAATGGCCCCAGTTCACCATCGGGTGTAAATAATTTTAATTTAAGAGTATCATTTACATTTTCTTTAATAATAAATGGTTCCGTTATTGGTGGATTGCTTACTGCTTTCCCAATTAGCTGAGCAGGAGTTGCGTCTGAAATACCTGGAGATATGTTATCATAAAATATACTATTTAGTCCATTGTTATCGTGCTCAATAGTAAACATATTGCCTTTCAGACCAGTAATGCCGACAGGGTCTTCTCCCTCAATACGGATGCTGTATGTTCCATTGCTATTTGTGTGTATTATAGGAGTAAGGCCAGGTGGTAGTTTGACTTCCAATTGATCTTTCAATTGGCAAATCGTGTATTCTCCAGGTGGTTCAATGACGACTTTTTTTAAGTCGTTCTCACCTTCTAAATAAAATTGAAGCGTATCATTCTTGCCGCTTTCAATTTTTATAGTAGAGTCCTTGGCAAATTCTGTGGTGCCGACCAAATCACGATTGGAATAGCCTGTCTGACAGTCATAAATCAGATACGCCAGCGTCCCGTCCACAGACTGAATCTTCGTCATATTCCCCTGCGCGTCCTCAAAATTCAAATTGCAGTACCCATACTGGTCAAATTCCAGGTTAAACCCCGGATTTTCCGGCTGCATAGCCGCAAACGCATCCTCGATTTCATCCACCAGTTCCTGCGTGGTATACGTTCCATTCGGAACTGTCAGGCTGTACTGCCTTGGGTCATAATCATAGCCGTCCGGCAGGTTGATAATCAGGTCGTTTTGCGGCGCCGTAATCGTATGGAGCTGGTCGGATTTCCATTTCCGGTTCCCTCCGATCTGGTAAAAAGAATCCTCATGCTCCTGGAATACGGGCTGTGTATTAAAATAAGTCCCAGTGTTCACCCGGTCGATTTCAGACTGTAATGCGTCAAATTCCTTGGCAAGCGCCGCACGGTCCGCTTCGGTATTCGTATCGTTGATGGACTGTACGGATAATTCGCGCATGCGCTGCAGCATGTCATGGATTTCATTCATGGCCCCATCCCCGGTCTGGATGAAGTTCTGGCCTTCGTCTGCATTGGTAACAGACCGGTTCAGGCCTCGGATCTGTGCCCGCATCTGTTCGGAAATCCCTAATTCCGCTGCTCCGTCCGCGGCCCGGTTGATTTTGAATCCACTGGAGAGTTTTTCGGTGCTTTTGCCGAAATTGCTGGAATGAATGCCCTGCTGCCTGGCGGCATTTAACGCGGACAGGTTGGTCATAATGTTCATATCGTTACCTCCTTGTATTGTGAACTTTATGATGCGTGTCTTTATCTTATATATTCGGTGATTGAATATTGCACAATAAACCCGATAAACGGCGGGCCAGA
>CAJUIH010000120.1:0-3210 GCA_910586045.1 uncultured Eubacterium sp.
TGAAGCTGTCCTGGGTAAAACAGGATTATGCGGACGGATATCAGATTTGCGATTCGAAGTCTAAGGGAATTAAGAGTACGACGAAGAACAGCATTAGTCTGACCGGGCTGAAAGGCGGTACGACTTATAAATATAAAGTAAGGTCGTTTATCCGCAATGAAGACGGCACAAGGTCTTATGGGGCATTCTCATCCTTAGTCAGCACAACGACGAAGCTGAAAACGCCGACCGTAAAGATTGTATCGAAGAAGAAAGGGCAGGCGAAACTGAGCTGGTCGAAAGTATCAGGCGCAACCGGATATGAGATTTATTATAAGAAGTCTTCGAAAGCAAAATACAGGAAACTGAAAACTATCAACAAGGCGAATACAAGGATTTGTACGGTGAAAGGCATGAAGAGCGGCGACCGGGCATACTTCCGTGTAAGAGCATTTAAGAAGAGCGGTAGCAAGAAGATTTACAGCGCTCTGAACCCATTAAAGGTCATAACGATTAAATAAGGCATGAGTGACAGATACAGAATAGGCGATTATGAATTTGATACCTATGAAGAGTACCTTGAGGCGCAGGAAGACGTCAAGAAGATCGACTACATTACAAAAGAAGTGGATATTACTGACGCGGATGCGGCCTTAAGGCTCTACACTCTGATCAGGAATAAGGAAATCGTTTTCCGAAGCAAGATCGGGATTTCCTTTTCCTGGTTCCTGACGGACGTTGTGGCAAAAAATTCCCAAAATTTGCTGGAAGAGCGGCGAAAGCAGGAAGAAAGACAGGAGCAGGGCAACAAGCTGAAGATCGCAGGGATCTTCTGTATGATTGGTGCCGTGCTCTGTCTTTCTTATTATGGACTGACCGTCTGGCAGGATTACCAGAAAGGGCTGGAATATGAAAAACTGCAGGATATGCAGAATATGACGGGCCATGTCATTGAGGATTCCAGCGCGGACAGCGAGCAGGACGCAGACGGCAAAGAGCAGGAAGAAACCGCGGACAAGTCCAAAAAGAAAAAAACGGAGCAGGCGAAGAAACAGAAGCTGACTGTTTTATCGAAATACAAAAAGCTGTATCAACAGAATCGAGATCTGGCAGGCTGGCTGAAAATCAAAGGAACGAATATTGATTATCCGGTTATGCAGACAGGTACAGACCAGTCTGATTTTTATCTGCATTATGATTTTGATAAGAAAGAAAGTGACCATGGTTCCCTGTTTTTGGATGCCAGAAATAATTTTACCGACCGCGATACAAACCTGATTATTTACGGCCATAATATGAAAGACGGTACAATGTTCGGCGGCCTGCAAAATTATATGGATAAAGAGTACTGGGAGCAGCACAGGGAACTTGTATTTGATACGATTTATGAAAAAGCGCGTTATACGGTTGAAGCGGTCTGTTTGTCGAAAGTTAATTATCAGGATGAAGATACGTTCCGTTATTATAATTTTCTGAATGCGAAGTCAAAAGCAGAGTTTCAGGCATTTTTGTCGAATATACAGCAGTTGTCTGTGTTTGAACACACAATAGATCTTTCGTATGGGGACGAACTGCTTACATTATCCACCTGTAATTATTATATGCAGGATGGCAGGCTGTTCCTGATTGCGAAAAAGGAGTGATACCTATGATTCATACAAAACTAAAACAAAAATTTGCAGCCGTAATGTCTGTGGCCGTGATGTTATCCCTGATGCCGGCAAAGGGCGTCTTTGCAGCTTCCACGAGTAACATGACGATCAGCGGGGGCGTTTTGACGGCTTATAATGGGGGAGGCGGCGCGGTTACGATTCCCTCTAATGTAACGTCGATCGGGGCAGGCGTATTTTCCGGCAAGCCGGTTACAAGCGTCAGCATTCCGGGCAGTGTCAAAAGTATCGGCGACAGTGCGTTTGCAAACTGTACGTCTTTATCAAATATTACGGTTCCAAGCAGTGTGACTACGATGGGCAGCGGTGTTTTTTCGGGTTGCTCCGCGCTTGGGTCAGTTACGCTGCAGGCATCGATTTCTTCGATCCCGTCCTCCACGTTCAGCAATTGCCGTTCGCTGTCCAGCGTCGCAATTGCAGGGGGTGTTACGAGCATCGGCAGCGGCGCGTTTTCCGGCTGTTCGAGTTTGTCTTCGATGACGATTCCGTCGGGGGTAAGCAGTATCGGCGACAGCGCGTTTGCAAACTGTTCCAGCCTGACGGCAATCTCTATTCCGGCAGGAACGACCAATCTTCCGGCCAGCGCATTGTCCGGGTGTTCCAATTTGTCTACGATCAGTGTCGCGTCCGGCAATTCTGCATATGCATCGGACGGCGGCTGTCTGTATAATTCCTCTATGACGCGCCTGATCCGGGTTCCGGTCGGCAAGTCCAGCGTATCGGTGTATTCCGGTACCCGCATTATCGGCAGCGGCGCATTATCCGGCTGCAGCGGAGTGACGTCTATGTCTTTGCCGGATGGACTCACGACGATTGAGGGGGACGCGTTGTCCGGCAGCGGGATTAGTACGCTGACGATCCCAAGCTCCGTTACGTCGATTGGTTCGCAGTCCGGATGGTCGCCGAGCCAGATTACAGGATACAGCGGTACGGCGGCGGAAACGTTTGCAGCGTCCTATGGCTATGCGTTTTCCAGCCTGGGCGGTTCTTCGTCGGAAGATGAGGAAGACAGTACAAGCAGCGAAACATCCGATTCGTCGTCGCCGGGAAGTACGAGCGTAGACGTTAATGCAGGCTCCGGCAGCAGTTCGGCGGGAAATACAAGCAGCGGCTCCAGCAGTGGAAATGACGACGACGATGATGCGGACAGCACATCGGTTGACTTAGGCGGTTCTGGTTCCGGCAGCAGCGGCGGATCCGGCTCGAATGGGTCTAGCGGCAGCAGCAGCGGATCTGGTTCGAATGGCTCCGGCAGCGGCAATGGCGGATCGGGCGGCAGTGCCGGCGGCGCAGGCGGCAGCGGGTCGAATGGCAGTGCCGGAAGTACAGGCGGCAGTAATGGCGGTTCCGGCAGCGGTGCGGGCGGTTCTGCCGGCGGAAGCACAGGCGGCGGTACTTCGGTACAGGCGGCTAGTTCTTCAACGGGCGGATCGTCCGCGGGCAATGCGGGCAGCGCGTCGGCTGGGCATACGCTGGATGAAACGCCAAAGACAGGGGATGGTTCGGTGGAGCCGTGGCTGTTTTTGGTTTTGGGCCTGGTGTTTGTTGGGTGCGGATTTCT
>CAJUIH010000120.1:3310-8804 GCA_910586045.1 uncultured Eubacterium sp.
AGAAACTATTGAAGCTATGAAAGAAACAGATGCAATGATAAAAAATGGAACAGGACAACATTTTGAAGGCTCTGCAAAGGATTTTATTCATTCGCTTTTGGAGGATTGATAAAACGCTGAAAATATCTGCGACGACCAGATTTAAAAGAGATGTAAAAATGTGTCAGAAAAGAAAATATGATTTAGATTTATTGTATTCTGTTATTGATACGCTTGCAATACCGAAACCATTAGAGGCGCAAAGCAATGACCATAATCTAAAAGGTAACTATGAAAGGCATAGAGAATGTCATATCACTTCTGACTGGATGCTCATTTATAGAATCATAAATGGTAATTTATATTTAGACCGAACAGGTACGCATTCTGATTTATTTAAGAAATAATAAGAAACCGGTTTTACTTTCGTGCATAATCATGAAATATTTATCGTCAAAACTTGCAAAAAAACCTCTAAAATTTCTTTATAAAATAAAGAAATTGCCAGAATATCAAAAACATCTTGCAGAATTGCTAGTTTCATAATAAAATAAAGGACAGGTGGAAAATTTTAATATCATATAAAAGGAGATTAAACATGGGTTACGTAGATGAGGTACTTGCAAGGGTTAAGGAAAAGAATGCTTCCGAACCGGAATTTCTGCAGGCCGCAGAAGAGGTTTTGGAGACTTTGCGTCCAGTGATTGAAGCAAATGAGGAGCTTTACAAAAGAGAAGCTTTATTGGAAAGGCTGACAGAGCCGGACAGACAGTTCAAGTTCCGAGTGCCTTGGGTAGACGATCAGGGCCAGGTGCAGGTGAATACCGGATACCGTGTACAGTTTAATAATGCAATTGGACCGTACAAGGGCGGTCTGCGTCTGCATCCGTCTGTAAATCTCGGAATTATCAAATTTCTTGGATTTGAACAGATTTTCAAAAATTCTTTAACAGGGCTTCCGATTGGCGGCGGAAAAGGCGGTTCTGATTTTGATCCAAAGGGGAAATCGGATCGCGAAGTAATGGCGTTCTGCCAGAGCTTTATGACGGAACTGTGCAAATACATCGGTGCGGATGTGGATGTCCCGGCTGGAGATATCGGAACTGGAGCAAGGGAAATCGGCTATATGTTTGGCCAATATAAGAAAATCCGCGGCACATACGAAGGCGTACTGACAGGCAAGGGATTGACCTATGGCGGTTCTCTGGCGCGTACAGAAGCAACCGGATATGGTTTGTTATATATTACACAGGAATTAATGAAATGTCATGGTGAATCTATGGAAGGAAAGACCGTGGCAGTATCCGGTGCGGGAAATGTGGCGATTTATGCGACACAGAAAGCACAGCAGATGGGTGCGAAAGTCGTGACTTGTTCGGATTCAACCGGATGGATCTATGATCCGGAAGGCATTGACGTAGCGCTGCTGAAAGAGGTTAAGGAAGTGAAACGCGCGCGCCTGACCGAATACGCGGCAGCAAGAAAGAGCGCGGAGTATCATGAGGGACGCGGTGTATGGCAGATTAAATGTGATATCGCGCTTCCATGTGCGACACAGAACGAGCTTTTGCTTGACGACGCAAAGCAGTTGGTGGCAAATGGATGTAAAGCCGTATGTGAAGGCGCTAATATGCCGACTACGATTGACGCAACGAAGTATCTGCAGCAGAATGGCGTGTGGTTTATCGGCGGCAAGGCCGCAAACGCAGGCGGTGTCGCAACTTCGGCTTTGGAAATGACACAGAACTCCGAACGGCTGAGCTGGACATTTGAAGAAGTAGATTCAAAACTGCAGCAGATTATGGTGAATATTTATCATAACATTGATCAGGCGGCTAAGAAATATGGCATGGAAGGCGATTATGTAGCTGGCGCCAATATTGCCGGATTTGAAAAAGTTGCGGAAGCAATGATTGCACAGGGTGTGGTTTAAAAACAGGGCAGAACGCATGGCTGCACAGGGTGTGGATATAAAACAGAGTGGAAAAATGATCTCATAAGCCGCGGTTTCCGATAGAAGCGATGACCGCATAAGCTGTGAAGATCAGGAACAAAGGAACGTTAAAAAGGCAGGGTGGATACCCTGCCTTTTTGCTGCTTTGGAAAAGGGGAACAGTTTTTGCTATTGTTTATGAAAAAGCAGCCGGCATCCGGTCTGTTTGCAAAACACATCCGCAGCAGCCAGGCGTGCTTCTTCGGGTTCTTGTCCGGCAGTTCTGATCTGGAGTGCTTTTTTGTCCGGCAGGTAGGATGGGTTTTTTTGCATTTCTATCTGATAGCGCTGGCATAGCAGTTGGACGATATGAAATAATTCCATTTGGTTTACTTTGTCCGCGATGCGGATCCGCCATCCGGTCTGGTTCGCCAGGGCCTGCAGTGTTTCGGCATACTGCTGGCCAATGGCAGGGGAGATAAAACTAAGTTCGAGGTATTTTCCGCTGCTGTCGCTTTTGAGACTTTTTTTATTTGGCTTATGCGGCAGTTCGCGGAATGTTTCCTCAATACAGTAAAATGCAAGGTTTTGCTCTGCCTGCTCTGTCCGGGCATGGGCGGGGGAAAAGATGCTGCCGGGTTGCGGGAGCGCCTGTCCGCTGGAAACGGGCGGAGCAGGTGCGGCGGAGCTGCCGTTGACCAGCAGGGTCCATCCGGTGATTTTTTGAAATTGTTTTGTGGCTTCTGTATCGGACAAAATCGGTTCTGCGGATGGCGCCGCCGTATGTTTTACGGTTACCGCATAGCATTTTTTCTCAGTATAGTAGGAGGTCTTGACCAGCCGGTTTCTAAAAAGCGAGGAGAGCAGGAAAGACGCCGCCTGATGATTCATAGACGGATGCATGCGGATTGTCCAGTCGGTTTTTGCCGCAAATTCCGCGGCTTTTTTCGCAAAATCGGCCGGATCCTGGCTGTCCGGATAATCAAATTGCAGCAGTATTTCTTTCCGGTCTTTATGAAAACTGATTTTACGGCAGCCGCAGTCTGGAAACAGCGTCCGGACATACGCTTCGAGTTCCTGGATGGTCTGTTCTTTTGGCGCGAGTGCTTCGGCAACCTGTTTTGGGGTATTTGCTTCGAATAAAAACAGGCGGTGCGCGTTTGGTGAAAAATAGGCGCTGTGCAGGAACAGTTCCTGCATAGCCGCAATCTCTTGAGACAGTTCTTCCGGTTCGTGTCCGTACCAGATATAGGTAATCTGGGCAATGGAAAATGATTTTCCCAAATAGTGTTCCTGCCAGTATTCCCACAGCAGTTTTTCATCGTCTTTGCCAAAGGTCCGTTTCATCTGCATCGTATGGGCAGGCTGAAAGGATAATTGCTTCCGCCTGCTGCGCAGCAATATTTCATAGTCTTGTCCGCATTCCGGCAGGTAAACTTGACGGCGGTAATCTTGTGCAGTCAGCTCTGTTCCAAGTTCGGCAATTACTTCGCGGTTGCCATGTACTAAAAAGACGCGGCGGGAAGAAAGGCGGTCAAGCAGCGCCATAATTTCGGATTTATCGCCATGCGCGGACAAACCGACTTGTTCGACCCGGCATTTGACCGGAACGGTTACGCCGTTTAGGGTTAAAGTCCTTGTCTGCCCATTGAGATCCGGCTCTGTCAGCAGGTTTAGAAGCTGGCGGCCCGGAGATTCTTCGTCCTGGTATCCGGTAATTATGATGCAGGCGTTTTCCATAGGGGCCAGGCGGGCGGCGTACTGCGCGCTTGGGCCTCCGGTAAGCATGCCGGAACTGGAAAGCAGGATCAAAGGACCTTTTCCTGTTAGCAGGTCGTCCCGGTTCTGCATGGGCGCGACAGGCTGGATTTCTTTTGTATAAAACGGTTCATTGCCTTTTAAAATCCGTTTGGCAAGTGTATGTTTCAAGTAGGTTGGATTGCGGGTGTACATGCGGTTAATGTCGCGTACCATACCGTCTACGTAGATGGGCACTGCGGGGATCTCCTGATTTTGGATTGCGGCGCGCAAGATCAGCAGTACTTCCTGCGCACGCCCAAGGGCAAAGGCAGGGATCAGGATTTTCTTTTGTTCGTTCACGCAGGTTCGAACCAGATCCACGAGCCGTCTTTCTTCCACAAGCCGGTTCGCATGCAGACGGGTGCCGTAGGTAGATTCTACAATAGCTGCGTCAGGGCGCAGTTTCGGAATCCGGATGCCTTCGATCGTACGCTGGGAAAAAGCGGAAAAGTCGCCGGAATAAAACAGGCTGCCGTCGGGTGTGACAAGGTAGGTACAGGCGGCTCCGGCAATGTGCCCGGCCGGATAAAAGGTTAGGGTGAACTGTTCAAAAATCGGGAATGGGGTCTGGTAGCCGACCGGATAGATCCGGTTTAACATGGCGAGTACATCCTGTTCCGAATAATGGGGAATTTCATCTTCTTTGCTGTTCATAATTTTTAAGCTGTCATATAGCAGTACGCGGGTCAGGTCCGCGGTCATGGCTGTCATATAGATCCGTGCCTGCGGGTAAGCCTTGCTGATTAAGGGCAGCGTTCCGGTATGGTCCATATGGGCATGGCTGACAATGATGGCGTCCAGGCCGCCCTGTTCCTGTATTGTACGAAAATCCGGGAGCGGGTCTTTGGATGCGGACTGGCGGATGCCGGAATCCAGTAAAATATGCTTTCCTCCGATTTTTATATAAATGCAGCTTCCGCCAATTTCCATGGCGCCGCCGAGAAAATGCAGGTTTATCATAAATGGGACTCCTTTCGGGTTAGGAACTGTCTGCAAGTCCATTGCGGTTTGTTCCTTGCTTTCTTAAATGTAAAATATAAAAAAATTGTAGCATATTTTTTGCAGGTTGTATATGCGTTCCATAAGAAAACTTGCGTGGGGCAAAATACAAGGGCAGCAGTTCAGATAAGGTGTTACCTTTTAGCTGGGAGGACGCCGGATGAGGGACGCAGGTCTGGCTTGCGGCTCCAACTCCAGAATGCTTAGGGATTCTTGCCATTCTGGAGGGATGCCAGCAGGCCTGGCAAACCGTCTCTTCCAGCGTTCGGCGGGCAAAAATGTAACACCTTATCTGAATTGCTGCATACAAGGCAATGCGGAAACCAGGTATTGCTAGAAAGCAGGAAATATGGTATATTACAGTTGCAAAGCATAAAGTCCTGGTACTATGGAAAGTTTAAACGTGGATCAAAAGGCCAGGCAACTCTTGACAAGAACAGACGGATGCCTGAAAAGATAGAAATAAAATGAGTTGCAGCCAGAAATAGAAAAGGAGCAAAATAGGATGAGACAACAATACAATATCACACTGGACGGCGATTGGAAGCTGGAAAGTGCGGACGGCAAGGTTGTATGTCCGGTACAAGTACCAGGTTCGGTACTCAGTGCGGCCGTAAAACAGGGGATTTTAAACGATCCGTACTACCGCATGAATGAGTATCCGGCCAGGGAGTTTCTGCGGCAGGATTTTGTGTTCAGCCGGACGTTTTCCTTTCAGAAGCAGGCAGGCTGTGCCTATGAATTATGCTGTGACGGGATTGATACGATTGCGGATATTTATTT
>CAJUIH010000121.1 GCA_910586045.1 uncultured Eubacterium sp.
CTGGGAGAGACGGTTTGCCCGGCTTTCTGGCGGCTTTGGAAGAATGGTTAGAAGCACTTCAAATAAGGCGTTACATTTTGGCTTGCAAAATTGCTACGGCCTTATAACTGTTTTCGGTCAAAACATATAGTCGCAGACACCATGCACAAAAGTACACAAATTCCTGCCGCCACGATACTGCCAAAAAAGTCCGCCGGATTATCTGCTTTTTGCAGTAAAGACATACTGCCCATAAGTTTCATTGGCACAAATGCATGGCATTTTGAAAAGAAAGACAATAGATACGCACCTAAAACAACCGCGCCGATTCCGAAAAGCACCTGCGTACTGCTTTCGGCTATCGACGAGAAAAAAATCAAAAGCGCGTTCGCCCAAATCCCGAACAGCCAGACCAATGCTGCCGCAGCAAATAAATGCCCCGCAATGCCGTTATCCCAAAAATACGCATTATATCCGTAAGTAAGTAAGAAACAAAGCCAATAGCATACAGTCCATACTATAAACAGCAGCAGCGACTTTGCAAACAGGATGTTCCTGCGGGACAGCCCTTTTGTTACTACTGGGATCAGCGTCCCTTTTTGGTATTCTGTGGTAAAGCAGCCGCAATTTAGCAGGATAAAAACAAGCAGCCCCACTGGAATATTTTTGTAAAACTGTGCCCAGGAAGTCATCGCGTCTACTGTTACGGCTGCGGGCACAATCCCTGCTTCTGCGAAAGAATCCGAAATCGTCTCCATCAGCCAGGGTGTCAGCTTTGCCAGCAAAGGATTCATGATTCCAAACAAGGCAAATACCAAAAGCAATATGAACAGGCGACCTGTCCGGTTAAACTCCATCCATTCTTTTTTCAGAAATACTTTCATTTCCCTACCACCTCCATAAACAGATCCTCTAACGATGCCTCCCCGCGTTCCATTCGCAGGATCGAAATCCTGCGGTCCGCAAGAAAACGCAAAAGATCCGGCAGGCGTTCACATTCCTCCAGCATAAGCATACAGCGCCTTACAACCGTCAGACGGGGAAACGCAGACAAAAGAATCTGTACATCTTCCGGCCGTTCCAATTCGAGTCTCATTGGGGCAGCTTTGCGCATGGAACGCACCTTTGCAACCGGTCCCTGTAAAACAATCTTGCCCTCATGTAAAAAGGCAACTTCATCACAAATATGCTCCGCATCGGAAAGGATATGCGTCGAAAACAGTACCGTCGTCTGTTCCTTTGCGTCTGCCAGGATATCCAGTAATTCTTTGCGGCCTGCCGGATCCAATGCGGAAGCCGGCTCATCACAAATCAGCAGTTTAGGACGGCCAAACAAAGCCTGCGCAATGCCAAGACGCTGTTTCATACCACGGGAAAACCCCCGGATCCGGTAGTTTTCGTTTGCCAGCCCAACCAATGAAAGTAATTCCTCACTGCGTATCCGGATGTCCTTGGACGCCATGCCCGCAATCTCCCCGCAAAAACGCAGATATTCCCTTGGCGTCATATAGGAATAAAATTCCGGGACGTCTGGCAGGTATCCAACCAAACGGTTCGTCTCGGTATTTCCATAACGAACCGGCATTCCGTTTACCAATATTTCCCCGCTGTCACTGGCAAGCAGGCCAAGAATCAGTTTCATTGCCGTCGTCTTTCCCGCGCCGTTTTTTCCTGCAAATCCAAATACGGTATGCTCCGGGACGCGAAACGTCACGTCGCGCAGCACCTGTTTTTCTCCAAAACGTTTCGCTACATGGGACATGGCGAGCATCTCCATTTAGGAATCCTCCTTTCCAAGTAAGAAATAAAGAATCGGGCCGATAAACTGCATTCCCGCCAAAGCTACGACAATCCAAAATGTCCGGTTTCCGCGCTTATAGGTCTTGTGTGTCAAAATATGGTGCAGCGTATAAAGCAGTAAGATAATCTGCGCAGCCGCAACAGGGATCAAAAATGGCAGCAGTTCTTTTAATTCAAGCATATTCTACGCCTCCTTTGAGTATTCGCGCCATCAGCCGCTTAAATGCCTCTTTTTTTCTTAGATGGTCAAATACAGGATGTGCCAGGGCATCCTGCAGGTTTTGCCGGATCAAGCTTTTATCCCGGGGCGCCATGCTTCCAAGGGGCAGCCTGTCAATCCACGTATCCAGCAAATCAAAATAATCGTCTCCATGCAGCGCGGCTTTCCCCTCTTTCCAAAGCCGGCCCACACATGTTTCAAATCGGCCAAGCGATGCCAGCGCTTCCTCATCTTTTTCGTTTGCCGCATAAACAACCGCGGACTGGTAATAAAACTGCGCGGTTAAATTCGGATGAAGCTGTTCCATATGATACAACTCAATCATTCCTTTCGCACGCCTGACCGTTTCTTCACAATACGCCAAATCGTTGGTATGCAAAGCAAGGGCAAGAATCGTATCGCCAACCAATTCCAGCAAATCCGAATATTGCTTCGCCTGTGCGTAGGTTTTTGCCTTTTCCATTTCACCAGCCATCTGGTAAGCCTGCACCAGCAGAGTCCGCTCCTGTCCGGCCATACGGCCCGGATCCGCGGACGGTTCCAGCACTTCAATCGCTTCCGGCACTTTTCCAAGATAAAGAAGCAGAATCGCCTTTAATACCAGCGCATCGCCGCAGACACCCACGTCACTGCAATTTTCCAGTATTCTGTCACACCAGCCTAACGCTTCCTGCAAAAGAAAACGCCGATCCGCTTCCGTTTCCGCCAGCATATAATGGTTACAGTACAAAATACAAAGCTGAAGCAAAAACGGATAACAGGCATAATATTTATGGGCAAGCGTCCTTGTTTTTTCCACGGCTTCTGAAAAAGAAAGCGTGACAAAATCCCTGCACAACTGCGCATACTGCCGCCGGATCTGCTCACTGGAAAGCTGCGCCTCATATCCGATCAGTTCATCCACGGTTACGTCAAATAAGGCCGCCAACTGGGGCAAAAGCAATACATCCGGCGTATTGATCCCTTTTTCCCACTTGGAAACAGACCCTTTGGTTACGCCAATCATATGCGCCAGTTCTTCCTGCGTCAGCTTTTTTGCGTGCCGAAGCCGGATTATGTTATCTGGTAAATGAAGTTTATTCATAGTTTTCTCTCCTTTCTGTTTCCATTATAGCAAAGGAATCTGTTTCCCAGCAATCGACCGAACGGATACTTTGGGCAATAAAATCGCCTGTTAGGAAACATAAAATAAAAAGGCTGTCGACGAAAGAAAAACACAGCAAGATCTCATTGTTGCAAACATTCCTGATCCTGTATGTATTCTGCTTGATTCGACAGCCTTTATTTACTTGTACCTTGTAAAGTTTTAAACGATTTCATACTACCGCATAGTTTCTAACCTATGTGAACTACCCATGATCGAAAGCAAATGCATTTTTTTGTTTGAAATATGCACTTATATTACAAGCATTGCATCCCCAAAACTAAAAAACCGATACCGTTCCCGCACAGCTTCTTCATAAGCATGCAGCACATTCTCCCTGCCCGCCAGCGCGCTGACCAGCATAACAAGCGTAGATTCCGGCAGATGAAAATTGGTAACCAACGCGTCAATACATCGGAACTGATAACCTGGGTAAATAAATATCTGCGTCCAGCCGCATCCGGCCGTTACATGCCCTGTTTGATCCGCGGCGGTTTCCAGCGTCCTTGTACTGGTAGTCCCTACCGCAATTATACGGCCGCCCTTGTCTTTCGCCCGGTTGATCACCGCAGCCTGCGCCGGCTCAATCTGATAAAATTCGCTGTGCATCGTATGGTCCAAAATATTCTCCGCCTTTACCGGACGAAAAGTACCAAGCCCGACATGCAGTGTGATTTCCGCAATATCCACACCCATCCCACGGATTTTGTCCAGCAGTTTGGGCGTAAAATGCAGTCCAGCCGTCGGCGCGGCCGCAGAACCCTCTTCCTTGGCATATACGGTCTGATAGCGCTGCTTGTCTTCCAGTCGGTGTGTAATATAAGGGGGAAGCGGCATCTCCCCGAGCCTGTCCAGTATTTCTTCAAAGATACCCTTATACTGAAACCGGATCAGGCGGGTTCCTTCCTCGATGATATCCACGATTTCCCCCATCAAAATCCCGCCGCCAAAACTGATTTTTGTTCCGGTTCTAGCTTTCTTTCCCGGTTTGACCAGCGTTTCCCAAAGATCCTGTTCCCGCCGTTTTAACAGCAGCAATTCAATCTGTGCCTGGGTCCCCTCTTTAATCCCAAACAGCCTTGCCGGGATTACC
Source organism: uncultured Eubacterium sp. (assembly GCA_910586045.1). GTDB lineage: Bacteria > Bacillota > Clostridia > Lachnospirales > Lachnospiraceae > Eubacterium_J. The sequence goes on from CAJUIH010000121.1 coordinate 4,237, forward strand.
TTTGTATTATTAATGACCAGACAATCCCCCGGCCGCAGGTAATCCGGCAAATCAGAAAAAGCCCGATGCGTAATGGATGCGTCTTTGCGTCCCAGTACCATCATTCTGGAACTGGAACGGTCTTCCAACGGATCCTGTGCGATTAATTCCTGCGGAAGCTCGTAATAAAAATCTTTGCGGTTCATATTATATTCCTTTTTTCTCTTTCTTCTATAATATATGCTCTATTTATTACTTGATCTGCGTGTACCGGCTGTTCGCGCACTGCAACAGGTTACTAAACCATCATTTATTTTCTCAGTTCAATCCCCTTTTCCTCAAGCGCTTTTAAAATCTGGTTTAATGGAGCATTGACCGATTCATCATCCAGCGTACGGTCCGGCGCGCGGAACGTAATGGAATAAGCCATGGACTTAAATCCAATCTTGATTTGATTTCCCTCATAAATATCAAACAAATGATAATCCTCCAAATATTGCCCGCCCTTAGCTTCGATAATTTTTTCAATGTCGCCTGCAAGGATTTGTTTCGGGCATACCATACTGATATCGCGGGTAACCGCCGGGAATTTTGCAATGCCTGTATATTTACGGTCAAAACTGGACCATTTTACAATTTCCGGCATATCAAGCACTGCCAGGTAAACGCGTTCCTTAATCGAATAATTTGCCGCCGCATCCGGATGTAATTCCCCAAAATAGCCTACCGGTGTGCCCATATACAAAATCTCGGCCTGCCTGCCCGGATGCAGAAATGGTTTTTGGGCATCCGGACAATATTCCGGCTTCTTGTGCATGCCCACCTGCTCAAAAAATTCTTCGACCACGCCTTTCATCGTAAAGAAATCGCCGTCTCCATACATGCCGAGCGTAAACTGCATCCGTTCCTGCGGAAGCTCTGTTAACGGAAGCTGCTTCGGCAGATAAATATTTCCAAGTTCGTACAAACGTACATTTTTGTTCCTGCGGTTATAATTTGTCGAAAGGGAGGTTAAGATCCCATGCAGCGGCACAGTCCGCATAATGCTAAAATCCTCGCCAAGCGGATTGGCAATCACGACCGCATCGCGCAGCTTCGAATCCTTTGGCAGCAAAAGCTTATCAAATACTTTCGGGCTTTCAAACGAATAGGCCATGCCCTGGCTGAATCCGCAGTACTGCGCTACATCCCTGGCAATCGCTTCGATGCGCAGTTTATACGACAGTTTGCCAGTCGTCGCTTCCCCGGAAGGCAGGGTCGTCCCGATTTTATCATATCCATAAAATCTGGCTACTTCTTCCGCAAGGTCTGCTCCGCATTCCAGATCCTGTCTCCAGGACGGCACCAGTACCTCATTGCTTTCTTTATCATATCCTAATTCAATATTTCCAAAATAAGCCAGCATTTGCTCCGGAGCAATATCGGTTCCAAGAAGACGGTTATATTTTTCGGGTTCAAACGGAATACGCGTACCTTTCCGTTCGAGTGGATACACATCTACCACACCGCCGATCACTTCTCCTGCGCCCAGCTCTTCGACCAACTGGCAGGCACGGTTCATTGCCAAAATCGCGTTATTCGGATCCAGCCCTTTTTCAAACTTGCCGGAAGCATCGGTACGCATACCGATTTTTTTTGCGGAGCGGCGGATATTGGTTCCGTCAAAGCAGGCTGCTTCAAACAGCATCGTCGTGACGCTGTCCGTAATCATAGAGTTTTCCCCGCCCATAATGCCTGCAATCCCGACAGGTTTTTGCGCATCGCAGATCATTAAGACCGAATCGTCCAATACACGCTCCTGGCCGTCCAGGGTCACAAAAGTTTCCCCTTTTTGTGCGCGGCGGACAATAATCTGCCCGCCCGCAATTGTATCGAGGTCATACGCATGCATCGGCTGACCAAATTCTTCCATTACATAATTCGTAATATCCACGATATTGTTAATCGGACGGATGCCCTGCGCTGCCAGCCTGCGCTGCATCCATTCCGGCGACGGCGCGATTTTGATATTTTTAACGACGCGTGCGCAGTAACGCGGACACAGTGTTTCGTCTGTCACTTTTACCTTAATATAATCATTTATATCTTCCGCGTTTCCGGAAGAGCGGATCACCGGTGGCCGAAACGGCAGCCGAAACGTTGCCGCTGCTTCCCTGGCAATCCCAACGACGCTAAAGCAATCCACACGGTTTGAAGTAACCTCATATTCTATGGATACGTCATCCAAACCAAGTGCTTTCACCGCGTCTGCGCCAACCACAGCCGTATCATCAAAAATATAAATTCCCTCCTCAGGAGCTTTCGGATACAGTTCCCTGCTGGAACCAAGCTCTTCAATCGAACACATCATGCCGTTTGATTCCACGCCCCTTAGTTTTCCTTTTTTTATTTGAATGCCGCCCTCTGTCCTGGATCCGTCATGTCCGCCTGCCACGCGTCCGCCGTCCAAAACAACCGGTACTTTCTGGCCCTGCGCGATATTCGGCGCCCCTGTTACGATCTGAATCGGTTCCGCGCCTGCGATATCTACCTGGCATACGACCAATTTGTCCGCATCCGGATGCGGTTCGATTTTTAAAATCTGCCCAATAACAATTCGATCCAAATCCTGGTCAAACGCCTGCGCGCCTTCTACTTTCGTCCCCGAAAGCGTCATCGCATCCATATATTCCTGTGGTGAAACATCCAGCCCTGGAACCATTTCCCTGATCCATTTTAAAGAAGTATTCATTTACGATTCCTCCAAAATTTTTCCATGCAGTGCCAACGAAACGCTGCATTTGATTTCTATAACTGTGCAAAATCCTGCTTTTCAATTAAAACTGCCTTAAAAACCGGTCGTCATTTTCGTACAGCAGCCGCATATCGTCAATTTCATATTTTAACAGCGCAATCCGCTCCAACCCGACTCCAAATGCAAATCCGGAATATTCCTCCGGATCGATTCCGCTCATTCGAAGCACTTTCGGATGGATCATACCGCATCCTAAGATTTCAATCCAGCCGCTGCCCTTGCAGAAACGGCACCCCTTACCGCCGCACTTAAAACAGGTAACGTCCACTTCAGCGCTCGGTTCTGTAAACGGGAAATGATGCGGGCGGAATTTTACTTTGGTATCCTGTCCAAACAGCTCCTTTGCAAACTCTGCCAGCGTTCCTTTTAAATCCGCAAATGTGATATTTTTGTCAATGACCATCCCCTCAATCTGATGAAACGACGGCGAATGCGTCGCATCTACCTCATCGGAACGAAACACACGCCCAGGCGCAATCATACGGATCGGAAGCGGACGGCTTTCCATCGTACGCACCTGAACCGGTGAAGTCTGTGTACGCAGCAGAATTTTGTCATTGATATAAAAGGTATCCTGCTCGTCTTTTGCCGGATGATCCGGCGGAATATTCAATGCCTCAAAGTTATAGTAATCATATTCTATTTCAGGCCCTTCTACTACTTCATAACCCATGCCGACAAAAATGCGTTCTACTTCTTCAAGGGCGATCGTATTCGGATGGCGGTGTCCTACACGGCTGCGTTTCGCAGGCAGGGTCACATCGATTACCTCCTGCTTTAACCGGAAGTTCATCTCCGCCCGTTCCAGTTTCTGTTTCGTATGTTCCAGCATTTCTTCAATTGCCGCCCTTGTTTCGTTCACAAGCTGGCCGACAATCGGACGTTCTTCCGGAATCACATCTTTCATTCCTTTTAACACGGCTGTCAGTTCGCCTTTTTTTCCCAGAAAAGCGACCCTGACGTCATTTAACTTTGATAATTCTTCAGACGCTTCGATTTGGCGCATAGCCTCTTCTCTGATTTTTTGCAGTTTTTCTTTCATCGCAAATTCTCCTTATCTGCATTTGATTGCATACAAAAAGACCCCGATCCCCAAAAGGGACGGAGTCTATCCGCGGTACCACCCTGATTCCTGCGGCAGCCACCATGGGGCGCAGGCGCTCGGTATACGTAACGTGTATCGACGTTTTGGACTACCAAATGCCGTACGGCATCATTCATCCAAACTGCTCCAGTGTGAAATTCGAAGACCAGCGTATCTGAAAAAAGCTCTCAGCGCATCACTTTTTCTCTCTGTCAGCCGTATTCGTCTCCGATGCCAAACGGCGAATTTGCCGCCTTTTAGCCACTTTCTTCGCATTTTGTACTATTTCATGTTTTGATTCTTGTTTGCATTTTATTCTATAGTGCTTTTGAAAACTGCATCTATTATAGCGCAGCCACGCCTGATACGCAAGAATTATTTTAAAATTTTTCTTCCCTGTCCCTGCGGTTCATTACATTTTGGCTGCGGGGACGCAGGATGAGGGACGCAGGTCTGGCTTGCGGCTCCGGCTCCAGAATGGTAAGAAGCCCTTAGTATTCTGCCCGGTTACCTAAGGGGCTAAGCCAAGCGGCGCCTTTAGCTGCTGGCGAAAACCAGGGCGAATTAGGCGCCGCGACCGGGCAGGCCG
>CAJUIH010000122.1 GCA_910586045.1 uncultured Eubacterium sp.
TAAATGCAGAATACTTAGGGATTCTTACCATTCTGGAGCCGGAGCCACAAGCCAGGCCCGCGTCCCTCATCCGGCGTCCCCACAGCCAAAATGTATCACCTGATCTGAATATCCCTAAAGCAAAAAAAAGAGCCTCCCTTTCGGGAAGCCCTTTTATTTTGACGTAAAGCAGTTGATTCCTGCCTGTTACATCATGCCCATGCCCGGATTTGCCGCCGGCATCGCAGGGGTGTCTTCTTTTATATTTGCTACTACAGATTCTGTTGTCAATAAGGTTGCCGCTACGGAAGTCGCATTCTGCAATGCACTCCTTGTTACCTTAACCGGATCCAGGATACCTGCTTCTACCATATTGACATATTCTTCCTTAGTCGCGTCAAAGCCGATCCCTGTCTCGGATTCTTTTACTTTGTTGATGATGACCGCGCCTTCCAGTCCCGCATTTGCGACAATGTAGAATAATGGCGCTTCCAGTGCTTTTAAGATAACCTTTGCACCTGTCTTTTCATCGCCCTCCAGGCTCTCTGCCAGTTCTTCCACTTTCTTGGAAGCATGGATATAAGCAGAACCGCCGCCTGCGATAATTCCTTCTTCTACGGCTGCCCTTGTTGCGTTCAAAGCATCTTCCATACGCAGCTTGCTTTCTTTCATTTCTGTCTCGGTTGCCGCGCCGACACGGATCACTGCTACGCCGCCTGCCAGCTTCGCAAGTCTTTCCTGCAGTTTTTCTTTGTCAAATTCCGATGTCGTCTCTTCAATCTGGCTCTTGATCTGGTTGATTCTTGCTTCAATGGCAGATTTTTCACCAACACCGTCTACAATCACCGTATTTTCTTTCTGTACTTTTACGGATTTCGCACGGCCTAACTGTTCCATGGTCGTATCTTTTAATTCCAGCCCCAGTTCGGATGAAACGACCTGTCCGCCTGTCAGGATTGCAATATCTTCCAGCATCGCTTTTCTTCTGTCGCCGTAGCCCGGCGCTTTTACCGCTACTACATTGAATGTTCCGCGCAGTTTGTTTACAATCAGTGTAGTAAGCGCTTCGCCTTCTACATCTTCCGCAATAATCAGTAATTTTGCGCCTGTTTTTACTACCTGCTCTAACAACGGCAGGATATCCTGGATATTGGAAATCTTTTTATCTGTAATTAAAATATACGGATCTTCCAAAATAGCTTCCATCTTATCCATATCGGTTGCCATATAAGCGGAAATATAGCCGCGGTCAAACTGCATTCCTTCTACCAGATCCAGTTCCGTCAGCATCGTTTTGGATTCTTCAATCGTAATCACGCCGTCTTTGGATACTTTTTCCATTGCGTCCGCTACCAGATTGCCGACTTCTTCATCGCCCGCTGAAATGGAAGCTACTTTTGCAATATGGTTCTTGCCGTCAACTTTCTGGCTCATAGACTGCAATGCTTCAACAGCTACATTGGTTGCTTTTTTCATCCCTTTTCTTAAAATAATCGGGTTTGCGCCTGCCGCGAGGTTTTTCATTCCTTCGGAAATCATAGCCTGTGCCAATACCGTAGCGGTTGTAGTACCGTCGCCAGCTACATCATTGGTCTTTGTCGCAACTTCTTTTACAAGCTGCGCGCCCATATTTTCAAACGCGTCTTCCAGTTCGATTTCCTTTGCAATTGTTACACCGTCATTTGTAATCAACGGGGCGCCATAAGATTTATCTAATACAACATTTCTTCCTTTTGGTCCAAGCGTTACGCTCACGGTATTTGCTAACTGATCCACACCTGCTTCCAATGCAGCTCTTGCCTGCGCACCATATTTAATTTCCTTTGCCATTGTTCATTTCCTCTCTTCTTATTTTAATATGATTAATGCAATATTTACGGGTCAAATGTACGAATCCGTCTTTTATTCCACTACCGCAAGAATGTCATTCTGGCGTACGATAATATATTCGGTTCCGTCGATTTTTACTTCTGTGCCTGCGTATTTCGAATAAATAACTTTCTGTCCTTCTTTCACCTGCATGGTGATCTCTTTCCCGTCTACGACTCCGCCAGGCCCTACCGCGATCACTTCTGCCTCCTGCGGCTTTTCCTGGGAAGCGCTTGTTAAAATAATGCCTGACGCGGTTGTTTCCTCTGCTTCACACTGCTTTAATACAACTCTGTCTGATAATGGTACTAACTTCATGAATATGTCCTCCTTATAAACGATACTTCTATTGTTTTCAGTAATTGTTCTTGTTATTAGCACTCACTCGTTTTGAGTGCTAACTGATAGTTCCTATCATATGTTTTTATGTGCAGATTCGCAAGCATATATTTTTTCGAATACAGCCATTATCATTCTATTTATCTCTTTTATACTCACTTTTTCTCACTTTTTCTCACTTTTGCAAAATATATATAAAAAAAATATGAATTTTATAAAAAGCACTTTATAAAATCCATATTTTCCCTTACATCCCGACCGCGTCGATTCCGTTCCCATCCTTGCTTTCCATGCATAAAGCCTGACAGGCCCGTTTATAATCCTTGCATGGTACGAAAAAAATATAATGCCTGCGCAGACATCCGGTTTCATCTCCCAAATATTCCCGCAGATAAACAAGACTGGGTTCATCCTCATTCATCCACACCCGGTAATCAATATCCGCCGCATCCAGCAGTGCGCACTGTTTACGATAGCATGCTTCGATTCTCGTACGCAGGATAAATTTCCACAAAGACCTGCCATGGCTCCTGGATTCGTCCGCATACCACAAAAAACGCAGCTTTTGCATCAGCCTCATACTTTCACACTTCCTTTCCGAGATTTTATTCGGCCTCCAAACTATTACAGTTCTAGGGTACTACTATATTCATTTATATTACACAAACATAGGTATCATTGTCAAGAAATTTGGGACACTATTAGTACCATTTATTACAAAATAATATGAATTATAATATTTGCAAAGATCTTCCGCAATTCATACACAGGTACTAAGAAAGCCACGGAGGAATATTTATGCCGCTGGATTATAAGATAATCGGAAAAAATATCAAGAAACGAAGAAAAGAAAGATGTGTTACGCAGCAAAAGATGGCTGACGACCTATTTTTATCACTGAGCCTGATCAGTAAGCTGGAACGCGGCGTAAAACCTGTCAGTCTGGATACGTTCTATGCCATTGCTGAATATCTGGATGCAAATGTCGCCATGCTTTTGGCGGATCCAAATGACCCGAACGTGCAGCATGACCAGTTGATTGAAGAAATCGAAGTCATGCTCGAGGACATGGACCACCAGCATCTGCATATTGTAAACCAGCTTATGCGGACTTACTATACGCAGATCCGGCTGCTTCAGGAAAAAAACAAGAAAGCGGATCTGCCCGAGAATGTACCTGGCACTGGGGACGAATGAGGGGGTTTTCTGCGCTTTTTTCGAATCGGGCAGCGTTTGCTTCGCATGCGGATACTTTTTGGCTGATACGATTCTCTGGTTTGCGGATTGGAAAGATTTCCTGTTTTTCGGATCCGTAAACCAGAGTTTTGTTTTGCATATTAATGCCTGCGCAGCTTGAACCTATGAACCGAAACTTTTAACTGTTCCGCCTGGCTGTACAATTCCTTTGCCGACTTCGCAGATTCCTGCGCTGTGGCGGAATTGGTCTGCACCACGTTCGCAATCTGTTCCATACTCTGCGTAAGCTGTTTGAGCGTCTGCGCCTGACGCTGTGCGGAATCCGCGATCCGCTCCACGATATTCATCGAATTTTGGGATCCGGAAACAACCGCCGCCAGCGCATCGGTTGTTTCCGAAGTCAGCGATACCCCATACTGCACCAGCTCTCTGGAGTTTTCGATCAATTCCGCGATATTCTGCGCCGAATTGGAGCTTTTATTCGCCAGGTCCTGCACTTCGTCCGCTACAACCGCAAATCCCTTGCCTGCTTCCCCGGCGCGCGCCGCTTCAACGGCCGCATTCAGCGCCAGGATATTGGTCTGGAAACAGATATCCTCGATCGTTTTTACAATGCCGCCGATCTGGTTCGAAGAATCCAGTATATCCTGCATAGCGCCGCTCAGCGCTTCCATCTTTTCATCACAAATCTGGAGCTGTTCACCCGCTTTCTCGGCGCAGGCTCTTGCGTTGCCCGCATCTTTGGACGTCGTATCCACCTGCATGGAAATGTTCTGGATATTGTCGGATAATTCCTGTACAGCCGACGCCTGCATGGCTGCGCCGTCTGAAAGGCTTTCCGCACCCGAAGCCATCCGTTTGGATTCTTCCGATACCCGCTCCGCAGCCTGGTTGATGTTGGAAAGCGCGTGATTTAAAGCATCTAAAATCTTTCGCATCGCAAGCTGGATCGGCTGAAATTCGCCCCGGTAATCGCTGCCGATCTCCATATCCATCATCCCATCGGCCATTTTTGCCAGATGCCCCTCAATATCGCTGATATATTTTTTCAGTTCCCGTTTTGTTTCATGGATGGACTCTACTAACATGCCGATTTCTGACGTATTAGACGACAGGGTAAAATCAGCCGAAAGGTTTCCTTGTGAAATTTCCCCCATCTGGTCACGCACGGCAATCACCGGCCGGATAATCCGGCGTCTCGTTACCCACAGCAGCAAAATCTGCATAATAGCGGCAAGCGCCAGTGCCACGATCATCTGCGTCCCGATAAACCGGGATCTTTTTACCAGATCTGTAACCTCCTGCGCCGTTCTTTTGTCCAGGGCTTCCAAAAATTGTTCCTTTAACTGATTGATCTGGCCAATGGACGTATTATAATCGGTTCCGTATACATAAGCAAGCCCATCGGACCGGTTGCCCATCATGACCTTTTTCATCGCGCTTTCTTCCAGCGGCACGAGCAAATTCGAAATCGAAGACATTTCATCGATCATTGCCTGTTCTTCTTTGGTAATTCCAATCTGCTGCATCGCCTCGATCCCCTGTTCCCGGTTTTTCAGGTCGTTTACTTCATGCCAGTAATTATCATAGTGCTGCTGTGCTCCGGTAGCCGCAAAAGCACGTACTTCGTTGGTCAGATAAGCCGATCCGTTCATAAAACGGTTGGCTTGGTATGTCAGGCCAAACCGCGCTTCATTTGTCTCATTCAGCCGTTCCTGCACCTGATGATAGGAAACCAGGGAATATACCAAAAAGATCAAAGACAGCATCGTAATTCCATTTACGAGCAGCGTCAGCGTGGACTGATTCATCGCTTTTTTCATAGTCAACTCCTTATTCATTCTGCATAAAACAAGATGCCAGCAGGCGGCCGGAACTCTCCTGTATGTCCCGCTGCCTGCTGGCGTCCATTGTGTTTAGTTCAGCATTCCATGCAGTGCGGATACCGCTTCTTTGAGCGCATCGTCGATGCCGGCCGGATTTTTGCCGCCCGCCTGCGCCATATTCGCACGTCCGCCGCCTCCGCCGCCTACTTTGCCTGCAACTGCCTTTATCAGATTCCCCGCATGCGCGCCTGCAGCGACAGCCCCGTCTGTAGCCATGGCCGCAAGGTTTACTTTCCCGTCCGCGCAGGAAGCAAGCAGGATGACCCCATCCCCTAATTTTGCCTTTAACTGGTCGCCCAGGTCGCGCAGGCCGTTTTTGTCCACGCCGGCTACTTTTGCCGCAAGGAATTTAACGCCTTTGATTTCCTGTACCTGGTCCATCACATCCCCAAGCGCATCTTTTGCCGCCTGTGATTTCAGGGATTCATTTTCACTGGAAAGCACTTTTATTTCCACCATTAAATGGCCCAGTTTTTCGATCAGTGTCCCAGGCGTCGCTTTGACCGCTTTGGCCGCATCCTGCAGCGTCTGTTCGATTTTATCATAATAGGCAAATACCGCGTCCGAGGTAAGCGCTTCTATCCTGCGCACCCCTGCGGCTACGCCGCTTTCCGATAAGATTTTAAACGCCGTTACCGCATTCGTATTGCCGACATGCGTACCGCCGCACAATTCCGTAGAAAAATCCCCCATACGGACAACGCGTACGTGATCCCCATATTTTTCCCCAAATAATGCCATCGCACCCGTCTGTTTCGCTTCCTCAAGCGTCATAATTTCCGTCTGCACCGGCAGTGCCGCCGCTATTTTTTCATTGACCAGCGCCTCGGTCTGTTTGATTTCTTCCGCGGTCATCGCGGAAAAATGCGTAAAATCAAACCGCAGTTTGTCCGGCGTTACTTCCGAGCCTGCCTGCTCCACATGCGTGCCGAGTACCTCGCGCAGCGCTTTTTGCAACAGGTGCGTTGCGCTGTGATTTTTTTCAATTCGCGCCCTGCGGCTGCCATCCACTTCCAGATGTACCTGATCTCCAGCTTTTATCATCCCGCGCGTACAGGTTCCGATATGTCCGACTTTCCCGCCGAGCAGCTTGATCGTATCCTCAACCTGAAATTCGCCGTCTTTTGTAAAAATTCTTCCGGTATCCCCGATCTGTCCGCCCATCGCGGCATAAAACGGCGTCTTTTCTACAATGACCGTGCCTTTTTCACCGTCCGAAAGCGCTTGGGTCAGTTCCGTTTCCGTCGTCAGCACAGTAACCGCAGACGTCAAAGCAAGGCTGTCATAGCCTGCAAACTCTGTCGTAATCCGCGGGTCAATCGACTCATATACCGTCACGTCCGCCCCCATATAATTGGTGGCTTTCCTTGCTTTCCTCGCTTTCGTACGCTGCTCTTCCATACAGGCCGCAAATCCGTCCGCATCAATGGATAAGCCTTTTTCTTCCAAAATTTCCTCTGTCAGATCAAGCGGAAAGCCATACGTATCATAGAGCTTAAACGCATCCTGCCCGGAAAGCATCTTTTCGCCGTTTTGAACCATTGCATCCTGCAGATCAGATAAAATCGCAAGCCCCTGGTCAATCGTTTTGTTGAATTTTTCTTCTTCCTGCGTTAATACCTTGAAAATAAACGCTTTCTTTTCTTCCAGCTCCGGATACCCGTCGCTGCTTTCCCGGATCACCGTCTCACTCAGTTTTGCCAAAAATACACCGTCGATGCCAAGCATACGCCCATGGCGCGCCGCACGGCGAATCAGGCGGCGCAGGACATAACCGCGTCCTTCGTTTGACGGCATAATGCCATCCGAAACCATAAACGTAGCAGATCGGATATGGTCGGTAATCAGACGGATCGACACATCGTCCAGGGCATCTTTTTGATACTCTTTCCCTGCCAATACACAAACCTGATCCCGAATCGCTTTCATTGTGTCGATGTCAAATACCGAATCCACATCCTGGATGACAACCGCAAGACGCTCCAGCCCCATGCCGGTATCAATGTTTTTCTGTGCCAGTTCTTCATAGCCGCCTTTGCCGTCGCCGTCAAACTGGGTAAACACATTGTTCCAGACCTCGATAAAACGGTCGCATTCACAGCCTACCTTGCAATCCGGACTGCCGCAGCCATACGCTTCCCCGCGGTCATAATAGATTTCCGAGCACGGCCCGCACGGCCCTGCCCCATGTTCCCAGAAATTATCGCATTTCCCGTTCTCATCCCGGTAAAAACGTGTAATCCGGTCAGCCGGAATGCCGATCTCCTTATTCCAGATTTCAAATGCCTCGTCGTCTTCCCCATAAATGGACGGATACAGCCGGTCTTTTTCTAAACCGAGCACTTCCGTAAAAAACTCCCAGCTCCACGCAATCGCCTCATGCTTAAAATAATCGCCGAATGAGAAATTTCCGAGCATTTCAAAAAACGTAAGGTGCCTTGCCGTTTTCCCGACATTCTCAATATCGCCGGTACGGATACACTTCTGGCAGGTAGCCACGCGCTTTTTCGGCGGAATCTCCTGTCCGGTAAAATACGGTTTTAACGGAGCCATTCCAGCGTTAATCAACAATAAGCTGTTATCATTATGCGGCACTAACGAGAAACTCTTCATAATAAGATGCTCTTTGCCCTCAAAAAAATCCAGAAACATTCTGCGCAGTTCATTTACGCCGTAACTTTTTTTCACAATGCCTGTCCTCCAAAATCGATCATCCTGTTTGTTTTATTTCCTGCCTGTACCGATCCGTACAGTCGCTGATTTCGCATCCTTATTTTTACGCAGCTTCCTGCCTGTGAAAACGCCCGCCACCGCGATTGCCGCAAGGATCACCATTTCAATTGTATACTGCAAAAAACTGCCTATAAATGCTGCCATAAAACTCCTCCTGTTATGTTGGTTGATTTTCTGCTATTTGTACATATAGCACTTATTATAGTATTCTTTCCAGTTTATTTCAACCTGTTTTGCGTATTTCTGCATTTAGGAACTGGACTGATTTTTGAGCAGTGCTGTCGGAGAAAAAGACAAGCAATATTAAAAGTTATTTTTGAACAGTTCCTTACGTGACGGCCTGCCCGGCCGCGGCGACTAATTCGCCCAGGACCACGCCAGCAGCTAAAGGAGCCGCTTGGCTTCGCCCCTTAGGGGACCAGGCAGAATACTAAGGGCTTTAACCATTCTTCCAACGTCGCCGCAAGCCAGGCCTGCGTCCCTCATCCGGCTGGTTTTCTCCAGCCCTATAACACATATATTACTACATAGAAATGTAAAACAACAGCGCCTAGGCAGATCGGCCCGGGCACCGTTGTTTATTATTGTTGTATTACTGTTGTAAAATTGTTTTATAATTGTTTTTGATTGTTTTAGGATTATTCTGTCACCGCTCTATTTCACGGAT
>CAJUIH010000123.1 GCA_910586045.1 uncultured Eubacterium sp.
AAGGCAACGGACTCTGACTCCGTCATTTCAAGGTTCGAATCCTTGTGGGCCAGTTGGAAGAACCTTAGCGTGATCAACGCTGAGGTTTTTTTCTGTCTATATGGGGAGAATGAGACGATCCTGAACAAACCAGGAGGAAAGGAAGATCCATGAAGAAGAACAAAACAGCACCATATGTAATCCCTTTGGCTTTGCTGCTGACCGTTGTACCTCTGATTGTCCGGCTGCATACATTTCAGACGAATCTGGCACAGTTTGACTGGTATATGACGGATAACGAAGGGGCGGACTTCTTTCTATATTATAAGTCCGTGGCGGTTACAATCATTGCGGCGGTGATGTGCCTGCTGCTTTTATATCGGTACAAAGCAAAGCAAAAGGAATTTAAACTGAGTTACCAGTTTCTGCCTGTAGCGGCTTATGCGGTACTGACCCTGCTTTCATCTATTTTCTCGGAATACCGGTATTTCAGTTTTCACGGCGTTTCACAGATTTTTGAAACGGTTTGGGTACTTCTCGGCTATTGTGTCATTGCGTTTTACGCATACCAGTTCGTCAATACGATCGAGGATGTAGACAGCATTATGTTTTGGCTGACGGTTGGCCTTGCGGTTATGCTTGTGATTGGAATTTTGCAGGCGGTCGGGCATGACCTGTTTGGTACGGATTTTGGCAAGATGCTGATTACCGGGTGGACGACGGATTTGGACAAAATCGATCTGGTATTTGAAAAGGGGCGCGTATTTTTAACGCTCTATAATCCAAACTTTGTGGCGTCTTATTTTGCCTTAATGATTCCGGTTGAAATCGCGCTGTTTATTAAAAATAAAAGTCTGATTTACCGTGTGGTTTACGCGGTGATGCTGGCGGCTTCGCTGGTCTGCCTGCTTGCTTCCGGCAACCGAAGCGGTATTGTAGCGTTTGCGGTTACGATTGTGCTTACGCTGATCCTTCTATATAAATACATATTCAGGGCGTGGAAATTTGTGGTTCCTGCAGTGGTTGTGGCCGCGCTGATTATGGGGGCTTATATTTCACAGAATGATTTTATTATCGAAAAATTTGTTAAGCTCTTCAGCGCCCCGGATCAGGCCGAGGATGCGGTGTCAGAGATTATAACCGGGGATGAAGATGTGAAAGTGACCTATTTGGGGCAGGTGTTTCATGTTTCGTATGAATCCGACGAGAACGGTTATGTTGCGATTAATATCGTGGATGATCAAAATGAGCAGATTGCCAATGTATTGGATCAGGAAACGTCTACTTACAATGTTACAGACGAACGGTATCCGGGCCTTGGGCTGCAGCCTGTGCGGCTTGGGGATTATATCGGGGTGAATGTTAAGGTAGACGGACGGGATTGGTATTTTGTAAAAGGGGAAGACGGGACGTATTATTATTTTAATGTCTATGGCCGCTTAGACAAGATCAATAACGCGCCGCGCGTGGCAGTGAATTTCCTGGAAAAGAAGTTTGAGGAAAGGGGTACGATCTGGTCAAAGACGATCCCGATGCTGAAAGACTGTATTTTCTTTGGTTCCGGTGCGGATACCTATACCGTGACGTATCCGCAGGATGATTATGTAGATAAGGTGTATGACGGGACAACAACGGCAATTGACCAAAAACCGCACTGTTTTTATCTGCAGGTAGCTACACAGAGCGGTATTCCGGCCTTGCTTGCGGTATTGGCCTTTTACATCTGGTATTTTATATCCGGATTTAAAATATATCGAAAAGCGTCCTATCAGGATGGATTGGAAATTATGGGCGCGGGGTTTTATTTGGCTGCGTTTACGTATATGGTTATTTCGTTTTTAAATGATTCTACCGTGGCGGTTGCGCCGATTTACTGGATTATGATGGGGATGGGAATTTCCATCAATGAGATTTTAAAAAAACGGAATGAAAAAACAGCCGATCCACAACACAAAGCCGGAAAGGGATGATGCGGATGAAATTTCAAACAACAAACGAACTGGAACATTTTTGTTTTGCGGAATCTTATATTGCCGATATCCAGAAAATAGGCGGTTGTCTGCGGTTTACGCTGGATAATGTCACGATTCTGCCGGAAAACTCCCGTAACCGCGATGTGCGGCAGATGCGGGCCAACGGGCTGCTGCTGCATATTCGGGATGCAAAGGTAGAGGATTTGATCGAAGAAGGATACAAGGTGTATGACGCGGACGGCAATCTGAAAGAACAGTTTCCGGATCAGCCGCTTGCGTCCGCACAATATAATGAAACGTTAAAAGCGCTTTCGGATGGGTCGTGCAGTGTTTACGCGCTTCAAAAAGAAGGAGATCGGTACCGGTTTGCATTGGACGGCGGGAACGACCGGACGTATTTGCTGTGCGTTTCCGGTACCGGAGATTTTGAAGAGTGGGACCGGTTTTTGAATAAATAATAAGGATCCGTTTTTACGCAGGAGGGGAAAAATGATACAGGATATCGCGCCGAAAAAACTGTATAATGCGTACATAGCAAAAATTCCGTCGGCAAATGATTATGCCGCGGTATTTTCCGGAAATAAAATCTTAATAAAAGAAACGGACGGTGTCCTGCGCTTTCCGATGCTGCGGGAATTGGCTGTCAGTGAGGATTTGGGGGCATTTCAGTACTTGTTTTGCATTGACCAGGACCAGTATTTTTTGTATAGGGATCTGGAACTGCTGGAAGAAGATTGCCGCAGTGTATCGCGGGACGGATCTTTGCGGTTTGAAAAGATGCCGGAGCTGAGATACCAGGCCGAAAAAGAATGCTGTTTTGCGGCGTACACGGCGTATCATCTTTACCGCTGGTACCGTGACCACCAGTTTTGCGGACGGTGCGGCAGTCTTGTGCGGCCGGATGCAAAGGAACGTATGCTGTTTTGTGACAACTGCGGCAGCCAGATTTATCCGCGGATTGCCCCGGCTGTAATTGTTGCCGTGACGGATGGGGACCGGATTCTTTTGACCAAATACGCGGGCCGTGCTTATACAAAGTATGCCCTGATCGCGGGTTTTACGGAAATCGGGGAAACAGCGGAAGAAACGGTAGAGCGGGAAGTTATGGAAGAAGTAGGCCTGCGTGTGAAAAATATCCGTTATTATAAAACCCAGCCATGGGGAATTGACGGGAATTTTCTGATCGGGTATTTCGCGCAGTTGGACGGGGATGATACGATCCGGATGGATCCGGGCGAACTGTCTGTTGCGGAATGGGTAAGCCGCGCCAGCCTGAAAGATATGGACGACGGATGCAGCCTTACGAGGGAAATGATGCGTATCTTTTATGAATGCAGAGAAAATGGGGAAACAGGATTGTGGAAGAATATTTAAACAAGAATACGAGAGGAGGGTATAAAAGATGGTAAACCCGTCAATGATTTTTAGGATGAAAAGTATGTGGGATGCGTTCATCAGTAACCATCCGAAGCTTCCGCGTTTTTTTCAGGCAGTGCTGAGCCGCCCGATGGAGGAGGGGACAATCATTGAATTGATCATCCGGCATCCGAACGGGGATGAGCTGGCCTCAAATGTAAAACTGACGGCTTCGGATCTCGAACTGATCGAACAGCTAAAAGAAATGGGAACAGACGGCAGCCGGAGCTGATCGTGATCTGCATGCGGCGAAAATACAGAAGATGAGGAAACTGTTCCAAGTATCCGGCATACTGTATAAATAGAAAATACAGGCGGTAGGAATGATTATGGAAAAAACAGCACAATTTAATGTGGAATCAGTAGACAGCCTTGTAGAACGCTTTCGCATGAACGGTTTGGAGACGATTAACCTTGGCCTGCTCTGCTTCCGTTTTGTACCTGCGTTAAACGGGATGAACCTGATTTCCGTACTGACAAAAATCTCTAAAATGCTTCAGACAAAAAAAGTACCGCAGGTGGAAGACAGCCGTATTACCGGCTGGTATTTCAATTTTTATGCGGGCTTCATACAGTATTTGGTAAATAGAAATATTAAGTTTGAATTATATTATTCAAAAAAAGGAAAAAACTGGAGGGAAAGGCTGGATTTGTCACTGCTTTGTCATCAGCTTGGCAATTACCGGAGGGCTTACGAAAAAAAACTGCGTTCCGCATAGTGCCTGTTTGCAATTACCGTATTTTACCATTTGGGTTGCAGGTATAAAAAAAGCGTTTTGATCTATACTATCCTTACAATGTTTCAAGAAAACATTGAAAAAAGACAGACAGATCAAATAGGAGGCTATTAAAATGGCAAAGAACAAGACATCAAACGCAAGCAACACATCCAATGCATCCAACGCAAACAATGCATCCAACGCAAGTAATGCAAACAATGCAAACAACGCAAGCAATGCAAATAACAGCTCCAACAGTGCATCCAACGCAAGCAATGCTCAGAATGCTAAAAACCAGGCTTCTAACAAAGCTGGCAATAAGTTCTCAGACTGCCATACAAAATAAGAATGGCAATCGCTCCTCAATTGAATAGACTATAGTAAGAAAACAGCTCTGAACAAAAGAAACAGGCGTTCCTTTTGTACAGGGCTGTTTTCCATTGTAAGGAGGGGCTTTATGGACTTTGAATTAATTAAATGTAAGGATGCACCGCTTTATTTGGGGCGGCGCGATGTTTTTTTTGTAGATTTAAGAGAACCGGAACAATTTCGGGAATACCATCTGCCCGGTGCACATAATTATCCGTATGAACGGTTATCGGAATGGGAAAACCGTCTGCCGATGGGACGCAGGATTATTTTATACTGTGAGCACGGCAATCTAAGCCTGATGGCGGCAAAGCGGCTAGGCAGGCGCGGGTATCGGGTCGCGGCGCTGATCGGGGGCGTGGAATGTTTTGAAAAATACCATTGACACCGCAATTTAGACAGTATAATATAGGTAAGGATAAAAATGTCGTAATTTATGGTTATATTTCAAAACATGCAATGGAGAAAATATGCGGAAATTCGAATTAACCGCCCCATGCCATTTTGGCCTGGAAGCGGTACTGAAAAAAGAAATCAGTGATCTTGGTTATGAGATCACAAAGGTGGAGGACGGAAAAGTGTCCTTTACCGGCGATGCGGATGCGATCTGCCGTGCCAATATGTTCCTGCGTACGGCAGAACGTGTGCTGCTGCATGTCGGCAGCGTTCATGCCAAAACATATGACGAGCTGTTTGAAGGGGTACGGGCGCTTCCATGGGCAGATTACCTGCCCGCGGACGCAAAATTTTGGGTTACGAAAGCGACGTCTATCAAAAGCCAATTATTCAGCCCGTCCGACATCCAAAGCATTGTCAAAAAAGCAGTTGTGGAGAAATTAAAGGAAGCTTATCATACGGAGTGGTTTCCGGAAACGGGGGCCGAGTACCCGCTGCGCGTTTTTTTTATGAAAGACGAGGCGCGCATTACGATTGATACGACCGGGGAATCCCTGCATAAACGCGGATACCGCACGGCAGGAGGAATTGCGCCGATTTCCGAAACACTGGCGGCGGCCCTGATCCGGCTGACTCCATGGTATCCGGACCGGATTTTGGTAGATCCGTGCTGCGGCAGCGGGACGTTTCCGATTGAAGCGGCTATGATGGCGGCACATATTGCGCCAGGCATGAACCGGGAGTTTACGGCGCAGCAATGGGAGCATCTGACCGGGGAAGATGTCTGGCAGGATGCGTGGGTAGAAGCGCAGGATCTGGTCGACCCTTCGGTGGAAGTCGATATCCAGGGCTATGATATCAATCCGGCCGTGTTAAAGCTGGCAAGGGAAAATGCAAAACGCGCGGGGGTCGACCATATGATCCATCTGCAGAGAAGAAGCATCAGCCAGCTCCGTCATCCGAAAAAATACGGTTTTTTGATTATGAATCCGCCTTATGGCGAGCGGATGGAGGAGCAGGAGGAGCTGCCGGGGCTTTATGAGATGATCGGGGCAGCTTACCAGCGGCTGGATGCCTGGTCAATGTATGTGATAACCGGATATGAAGATATGGAACGGTATATCGGCCGAAAGGCAGATAAAAAACGAAAAATTTACAACGGAATGATCAAGACCTATTTTTACCAGTTCATGGGGCCGAAGCCGCCAAAACGAAATAGGAAAGAACACGAATGGAAAAAAGACTAGTACGGTACACGACCATTTTCACCTGTTTGTTCTCTGTTTTTGCCTGTGTGGCGGTCTGGTTTCTTCCTGCATTGGAACGCAGTGTAGAGGATTTTGCGCAAGGTATGATCAGGGAGCGGCGGGAACGTGAAGAGCGGTATGCGCTGTTGGAACAGATGACTGCTTTGGAAATCCTGGATTATAATACCAAACAGGTACAGGCACAGGCCAGGATCGAGCAGGAGCAGGCCAGAAAGGAGCAGGAAGAAAAGGCACAGGCCGAAAACGCAAATCAGGCGGAATCGAAAAATCCGAAAAATCCGAAAAATCCGGAAAATCCGAATGAATCGGAAGATTCAAACGCATCCCAAGAACCGGAAAAGCTTCCCGAAGTCGCTCTCCAGGTTATGACGCACCAAATGCAGTTAGAGCTTCCGAAAGGGACAGACGGCTCGCAGGTGCAGGTCATCCAGGATTATATGAACCGGCAGATCCGCATTGGGATTCCGCGGGCGGATGACAAATATTTGTACGATTACCAGATGATCGGGGAAAGTGAAAAGATCGAAAGCATGGATTATACAAGCAGCGGCGGGAATGGCATGCTGTCTCTGACTATGAAAAATATTGTGGAAGCGCAGACCAGTTCGGATGAAAATTATTTATATCTGGATTTTAAATCTCCAAAAGAGTTATATGACAGGATAATTGTAGTGGATGCCGGGCACGGGGGCTCAGATCCGGGGGCAGTATCCGCGCAATATTATGAAAAACATATGACCCTTGCGGTCGTACAAAAAATCAAGGAATTGTTTGACCGGTCAGGCGACCGGACAATCGGCGTTTATTATACCAGGCTGGATGATTCGGACCCGTCCCTTTCCGGACGTGTTGCGCTGGCAAATAACCTGGATGCGGATTTGTTTGTCAGTATACATATCAATTCGGTCAATGGAGACGCCAGCGTACAGGGCATCGAAGTCATGTACGATGAACTGGCCGCGGATACGGCATTCGATACGCAGGACTTTGCACAGATTTGCCTGGATGAAACAACAAAAGCAACCGGGGCGGTCAAAAGGCATTTGGTAAACGGACATCAAATCCACATTATACGGAATTCGCGTGCGCCGGCGGCATTGATAGAGCTTGGATTTATCAATAATCCGATGGAACTTGCGAATCTGATCGACCCATCCTACCAGCAAAAGGCGGCGGAAGGCGTGTATCATGCGCTGGTCCGGTCGCTGAAACGGATCGAACGGATCGAGAAAAACCAAACATAACAAGGATGTGCGATACAGGCACAAAATCAGAACAGGGAGTCAAAATGGCTGATAGAATCATATTTGCAACAGGAAATCAAAACAAGATGAAAGAAATAAAAGAAATACTTTCGGATTGCGGACTGGAAATTTTATCTATGAAAGAAGCCGGAATTACGGCAGACGTGGTGGAAGACGGCGCTACTTTTGAAGAAAACGCGTCTATTAAGGCGGCGCAGATTGCGGCATTGGCGCCAAACGATATTGTCCTGGCGGATGATTCCGGACTGGAAATTGATTATCTGAACAAAGAGCCTGGGATCCTGTCCGCCCGGTATATGGGGGAGGATACTTCCTATGAGCTGAAAAACCAGGCCCTGCTGTACCGTCTGACCGGTGTGGAAAAAACGCGGCGTACGGCGCGTTTTGTATGCGCAATCGCGGCGGCGATACCGGGTGCGGGCGTGATCACGACCAGAGGTACCGTTGAGGGGTATATTGGATGGGAGCCGGCCGGGGAGAACGGGTTTGGGTATGATCCGATCTTTTATGTGGATGCCTGCGGATGTTCTACGGCGCAGCTTACAATGGAGCAGAAAAACGCGTTTAGCCACAGGGGCAATGCCCTGCGGGCGATGAAAGAAAAACTGCGCAGTATGGGCATTGCATGGGGGGATCCGCGTTTATGAGAGTTCTGGTCATCAGTGATACGCATGGATATCATGAAAATCTGGACGAGGTGCTGAGCCGTGAACGTCCCTATGAGCGGGTGATCCATCTTGGCGATATCGAAGGGGCGCAGGATTACATAGAGTCCGCGGCAGGTTGTCCGGTGGAGGCTGTGCGCGGCAACAATGATTTCTTTTCGGATTTGCCGGACGAGCAGATTATTGAACTTGCGGGAAAACGGATTTTCATGACGCATGGGCATTATTACTATGTGTCTGCGGGGGTGGAGTTTTTGATTCGGGAGGCCCGCGGCCGGGATGTAGATCTGGTTATGTTTGGGCATACCCACTGTCCGCTGGTACGGCAAGAGGGCGGACTGTGGGTGCTCAATCCCGGAAGCCTGTCTTATCCGCGCCAGGATGGACATGCGCCTTCCTATCTTATCATGGAATGGGAAGAAAACGGCGAACCGGAAATTTTTTTGAATTTTTTGTAAAAAAGGTGTTGACATTTTGGTGTGTCTGCTA
This sequence comes from uncultured Eubacterium sp., assembly GCA_910586045.1. Classification (GTDB taxonomy): domain Bacteria; phylum Bacillota; class Clostridia; order Lachnospirales; family Lachnospiraceae; genus Eubacterium_J. The sequence continues at coordinate 8,540 of CAJUIH010000123.1, forward strand.
TATACTCTATCTTGCGTTCGGAAATACAGCAAGACGCGCATCGGGGTGTGGCTCAGTTTGGCTAGAGCGCCTGGTTTGGGACCAGGAGGCCGCAGG
>CAJUIH010000124.1 GCA_910586045.1 uncultured Eubacterium sp.
AAAATATGCCGATATAATGTTAAACTATCTAATGAGATAAGTCTGCGCGTTCAGCTTTGCCGCCGAACATACAAGCTTTTCTCTTCATAATAGATATTAGCGTTAGAGAATAAGCCTGAAGCGCCGGAGCGTACCGCAGTATGACTGTGGGGCATATATTATATGGAAGCAACAGGCTGCTGCATGTGGGATCAGACATGCTTGCCCGGGTTTGGGATGGCCGACGTATCGCGGGCGGAGGTATGGCTTTGGGCCATGGAGGATACCGAAACCACTATTTGGAGACGGCGGATTGTCCGATGGCTGGGCAGGACGGCAGGAATGATCCACAGGCTGACACGTTCTGCGCGTTAACTCGCTCGAAATCTGTTTCTGTAATTACGATCAATTCACGTATCTGCAAATGTTTGTTTAGAATCCGGCGGACACGGGCTTTTAAGGGAAGTTGTGTCTGAAAAAAGGGATTTGGCGGACTGCGGCGGATGGGTGCGGGATCTGGTTATGGAGAGTGGTTTGGGCTGGTTGGGGCAGTGTGGAAAAAATAAGGTCTTATGGTTGGGAAGACAGAGAGGAAGGTAAGGTATGTTCAGGGACATATGGAAGAGGTTTGGGGCGAAGATGTTGATCGTGCTCTGCTCGGTTTTGTTGCTGGGCGGGGTGGCGATTGCCGCGCCTAGGCTGCGGGCGGTTGGTGAAAAAGTAGATTTAAGCACCGTTCAGGTTGTTGCGGATGCGAATGCTGCGACGCAAATTACGACAGGGGCCGCTATCTGGATTAAGGAGCCGGAAAAGCTTATTTACAGCACATCGGGCAGAGTGTTTCCAAGTACGCTGATGCTGTATAAAAAAAGTGATAATAGTACGGTAGAGTTAAGCGGAGCTGAAATGAATGGGAAAGATTACAATGTAGCCGTTGAAGCGGGCAGTGATTGGAATAAAGCGAGTACGGTGAAAGTCACTTTGACGGCAAGCAGAGGAAGCCAATATTTGGTATCGGGTTCAAAGTGTCAGAATTTTGAATATACCATTCAGAAACAGGAAATTACAAGTATAACTTTTAAAGTGAAAAATAACAGTCCGACTGGAAAAGATTATACAGTGTACGACGATCAAAATATATTATTGGTAGACAACGCGGGGAGTCCGGTTTCAGCTTCCAATATTGAGGTTACAGTAAACGGCGCAGAACTAAAGGGCGGGTCGGGATACTCATTAACCCAAGCGGATGGCAAGACAGCGTATACAATTCCGAATCTTGGCGTAAAAGGCGGTTTGTATGTTCAGTTTGAAAATTATAAATATCCAACTGGCACCTTAGGATGCGCGGAGTTTTCAAATATTCAGATTTGTGGGGATTTAGGAAAACAAAGAGTTGTAGTGGATCCGGAACCGACAAATTCATTGCAGACGGTGACTTCAAATAATGTAACAATATATGACGCCAGTGATAATGAGATTGATAAGTCGGAATATGGTCTTCCACAGTATACTCAAAGTACGGGGTACTTAAAAATTGAGGGTGCGGGTAAATTATATGCTGGTTATTACGAAAGGACGTTTGAGTTTGCCCCGGTGTCTGATGAAGCGGTAATGCTTGAATGTGTAGACGCTGATTTTCTTAGCCCGCAGGATTTTATTGATGATTTAAATCGGAACATTCAAGTTCTTCCGGAAAGATTTCAGACGAGCACAGGCGACGCCACTATCAATTCATCAGAATGTAGAGATTTTGAATGGCAGTTTGTGGAACGGGAAGGATATGATGAAGAAGGTATTCCGGGCGCTACGGCAGGTTTAGTACAGATTAAATTTGTGATTGGAGGAAGCAATACTTACAACGGCAGAAAAGCCCATGCGTATTTTCCGGTGATACGAAATATCGAAAGCGCTGAATATAGTAATAGTCCAAAAGAAGGCATTACTTACACATATGGATCTCATAAAGCGGGATTGTATGAAAGAGATACAAAGGTTTGGTTCGCGGATGCTGGGGAAGATCATCCGATCAGTACGAGCCTTTATGATGTGACATATAAACAGCACAAATGGAAAGACGCAAATTTAGTAGTTGACGGCATTAAAAATATAGAGGCTGCCGGAAGAGTCTATATTACGATCAAGGGTAAATATAATAATAAAGCCGACGCAGTCGCAAATGCATATAATGGCGGTTATTATGGACAGATTGTGGGTACGGAAGAAACACCGCGACTGTATTATGATATCGAACCGCAGCCGCTTACAGATCGGCATTTTATGAAACTTGGCTCGTCCATATTTGCGCCATCTACTGACGCGCCAGATGTTGAAACGAATACGATGCTTGGTAAAAAGGATGCGGATGGAAATACTGAATGGAATCTTTATCTGACAACCATAGGAGACAGATATTCGGTTGACTTTTTTGAAAGTAAGGATGGGGGAACGCCAATCACTGTCTGGAATGGGAAGACAGGAACATTTTGGGCCAGATTTACATTTAGCGGAAACTATGACGGAGCTGTATGGGCAGAGTTCTCGATCCAGGAATTTGATCTGCGGTATATGCATGTTACATTAGGCGATGACTGTCCGCAGTGTTTGGAAACAAATAAGACGCATAAGTATATGGCGAAAGAGCACCAGCCGGTTGTACAGGAGATATATTATGAACCGCCAGGCGGAAACAGAATGACCATACCGGCGACGGAGTATGATAAAGAAGGCGCAATCCAATATCTGAACGCGGTAAATGCTACTTCGTCAAATAGTAAGGCTTCGGTTCAGATTACGTTAAATAATGGAATGGTGATTACGCAGGATTTTGAGATTCAGCCTAGAGGATTGGATGAGGGCGATCTTATTCTGGATAAAGATACAGATGGATTTAAAACGGGATCTCCGCGTACCCATGAGTATATGGGACAGAACAATCTGCCGGGGATTACGAAACTGGTTTTGAAAACGCAAAACTTAGAGATTCCGATGGAAAGTACAGATTTTACGTATGATGCCGGATATTTGGGTGTTTATGATGCGAATGGTAAAAAGATCAGTTCCGTACAGGATGCAAGTACAAAAACAGATTACGTATATAGAATAGCAAAGAAAGGAAGCAATTTTAAAAATCCGGATGCAAGTGCAACGTCGTATAAAGCAACGGAAAAATTTCAGATTACAGCCAGGAGCATTAGTGCCGATGAAGTGAAATTTACACTGCCAGCGAAACCATATGTAAAAGGTGAAACGGCAAGCGGATATTTAACTTACATTAAAGACAATCTTGTAATTAGTGATGGTAAATTCCCGGGCGAGGATCCGCTGGAATTGGATCGGCATTATGAAATTGAAGAAAAAGATATCGACCTGAGCAATCTGAGTGTAAACAGTACGATTACTTATAAAGTTCTTGGAAAAGAGCAAGGATTTTATAATTCATCCAAAACATTAACACTGTTAGTGGGTAGAGATATTACAAAGTCAACAGTTTTGGAACCAGCCGAACACAGTATCACGCTAGGCCAGCCAATTAACGGAATCCCTAGCGGCACGGTAACGCTGGACGGCCCGTATTCCACTGCGGCGGACGGCCCGGGCGGTGTAAAATTTAAGGGAACCAGCGCGGATGCGGGAGTTTGCCTGATTTATAATTTGGAAACTTCTTCGGGGGTTGAATATTTATATGCGGGTGCGTCAGGTCAGTACCTGGTAACATATGATCCGGCGACTCCTCGTCCAGACGATCCGATGGATAAGGATTCACCATTATACGGCTATATTACGTTGCAGGGGATTAACGGTTATTATGGCAGTATCCGGGTGAAAGTTCCGATTCAGAAAGTAAATCTGGAAGACGGCGCGTACGAAATTATATTTACAAACGACACAGAAACAGAACGGGACAACATTTATACAGGAGAAGAAGTAACGCCGGCATTTCAGGTTGTGCTGAAAGCGGATCATACACAAGTATTGCAGCCAAGAAATGATTATGAAATTGTGGATTGGTATCATAATATAGACGCTAATGAAAACAGAGGCGGTGGGATTTCGCAGCCGTATGTGCGGATCAAGGGTATCAATAATTATGAGGGGGAACTGATTGGCAATTTTACTATTTACAGACGGCAGATAGGTAAATTCAACCAGGATGGCAATTATTGGGATGTAAATACAAACGCGGGATTCCGTGTCACCGGATGGAAGCCGGAAAATCAGATCTATAACTATACGCCGTATACCATTACGGATAACGGGGATGAGCTGCAGGGGGTGCTTCCGCAGGTCAGACTTACGTATAACGGTACAGAATTAAGCGACAACGATTGCATACGCAGTTATGAAAATCATTTAAATGCCTGCTTGTTCCAGGATCAGCCTGACCGTACAAAGCATCCGAAAGTGATTTTTGATGCAAAAGACAACGGAAACTTTAAAGGGCAGTGCGAGGTAACGTTCCAGATTCGCCCGATCACATTAAGTGATAAAAAGCAATGCGAAATAAGTCTGGAGCCGGAACGCACGGCGTTTACAGGAAGCCAGGTGCTGCCGACCGTAAGCATTAAAATTCTCAGAGACGACGGAACTACGTACGATATGAAACCGGCGGATCTGCAGGCACAGTGTACGATTGGTTATCCGGATGAAACCAAGCATAATGATACCTTTATCAGCGAGGATCAAAAGACGAATGCCCGCGCTTGCGTAACGATAGAAGGCAGCGGTACTGGTAATTTTACAGGTACAACGACAATTAATTATATTATTTACGGGCAGTTCCAGCCGAATACGACAGCCGGAAAGACAAATTCTTTGACGATAGCAGAAGGCGGAGAATTAGATTACAATCCATCTTCTACTGTAGGCGGATGTAAGGTGATCTTTTATGAGAAGCTTGCTTCCGTGACCGGAAATAATGAACCGCAGACCTATGAAGACGCAGCAGGCAGCGGTGATGCAAGAATCCATGAATTAAAGGAAAATGCCGAATACAAGGTAGACGTACCGAACCGGATTGGTATCCAGGACGCAATGATCCGGTCGAATGTAAACTTTTTAGAAGGATCGATACCTTGCAAGATTACGATTAAGGGTAACTTAGACGCAAGTTATATTTCGTATGATTTTATTAAGCCTGTCACTTATCCGGTAGGCGGCAAGGATTTCCATTTGGAAGACTTCCTGCGGGTTACGTATACAGGAGGAAACGGCGAACAGATTCCGTTGGTTTATGGTACGGATTATGAGTTTGCCTCAACGCCGACAGTAAACATCGGGGAAAATCACGTGACCATCCAGCCGGCGAAAAAGGCCGACGAAAACGGAAACCTCGTTCCGGTAACCTGGATGCGCGGTTCCAAAGATATCGAATATAATATGACAGCCAGCATGGACGGTGCAACGATAAATGTAGAAAAGGAATATCCTTACGCACACGGCGTACCAGTGCTGAAGCCGGAAGATATCAAAGTCACCTTAGACGGCGTGGAACTGAATAAAAACGATTATACAATTAAAATCGAAGGCGATGCAACGAATGTAGGTACGCATAAGGTGATCGTTACCGGAAACGGTACCAAATTCAGCGGCACGATTGAACAGACATTCCGGATTGTACCTTATCATCTGGAAGATGCGGTAAAAGAAGGCATTATTACCGTTGTTTATCCGGAAGAAGTAGAATATACAGGCTCGAAAGTCTGGCCAACAGTACGTTCTGTCCGGATTGCGGCCCATACTTTATCGGACGGCAAGAAAGAAGATGAGTCCGGTGCGGTAGCGGATGCCGAGTACGAGACGGACGCCGGATCAGCCGAAGGCAAAGATTATGTAAACTGGACGAGAGACAGCAATAATCGGCCGGAATTTGTAATACGAGGAAAAGGCAATTATACCGGAGAGATTTCTTATCCGTATACGATTATCCGAAAGGATGTAGGGGATGAAGAAAATGTAATTCTGGACCGGGAAGCACTGGAAAATCTGTTTTATAATAACGGCAAGGAAATCAGGCCGATTCCGGTACTTCGTTATAAAGGCCGGGATTTGACCGGAATCCAGTATGACAGCAATAACACGGATGCTTATAAGGATTGGCAGGATTATACGATTCATTTTACGTATCAGCATAATGGCGATTTGAAGCGCGTCGGAACGAAGACGATTACGGTTCGCGGAATCGGCAACTTTACCGGGGAACGTACGGTTACGTATGAAGTGAAGCCTTTGAATATCGGCGATACGGAACTCGTATTTACCGGAGAAACGCCGGTATATAATGGACAAAAACAGCAGCCGGCGTTTAATCTCGTATTTAACGGAGAAGTGATCCTGCAGTTTAACGGCACCAGGGTAATATCGGATAATATTACAGATGTTACAGTAAAATTTGATAATAATGAGAATGCCACAAAAGAAGGAAAATTGGCGACCGTGACGGTTTCCATTCCGCAAGAAGCGGCAGACAATTATTATGGAACAAAAGAAGCTACCTTTACAATCCAGCCAGCTCCGCTTGCAGGCCATACAAGGTTCCTGTATCATCCGGGCGGAGAGAACGCGGTACAGGATCTGAGTTCTTACAGGCTGAACCTGCCGTTTGAGGGCGTGGGCACTTCGGTGATCCCGCAGCATCCAAAGACGGAAGAAGAACTACTGGAGCGGACCGTGGGCGTTTACTACCAGTTTCCGGAAAACCGCAATGTATTCTTAGTCGCGGGTACGGAGTTTGAAGAAGGCAATGATTATGTGATCAATTACCAGTATGTAGAACCGGATACTGATGATGTGGAAATCCGGGATGGTTTTGGAGACGCGCCGACCTGTTCTTATGCAGGTAAGGTTAAGGTAACGATTACCGGCGTAGGCAATTATACGGATAGCGCAAGTTATTGGTATTTTATCGGAAAAGATATTGCTTCCGAAGCAACGATTCGTATCAATCCTACTACAACGGTTTACAATGCACAGCAGCAGGCGCCGGCGATTACGATAACCGGTGTGGACAAAGAAATTTGTACAATCGGAAAGTACAGAGGGGAAGTAACGGTTGAAAATCTGATCGAGGATAAAGATTTTGTAAACGCGGGTGATTATTTTATCCGTGTGGAAGGAAATCCTAAGAAAGGAACGTATTCTACCCAGCCGCAGACGCTTAAATATACGATTACGCCAAGGCCGATTTCCAGCTCTGTAGTAATTGATAATTATAAGAAAGAGTATGCGTATACGGGCTTTGAGATTTGTCCGGTAGGGTTATCGGTTACCGATTATATTGAAAAGATTAAGTACAGACTGACAGAAGAACTGGATTATACTTTGTCGTATGCGAATAACGTAAATGCCGGAACAGCGACGATTACCGTTAACGGCCAGAACAATTTCAGCGGTACGGCTTCGGCGAAGTTCCTGATTACAAGTTCAACGATTACGAGCGGCGGCAGTGATACAAACAGTCCGTTCAATCCGGGAACCGGAGAGATTTCGGGCGCAACGGCAATTAAGCCGGATGATGTGAAGCTGTCAATGGATACGACGACGGCTATGTACTATACCGGCAGCCAGGTATATCCAAAGGTATCGATTGCCGGTATGACGGAAAATGTAGACTATACGGTTACTTACAGTAATAATGTGGAAGTCGGTATGGCTACGATTTATATTAGCGGAATTGGGAATAATAACGGAATGATTACGAAGAATTTCGATATTATTGCACAGTTGTCGAAGTGTACGGTTGCTCCGATTCCGGCGCAGCGGTATACAGGTTCTGCAATTACACCGTCCATTACCGTGACGTGCGGTTCGAATATCTTAGTGGATGGCGTGGATTATGTAGTAAGCTATGCGAACAATGTGAATATCGGAACAGCGACCGTGACAATCCGGTCTGCGAATAATTCCAATTACGTTGGATCGACAAAAGCAACCTTTAGTATCAGCAATGATGTAGGCGGATTTATTATCAGCGGATATGCGCCGAGTTATGTTTATACCGGAAAAGCAATTACGCCGGCGATCGTGGTAGAAACAGGTTCCGCGACGTTGACGCAGGGTACGGATTATACGGTTACCTATGCGGATAATGTCAATGCGGGTATGGCTACGATTACGGTAACCGGGATCGGTAAATATTCTGGTACGCAGTCCGTAAACTTTATTATCGAACCAAAGAGTCTTCAGTCTTTAAGCGCATCGGGCATTGAAGATAAGACGTATACAGGGGATGCCTATACACCGTCGATTACGATTAGTGACGGCGACAAAGTACTGACGAACGGTGTCGATTATACGGTTACGTATACAAACAATACAGCGCCTGGTTTGGCTACTGCGGTTATTACCGGTACGAGCAGCAACTATACCGGTACGAAGATTGTCAGCTTCAAGATTGCCGGCGTCGCGGTCAAAGGGCTGCAGGCTTCTTCTGTAAAAGATTCCAGCCTGAAGCTGTCCTGGGTAAAACAGGATTATGCGGACGGATATCAGATTTGCGATTC
>CAJUIH010000125.1 GCA_910586045.1 uncultured Eubacterium sp.
ATCACATCATTATATTTTAGTCTATGCAATAACATCCTTACGGAAAATTCCCCATTGTGTAAGAGGATTTGAACATCTCCATATCCCGGAATGGATTCTAAAATAATCTCTGCTCTTTGTCCTTTTACGTAATACCTACCTTGCCAACGGCCAAAATCCCCATCCATTTTAACGAACTTATTTTCTCTCAAAAAACTTTCAATATCAAAATGTAATACTTTCCCGGTTTTGATATGTGCGCCATCAATGGAAACTTTAACATCCTGTTCAGTGAGATGGTTTTTGATGTAGTACATCGCTAAACGTAAACTTACTTCTGGTTCTGTCATATTTATCAACCCTTCTTTCTGGAACATCTTCTTCTTGAATTTATACGGGGAATATACTATCAAATTAATATAAATGAGGAAACAACCGCCCCCCCCCAAATGGCTGCCCTGCAAGATCAGACAATAAGCCTACCTGTACCGGTCAAGTAATAAGGTAGGCTTATTTATTTTCGCTTGTTGTTCCTATAGATCCGCGAATTATTTTTTATACGCCAAGTTCGTTTTTAATGGCCGCAATCAATTCCGCGTATTCTTCATCGGCCAGATATTTCTGATCCGGATTCATGGCAAACACACCGCCCCATTCAAACCCATCCGCGTATTTTGGAACAAGATGGAAATGGAGATGATGCCCGGTGTCGCCATAAGCGCCATAATTTACCTTGTCCGGCCCAAAGGCTGCGTGAATCGCCTGCGATACCCGCGCTACGTCTTCAAAAAACGCGCTTCTTTCTTCCGGCGTCAGCTCCGTCAACTCTCCGACATGTTTTTTGTGCGCGACAATCACCCTGCCTTTATGGCTTTGTTCTTTAAATAAGTAAACCTTGCTGGCGGGAAGTTCGCATATTTTAATTCCAAATTTAGCGACCAGTTCGCCTTCCATACAATATGCACAATTATGATCCATCTGAAAATCCTCCTTACCGTTATATTTGCTATATTTTTACCAGTTTAGCATAATTTTGCAAACAGTGCAAGAATGGAACGATGAAAAAAAGATCCCCCGCCAAAACACGCGGGGGATCTTAACTCATTCTTTTACAGACAGCGGTTTAATAATAGCTGTCCCATACAGAACCTGACGAATACGTCGAATTATAGCCGCCGTAGCGTGAATACGTATTTGCCTTGGAAGCTTCATTGCCTGCACGGTATTCAATCATCGATGCCTGTGATTTTACATTGGAGGCATAAGAACCCGCGCCGTTGAACAGCGATTTTACTTTGTTCATATCCGCATTCTTAAATGTCTCTTCGTCAATCGACAGTGTAAAATCTTCGCTGTCCACTGAAATGCCAACATCCTTTAAGGAAGAAGCATATCTGGAAGTGCCATTAATCATGCTGATGGCTGCTTTCTGTATGCTGCCTGTCTTTGATTTGTCTGCTGCCTTTATCATATCATTGTAGTCGTTCACAAATGACTTTACGGCCTTGTAGATTTTATCCGTATCATACTTCATTGTCGTAAGGCCTTTGTCGTCTTTTGTGGTAACCTTGCTGAATGCTGAATTAGAACCAGACTTTAGCAGCGCGGAGGCAGAATCTTCCAGTTCACCGGCAGCGCTTTTTACTTTGCCCAGGGTATCCGCAGAATCCTTGGATGTCGCTGCGTTTCGGTTGGTTCTTGTATTATTGAACGAACTCTTTACCGAATCCCCGTCGGTCTTCCTGAAGTAAGCCGTCATCAGCTTCTTATAACTTCCGCTGCGGATCATATTATAATCGGAAAGTGAAGCTGTCAGGGCACTCAGGCCGCTTGCCGATGCATTTTTTTTGGATGATCCTCCGAAACCAGAAAACAACGTACTGATTGAGTTTGAACCATACCCTGAAATTCCATACATAGTGATCACTCCTTTGAATAGTCGGACTTCCATGTCCTAAATGAATAGTTGCATGATATGACAATGCCTTTGCGTCCTGCACATATTCCTAATTGATAATTTACACGCATAAACAAAGACCCTGTCACAAAACATGGCCCGCAGTCTCCGCAGCCCGCAGGCCATGCCACTTGGTTTTCTGTCTTATTTATTATATGTTATATCGGCATCTTATTTGATTCCCTTTACAAATACTTAGGAAAAAATCTGTATTTTGTATCAAAACATCGGCTGTAAAACTATATTTTGTATAAAACTACAGATTTTCAATCTGCCAGTCTATCGGCTTTGCACCGTGCTCGGTCAAAAACGCGTTCGCTTGGCTAAAATGCCTGCAGCCAAAAAATCCGCGGTACGCAGAAAGCGGGCTTGGATGCGGCGCTTTTAAAATCAGATGCTTCGGATTGTTCAGCATCGGGATCTTGGTTTGCGCAGGTTTTCCCCACAGCATATAGACAACCGGACGATCCAGCGCATTGACTGCTTGTATGACCGCGTCGGTAAACTGTTCCCAGCCCTTGCCTTGATGTGAATTGGCCTGATGCGCCCGTACGGTCAAAACCGTATTCAAAAGCAATACGCCCTGTTTCGCCCATTTTTCCAAAAACCCGTTGTTCGGGATATAACATTCCATATCGTCCGCCAGTTCTTTATAAATATTCTGCAGCGACGGCGGAATTTCTTTCTGGTCCGGCAGGACGGAAAAACTCAGCCCATGCGCCTGGTGATCGTTATGATACGGATCCTGGCCTAAAATCAATACCTTCACTTCTGACAACGGCGTCAGATGCAGGGCATTAAAAATATCATCCGACGGCGGATAAATGACATGTGTTCGATACTCCTCTTTTACAAACTGATACAGTTCCTTATAATATGGTTTTTTAAATTCCGCCTGTATGGCTGGCTGCCAATCGTTTACAATCATTCCCATTGTTTTATCCTCTGTTCTGTTTCGCCTGTGTTTCTATGCTTGGGACATCACAGCATTACATTCTGACTGCAATGCCCTGTGCGGCAAGTTCTTTTTTCAAATCCATAATTTCCAGCTCCTTATAATGGAACAGGGAAGCCGCCAAAGCCGCATCCGCCTTTCCTTCTGTCAATGCCTGCGCAAAATGCTCTTTCGTCCCTGCACCGCCGGACGCAATCACCGGTATGGAAACATGTTCCGCAATCGTCCTGGTCAGTTCCAAGTCATACCCCGCTTTTGTCCCGTCGCAGTCCATACTGGTCAAAAGGATTTCCCCCGCGCCAAGGCGGTCTGCCTGCACCGCCCATTCCAGGGCGTCGATCCCCATATCAATACGACCGCCGTTTTTATAGATATTCCATCCGCTGCCGTCTTCCCTGCGGCGCGCGTCGATCGCTACCACTACGCACTGGCTGCCGAATTTGTCCGCGGCCTGTGCAATCAGGCCGGGATTTTCGATCGCCGCTGAATTAATAGAAATCTTATCCGCCCCTTCCCGCAGCAGCGCACGGAAATCTTCCACGGTACGGATTCCGCCCCCGACCGTAAACGGGATAAATACGCGTTCGGCAACCTTGCGTACCATTTCCACTACAGTCGCCCTCGCATCGGAGGATGCCGTAATATCCAAAAATACAACCTCGTCTGCTCCTGCCGCATCGTAGGCCGCCGCAATCTCTACCGGATCTCCGGCATCTTTTAAATTCACAAAATTAACGCCTTTTACAACACGTCCGCCCTTTACATCCAGACAGGGTATAATCCTTTTGGTAAACATGGTTTCTAAACACCTTTCTGAACTTTCATAAAGTTTTTTAACATCATAAGCCCCACCGAACTGCTTTTTTCCGGATGGAACTGGCAGGCAAAGACATGGTTCTGCTCCACGGACGCATGAATCCGCGTCCCGTATTCGGTTACCGCTTTTACAATATCCGCGTCCTGTGCTTTTAAATAATAAGAATGCACAAAATAAACGTAAGACTCCGGCGGGACGTCCGCAAACAGCCGGCCGTCGTTTTGCAGAGACAATGAATTCCAGCCGATATGCGGTATTTTCAATCCGTCTTTTGCAGGGATCTTTACAATCCGTCCGTGCAGGATCCCGAGGCCTTCGATCCCTTCACTTTCTTCACTGCCCTCAAACAAAAGCTGCAGCCCAAGGCAAATCCCAAGAAACGGCGTTTTTTTTGCTACGACTTCATAAATTGCCTGATCCAGACCGTATTTTTTTAACTGGTCCATGGCCACCCCAAACGAACCAACCCCAGGCAGGATCACATGATCCGCACGGAGTATCGTAGGAATATCCCTTGTAATGACCGCTTCCCCGCCTAAATAATGCAGGGCTTTTGCTACACTTTTCAGATTTCCCGCATCATAATCAATAATCGCAATCATCTCAATCTAATCCCAGTCCTTCTAAAATTTCCTGAAGCTGCAGCGTGTATTCGGAACGCTTTTTAATGTTGTACAGCTTTTTCGCTTTCCGTTTGCTGACATTAAACTGTTCCTTTAAAAGCTGGTCCAGTTTGTCTTCAAATTCTTTTAACTGATCCGATACGCCCCATTCTTCTGCCTGTGCCGAATGGATCCCACATCTTCCGTATCCGCGCACCAAAGCGTCCAAAGCCATTTCATACTGCTTTTGCTCCATCAGCGCCGTGTAAGCATCCAGTTCCACCTGCACACCCGCAAGCGCGGATGCTGCCTGATACAGTTCCCGGTCGGCTTTTTTGACTTTGATGCCTTTGAGCTTTGTATAAGCGGTAACATAATCGCCCTTATGAAACGCGTCTTTTGACGCGCTGACTGCGGACGTATATCCTACCAGCGTAGTACCGAGGAATACAAGCACCATGATAGATAAGGCCACAACCCACATCATCATCACCGGCACTTTCGGAAGCGGCGGCTCTTTCGGCTTTTTGCTCTTTGGCGGCTTCGGCTTTTTCTCTTTCTTTGGCTTGCTCGCCTTTTTCGCTTCTTTTTCCGCCTTTGCGGCTTCTTTCTCTTTTTTCTTCTCTTCCGCTTCTTCCTTTTTCTTTTGTTTCTTTAACTCTTTTTCCTGCTTTTTCTTTTCCTTTGCTTCTTTCGGATCTATATTATTCTGCGGATTGGCTGCCGCAAATTCGGCTGCCGCCTCCGGATCCAGTTCTTCCGGCGTACCAAACAGCATATGGGACAGTTTTGCAAACGGACTGTTCGGATTTTTTTCTTTTTTTCTCTTTTTGCCGGATTCGTCATTTTTGGAAATATCCGATTCTGCAAATGAGAAATCCGGTCCGCCTGCCATAGCCATCGGATTTGCGTCTGCCTGCCCCGCATTGCTTCCATCCTCATCCAGCATTCTGGTAATTTCAGAAAATGCCTCTTCGTCTACCGCACTTGTATTGTTATTCAGGCCGGAATCCATTCCCTGCGTTACATCCGCATGGTCCGCTGCGCCATCCATCAAATCCCCAAAGATGTCCTCAAGACCTTCCATGCCTTCTGGTGCTTCCATTGTACCCTCCTGTGTTTCCCCCTTTTGTGGGAAATCCTGCCCGCCCGAAGCAGACATCCCGCCCTCTTCTGACATTAATTCCTGCATTTCATCCGGAAAACTTTCCTGCATCTGATCGGAAATCTGTGAAAAGAAATCGTCCTGCATCTCGCTGCCGGACGCGTTCTCGGTACCGCCTCCCCCGTCGGCAGATTGGAATAATGCGTCCAATTCATCCTGCGACATGGTATCCGGAACCAGATCCGTGTCATTTGCTCCCTCTGGCGGACCATCCGGCTGCGCCATGTCCAAAGCCTGCGTCAATCCGTCCAGATCCGCGGTTTCTTCCATTCCGGCCGCATCGGAAAGGCCCGTTCTGTCTTCGGTACGTACCGAATCGTCCGCCTGCAGCGGATCATCCGCCAGGCCGGATAACACATCCGGCTGCATTAGGTCGTCATACAGGCCTGTGATTTCATCATCCTGCATGGAACCGCCTCCCCCATTCATTTCCCGTTCAAATTCCCGCATAAAATCACCATCCAGGCCATCCGACTGCAATTCCTGTTCAAACTCCTTTAAAAAACTGTCTTCCCGGACTTCGTTCAGTGCGCTTTGCGTCTTTGGCGGAAGATCATTCTGCGTCTGATATGATTGTTTTAAAGATTCCCTGTTCTGCTCAAAATCATCGTCAAACTCACTCAATCTGTCTGTGACGGATGTAAGCAGATTGTCCAGATAATCTTCATTCCTGCTCATGCAAACATCTCTCCTTTTTATGCGCCAATGAAAAGTGAGAGTGCCGTAAACTGCCCTTACCCACGGTCGCTCTCACTCAATCATTCCTAATCATAAAAGCGTTAAGCCTTGATATTTTTATCAATCAGCCCATCGATCGCTTCTACCAAAAATCCAATCTCCGGTTTGGTAAGCTGTGCATCCGCACCAAGCGCCTCCCCTTTTCTTCTCATTTCATCATTTACAAGGGATGAGAATATAATCAATGGAATCTGTTTTAAAACATCATCCGTTTTCACTAGTTTTGTCAGGCGGTGTCCGTCCATAAGCGGCATTTCAATATCGGTAATGATACAATGTACCCTGTTAAGCACGTTGTTATTACTTTTATATTCCAGCAGCTTATCCCATGCTTCCTTACCGTTCATGCACATCGTAATATTCACATAGCCTGCTTTCTTTAAGCTGTCTGTAATGAGTTTGCCAAGTAATGGTGAATCCTCCGCGATCAGGATCGGAGACTCGCTTCGGTTACGTTCTCCCAGCGCTTCGATATCAGATACTTTAAGGCCTGTTTCCGGGCTGATGTCCGTAACAATCTTCTCAAAGTCAAGAATTACGACCAGCTTATCTTCCAGCTTGATTACACCCGTTGATACACCGCCTCTGGATTCTTCTCCTTTATCTGTATTAATCGTAGAATCCGGTTTGATAATATCGGCCCAGGAAACTCTGTGGATTCCGATTACCTGGTCTACATGAAATGCAATGTTTAATTTGTTGAAATTGGTAATGATAAACAGCCCTTCGTTGTCCGCAGTCGGCAGGCCGAGACATTTTTTCAGGCTGATTACCGTAATCATCGTATCACGCGGCATAAAAATTCCCTCTACACTTGAGTGTGCATTTGGAATCGGCGTAATCGGCTGATATGTAAGAATCTCACGGATTTTCGCAACATTGATCCCATAATGGTTTCCATTTAATGTAAATTCCAATACTTCCAGCTCATTCGTTCCATTTTCTAACAGAATGTTTGTATCCATACCTAATTTCCTCCCGATGCCATTCTCAAATTATATTCAGTATATCACACTATTGACCAAATTTACACGTATTTTTTATAATTTTTTTATTTTTTTGTCCGCACTAGTCTGATACAAGCTGAACAGTAGAACCTGTCCCGTTTATGGTCACTTCCAGATCCATACTTTTTACTTTTTTCACGGTCCCTTCTTTCACCTGGAATACCAAAACCGTCTTCTTTGCCGCTCCTGCTTTCAAGCTGCCCTGATAAGTCCCAAGGTCATCCAACAAAATCGTTGTATCCGCAGATACGTTCAAATCACCGTTTACATTCAGCCTAAATGTCGGCATCTTAGAAAGGATGTTACATTTTGCTTTCTTATTTCCGGTATTTTTCAGGTTTACATGCAATACTAAAAGTTCATTTCCGCTGTTTGCCCGGATCATATAGCTGGCTGATTCCATATACGTAGAAGTAACCTCATACCCTTTATAGACGGCCTCAATGCCGTTTAGTTTAAGCGCCTGACCCAGGGATACATAATCTATTTTCGGCTGTTCGCTGGATTGGCTTTGATCTGGCTGCCGGCCGGATTCCGTTTTGGAATTATCCTTATTTTCATCCTGCTTTGCTTCCTGCTTTTGCTGTTCTTCTTTTTCCTTTTGTTCTTCTTCCTTGCGCCGCTCTTCTTCCTGTTGCATCCTGGCTTTCAGCATTGTGACATCTGAGATCCCCTCGGACTGTCTTTTATTAAACTTTGTCACAGCGCGCGTGGCATAATGTACCACTACCGCCTCTTCTTCATCCGTCAATTCATACAACTGCTCACCACAGCCGCAGGCCGTGATGGAAACTGCAAGTGCAAGGGCGCCTGCTGCTAACCTTTTCTTTTTCATCTGCTTACTCCCATATACAAAATATGCGCATTCCGTTCGTCTGCCTGCAAAAACATCATGCCTATTATTTATGTTAACATTCTTTCACGAATTAAGCAATGCTTTCTTTTTATTTCTTTTTTATTTCTTTTCGGGGAGGAGCAGCCGACACCCCGCAACTTCATTTTTTGTATCCAGTTCCATCCAAAACTCCGTTGTTTTGCAACCCCTAATAGATACTTTCATTCATAAAACCTTAATCCAC